>NZ_POUD01000017.1 GCF_003236395.1 Nonomuraea aridisoli | reverse complement strand
GTCGCGGGCGGGCCGGGTCGCGACGGGCGGCGGCCGAAGGTGCGGGCCGCGCGCTGGACGGCCTTCGGGCTGGGGCTCGCGAGCGCGGCCACGGCCGCCGCCGTGCTGCTCTCGACCGCCGCGCCGGAACCGGTCGCGCCGCCGTCCGCCCGGCAGATCCTGCTGGCCGCCGCCACCTCGGTGGCCAAGCAGCCCGCCGACGGCTCGTGGTGGGGCAACAAGCTCGTCAGGGGCGCCCGCTTCCACGACCCCACCGGCCGGTACGTCATCCAGACGGCCACCGCCGAGGAGACGTGGATCCCGGTGGGCGAGATGACCGAGCCCCACTGGATCGTGCAGCGCTACCTCGGCGCCAAGCCCGCCACGCCCGAGGACGAGGCGGCCTGGCGCGCCGCCGGTTCGCCGCGGTCGTGGACGTACAAGACGGTGAACCCCAACGACCTGGCCGGCAACCCGTTCGACGTGGAGGCCGCGCCGGGCGAGCCGGAGTCGTTCGAGTCGCGCGACGTGGACTGGCGGCTGCTGTCCACCGGCAAGACCCTCGACGCGATGGACGAGCTGCCCGCCACGCCCGAGGGGCTGCGCGCGCTGCTGGCGCCCTCCGGCGACGTGGACCTCCTGCTGGAGAACCTGCAGAGCCTGATCGCCTACATCCCCGTCTCCTCCGAGGTACGGGCGGCGGCCTACCGGCTCATGGCCTCGCTGCCCGGCGTGATCGCCCGCGGCGCCGTCACCGATCAGCTCGGCCGGACCGGTCAGGCGGTCGAGTACCGCAGGCCGCACCCGAGGCGGGCCGGGCACCACGTGCGGGTCCGGCTGATCGTCGACCAGGTGACCGGCGAGCCGCTCTCCGTGGAGACGCTCACGGACGACACGGGCGAGCTGCAGTCGTTCGTCGCCGTCGAGGAGAGCGTGTGGACCGACCGCGAGCCCGACTTCCCCAACCCCTACCGCGATTGACGAGGACCTCTGACATGAGAACGTCACTGGCCGCCTGCCTGGCCGCCGCCACCGCCGCCTCCGTCCTGGCGTCCCCGGCGACCGCCGCCGCCGAGCGGGCACCAGAGGGCGGGTACTGGCACACCAAGACCGTCCAGGTGCTGACCCACCCGCGCAAGGTGGGCCGCGACGAGAAGTACTGGGTCGTGGAGCGCCGGGTCAGCGAGGAGTGGTCGTCGCGCGACGGCCGGTCCTGGGTCGCCTTCCGCCGCTTGGGCGCGACGCCCAAGACCGCCGCCGACCGGGCGGCGTGGAAGCGCGACGGCTCCCCGGACCAGTGGAGCTACCGCACCGAGGGCATGCTGGCGGAGCTGTCGCGCGAACCCGAGAAGGGCTTCGTGAAGCAGGTCAAGGGCGGCCCCGGCTGGATCATCGGCTACACGCGGCTGACCTTCGAGGAGTTGCAGGCCGCGCCTGCGGACCCGGAGGGGCTCGTGAGCTGGCTGCGGAGGCTCAACACCGCCCCGGGCGAACCCGCCCCCGACATGAATCAGATGCACGGCGCGTACGAGAACCTCCTGCACAACGTGCCCGTGCCGAAGGCCGTGCGCCGGACCGCGTACGAGGTGTTGTCGAAGCTGCCCGGCGTGACCGTCGCCGACGCCGGCAAGAACCGCGAGAAGCTCACCTACCGCAGGCAGGACGCGAAGCACACGGCGCTGCACACCTGGGTGATCGACACCAAGGACATGCTCCTGGTCGAACGCGATCTCGACACCGTCCACGACGGCGAGCAACTGCTGGCCAAGACCTGGACCATGACCATCGAATCCGGCTGGACGAACCGCGAACCCGCCGTCCCCGGCGCCCGCTGAGCCCGGACACGGTTGTGCCGCCGAGGAGGAAAGGATCTCCTCGGCGGCACGTCTGCGGGGTGCTGCAGGGGTGGCCGGGGGTCAACGGGCGAAGACGATCACGTTGTCGCGGTAGCTGTTACGTGATCGGTCGAACGTCCCGCCGCAGGTGATCAGTCGGAGCTCGGCGCCCTTGGCGGTGCCGTAGACCTCCTTGTCGGGGATGCGGCTCTTCGGGTAGCGGGCCAGCCGGCCCACCACGAACGTGACCGTGCTGCCGTCGGCCCGGTCGACGTGGATCCTGGCGCCCTTGCGCAGCTCGCGCAGGCGGTAGAAGACGGCGGGGCCGGTCTTGGAGTCGACGTGGCCCGCGATCACGGCCACGCCCTTCTCACCCGGCTCCGGGCCCGCCTTGTTCCAGCCGACGCGGGTGAAGCTGGTGGGCGCGACGAGCCGGCCGTCGGCGTCGAGCCGGAGCGCGGTCACCCGGGTCGAGACGCCGATGGCCGGGATGCGTAACCGCACCGGGTCGGCCACGTCCGCCGCCGCCCGGCCCCCGCTTTCGGCCGCCGCCGGCTGCGTGATCCCGCCGGCGCCCGCCATGTCGCGGGCCACCGGGCGCGCGACCTCACCCACCGCCTCGGGGGCGGCGGGTCCGAGCCGGGAGGCGCTGGTGGTCTCCGCGTCCATGACGTTCCCGGGGACGCAGGCAGTGGTCGCGGCCAGGGCGCACGCGGCGGCGGCCGCCAGCATGAGGCGCATGGTCAGCTCTCCGTGAAGAGCGTGCGCCGCAGCCAGTACGCCGCCACCGCGAGCACCCCGAGGAAACCGAGGGCCAGCGGCACCGCGGGCGCCGTCCAGGACGTGCCGCTGGCGGCGGCCTCGTCGCTCACCGTGGCGAACTCGCCCCCGGAGTCCCCGTGACCGGCGGTCCCGCCCATCCCGGTCTCCACCCCGCCACGGGGCGCGTCGTCATCGTCGTCGTCCAGCACCGCGGCCCCACCGGCACCGGTGTCCACGCCGCCCCGCGGCGCGTCGTCGTCATCGTCATCCCGCGCCACAGCGCCACCGGCACCGGTGTCCACGCCGCCCCGCGGCGCGTCGTCGTCATCGTCATCCCGCGCCACAGCGCCACCGGCACCGGTGTCCACGCCGCCCCGCGGCGCGTCGTCGTCATCGTCATCCCGCGCCACAGCGCCACCGGCACCGGTGTCCACGCCGCCCCGCGGCGCGTCGTCGTCATCGTCATCCCGGGTCACGGCCCCACCCGCGCCCGCGTCCACGCCCCCGCGCGGGCCGTCGTCGTCATCGTCGTCGGCGAAGGCCGTGATGTGGATGGACGGCAGGGCGGCGGCCTGGGCGGTCGTCGTGGTGAGGGCGGTCGTGGCGCCCCCCATGCCGAGGGAGATCGCGGTGGCGAGCAGCGCCCGCCGTAGTGCCTGACTCATGTCTGGCCCTCCTGGTGTTGCCGCGGCCCGTCCGCGGCTGTTCCCCAGCGTGTCGACAGGCGGTTGGACCACCATGAGCCCGAGATGAAAGGACTCTCACCCCGCTCACATGCTCGGACGGGACCGGGCGCACCAGGCGGCCACCGGCGTGAAAGCATCGGAAGTGTAGCCGAGCGCGTGTGGAGGCAGGGGTGGCTGACGAGTTCGACGTCATCGTGATCGGTGGCGGTCCCGCCGGTGAGAACGTCGTGGACCGGGCCGTACGCGGCGGACTGACCGCCGCGATCATCGAGGAGCGGCTGGCCGGCGGCGAGTGCTCCTACTGGGCGTGCGTGCCGAGCAAGGCGCTGCTGCGCCCGATCGACCTGGCGGGCGAGGTGCGCAGGGTGCCGGGTCTCTCGCTCGGCCCGATCGACGTGGCCGCGGTGCTGGCCAGGCGCGACGAGGCCGTCGGCAACTACGACGACTCCGGCCAGGCGCGCTGGATCGAGAGCGTCCCGGCCGAGCTCATACGCGGCCACGGCCGCCTCGACGGCCCCCGGCGGGTACGCGTCACGACCCCGGAGGGCGAGCGCGTGCTGACCGCCCACCACGCCGTCGTGCTCGCGACGGGCAGCGTCCCTGCGCTGCCGCCGGTCCCGGGCCTGGCCGAGGCCAACCCGTGGACCAGCCACGAGGTGACCGCCGCGAAGGAGATCCCGGAACGGCTGGCGGTGGTGGGCGGCGGCGTGGTCGCCTGCGAGATGGCCCAGGCCATGCACGGCCTCGGCGCCCAGACCACCGTCCTGGTACGCGGCGACGGCCTGCTCGGCCGGATGGAGCCGTTCGCCGGCGAGATGCTCGCCGACTCGTTCGCCGAGGCCGGCATCGACGTGCGCACCCGCATCGGCGTCGTCGGGGTCGAGCGCCCCGAGCCGGGCGGCAAGGTGACGCTGCACCTGTCCGACGGCCTGCCGCTGGAGGCCGACGAGCTGCTGATCGCGACCGGCCGCCGCGTCGCCACGCACGACCTCGGGCTCGACACCGTCGGCCTGCCGACGGACGCGCCCGTCGAGGTGGACGACAGCCTGCGCGCCACGGGGATCGCCGACGGCTGGCTGTACGCGGTGGGCGACGTCAACGGCCGCGTGCTCCTCACCCACATGGGCAAGTACCAGGCCCGCGTGTGCGGTGACGTGATCGCCGCCCGCGCCCGCGGCGACGAGCTGCCCGGGATGCGCGACCTGGCGGGCGGCTACGGCGCGCCGCAGGTGGTCTTCACCGACCCGCAGATCTGCGCGGTCGGCCGCACCGAGCGGGCGGCCCGCGACGACGGCTTCAACGTACGCGTGGTCGACTACGACATGGGCGCGGTCGCCGGGGCGTACCTGATGGGCGACGGCTACCGCGGCAAGGCCAGGGCGGTCGTCGACGAGGACAGGAAGGTGCTGCTCGGCGTCACGTTCGCCGGCCCTGGCGCGGCCGAGCTGCTGCACGGCGCGACGATCGCGGTGACCGCGGAGGTGCCGCTCGACCGGCTGTGGCACGCCGTCCCGTCGTTCCCGACCGTGAGCGAGGTGTGGCTGCGCCTGCTGGAGACGTACGGACTCTGAGGCGCGGACTCTGAGGCGCGGACTCTAGGAGTAGTACTCAGCGGAGGCCGCACGCGGGCGTGACGGCGCGGATGACGTCCGCGTCGGGCGCCGCCTCCACCATCAGCTCCGCCACCGTCTCCTCGACGCTGTCCCGCAGCTCCACGTGGGACAGCAGGTCGGTCAGCCGCAGCACGGTCAGCAGGTGAGCGGAGGGACGTACCAGGATGATCCGCCCGTGGTCGCCCTCCTCCTCCATCCGCTGCAGGGCCATGCCCAGCACGCCGATGACCGAGGAGTCGTAGAAGTCGAGGTCGGCGAGGTCGAACACGAGGACAGGCCCTTCCGACCAGTCCCACACGGCGTTGACGCACGCGCTGAACCGGACCCGGCCCGCGTGGTCGAGCTCGCCGCTGGCGCGCAGGACCGTGCACGGAAGGTGCCGGGTCGTCTCGATCAGCAATGCCTTCCCGCCCACGCTGTGAACCTGCCCAATGTGCGGCATTATCACAGTTGATCCCGGTTTTTCCAGGCCCCTTACGCGCGCTCGACCCCGCGTTGACGCATCAGCCCTGGATGCCGCACTCCAGCGTCGGCACCGCACCCGGCACGGGCGCCAGCATCACCAGCAGCGGCGAGTTGGTCGGGCTGGGCACCGTCAGCTCGGTGACGTTGCCGCGCACGCTCACCTCCGGCGTGCCGAGGTCGCCGTCCCGCAGGCTGAACACCCGCTCCACCGACGGCGCGGCGGCGTGCACCATCTTCTTGGCGGCGTGGCGCAGCCAGCGCAGCTCGCTGTTGACCCGCCGCCACGTGGCCGGGATGAGGCTGGCCGGCTCGGCCTTGGTCCCCAGCCGGAACGTGATGCGCCCGCTCGACCCGAACCGGTCCTTCAGCGCCGGGTTGACCAGGAACATGCCGGCGCGGATCTGCCGGGTGCCCTGCCGGTTGAGGTTGGCCAGGCCGCCCGCGCTGATCAGCGTGTAGAACTCGCAGCGGATGCCGTCGAGCGTGTCGGGGTCGTAGTCGACGGCCGGCGGCTCCTCGAACACGACCTTGTTCAGCCGCACCCCGGCCACCCCGTCGGGCGCGACGCGTCCCTTCAGCGCCTCCCGCACGTCCTCGCTGACGCCGTCGCCCTCGGTGACGTCGAGCGCCTCGATGCAGACCAGGCCGTCGTCCGGGATCTCCTCCGGCGTCAGGTCGAAGGACACCCGGGCGTGCGACTTCCTGCCGCGCAGCAGGACGCACTGGCGCAGCCGCCCCTGCGAGCGGATCTGCACGAAGCGCGGCCCCGGGCCGGCGGGCTCCGTACGCCCGGTGTGCCAGCCGCTCACCGAGCGGTCGTCCGTGGACAACCCCAGCGTCACCCGCAGCGGGCGCCCCTGCGCCGAGACCTTGAAACCGACCATGCCGGACGTCTCGAAGCGGCCGATGATCTGGCTGCCGCGGTGCAGCCGGTCGGTCACCTGCAGCGCCGGCACGTCGCCGGTGAGCAGGTGGACGGGCGGGACGGCGGGCACGATCACCTGGTCGAGGTCGGTCGCGGGTCCCGTACTGCTGCTCATCTCGTACTCCTCGAGGGGGTCAGTGTCGTGGCCAGAGCGGCCGGGTCATGGAAGTCGAACCGGGTCAGCAGCGGTTCGCGCCGCTTCCACAGGCGGGCGACCGCGGCGTAGAGCGGATCGCCGTCGCGTTCGGCGTGCCGCAGGTTGACGGTGAGCACGCGGGCGTAGTCGTCCCCGTGCTCCCAGTGAGGCAGGAGCTGGCTCGGCACGTCGGCGCCGCAACTGCGCAACCAGAGCCAGAGCCGGGCGCGTTCGCGCTGCTCGGGGCCGAGGACGGTGTCGCCCTTGGCGTGCCGGGCGATGGCCTCCTGCAACAGCGAGCACAGCTCGTACGGCGTGCGCGGCACGTGTGTGGCGCCGCACGCGCCGCCCTCGGACCACCCGGCCTGGATCACCGGGATGCCGAAGGCGGGCAGGTCGCTGTCGCCGAACGTGACGCCCACGTCCGTCACGCTCCACAACACGTTCGCGGACAGGGCGCCGGTCACGCCTCTGATCCGCGGGTTCCCGGTGGCGGGAACGGGGTCGAGGAACAGCCAGTTGGCGGCGTCGTCGCGCGCGGCGAACTCGGCCGTGGCCTCGAACAGCTCCTCGTCCAGGCCGGGCGAGTGGCCGAACACGGCGATGGTGGGCCGGTCGGCGTCGATGCCCAGGCGGGCGCAGCCGTAGTGGCGCAGCTGGCGGCGCTCGGTCTCCGTACGGATCTGGTAGCCGCTCTTGGCCCGCCAGGCGACGCGCTCGGCGCTGGGCCTGATCGTCTCCCGGTACGGCCACACGTGCCGTTCGAAGAACGCCCCGATCCGGGCGGGCAGCTCCTCCTGCAGCGAGCACGGACCCTGGTCGGGGAAGAGCGCGTACGCCCTGAGCGTCCCGCCGCCGTGCACCAGCACGACGGGGACCTCCCTGTCCACGGCGCGCTCGGCCCGGCTGGTGACCAGCGCGGCGGGCGGCACCTCGGGCCGGCCGTCCGGCGCGGCGCCGAACGCCTCGGCCAGCGGCGCCCACTCCGGCGCCGCGAGCACGACGAGCCGCGCCGAGACCAGACCGCAGATCGCCTTGGCCACCAGCAGCGTACGGACCACGACCCGCGGGTCATCGTCGTCGTACGCCTCCGCGACGACGCATCTGTCGCCGCTCGGGCTGTCTCCCCAATAAGTCCTGGCGGCGGCCAGCAGGCGATCGGCGTGCTCGCCCTCCCCGACACGACGCATAGCAGCCCTCCACCAAGGCCTGGAAGAAATGCCCTGGTAGACGTTGCCAGACCGGCGGACGAGCGCCACGCGGGCAACACGGTTCTTTGCCGCCACCTGGCAGAAACTCGGCCGCCGCAGAAGGAGCGCTTGATCGCACTCGACACACAGACCACGAGCCGCCCGAACCATCCGCATGTGGCCCGAACTCCCGCAAAAAACCTGGGCCCGGGGCGAACATTCGCCGCCCATGGGGCATCCAAGGTTTTACATGGAGCATGTCATGCCCGGGTTTAGGATGCACCGTATTGCCACGAGGGGGAGGGTTATCCAGCATGGGTTCCCGTATGTCGAGTATCGCGCGGCTGGCGGCGGCCGCGACGGCGGCCGGCGTGGTGGCCGCCGCGATCGCGTTGCCCGCTGTCGGAGGCACCGGAGCGGTGTTCGTCTCGGCGTCGGAGGAACTTGGCATCCAGCCTGAGGAGCTGAAGGAACCCCCGCTGGCCGAACGGACCACCGTGGTCGACGCCGACGGCAACGAGATCGCGTACTTCTACGAGGAGTACCGCGAGAACGTCCAGCTCGACCAGGTGGCCGACATCATGAAGACGGCCATCATCTCGATCGAGGACTACCGCTTCTACGAGCACGGCGCGATCGACATCGAGGGCACCATGCGCGCCCTGGCCAAGAACCTGGCCTCCGGCGGCATCGCCCAGGGCGGCTCGTCCATCACCCAGCAGTACGTCAAGCAGGTGCTGCTCAACTCGGCGACCACCGAGAAGGAGAAGAACGCCGCCCTGGAGGCCAGCTACGGCCGCAAGCTCAGGGAGCTGCGGTACGCGATGGCGGTCGAGGAGAAGTACACCAAGGACCAGATCCTGGAGAAGTACCTCAACATCGCCTACTTCGGCGCCGGCGCGTACGGCGTCGAGGCGGCGGCCAAGCGCTTCTTCGGGGTCAGCGCCTCGGAGCTGACCCTGCCGCAGGCGGCGACGCTGGCCGGCGCCGTGCAGGACCCGAACGCGACCGACCCCAACCTCGGCAAGGACCACCGGGATCGGCTGCTGAACCGGCGCAACGTGGTGCTCGACCGGATGGCCGAGCTGAAGAAGATCACCCCCGAGCAGGCCGCCGAGGCCAAGGAGACGAAGCTCGGCTTCAAGGGCACCCCGATCCCGGGCGGCTGCGGGGAGAGCGACTACCCGTACTTCTGCATGTACGTGCGCAACGAGGTGCTCAGCAACCAGGCGTTCGGCAAGACGAAGGTGGCGCGCGAGCAGTTCCTCAACCGGGGCGGCCTGACGATCCAGACCACGCTCGACCCGAAGATGCAGAAGGCCGCCGAGCAGGCCATCAGGAAGCACGTCCACGCCGGCGACAACCCGGTGGCCTCCGAGGCGCTGGTGGAGCCGGGCACGGGCGCGATCAAGGCCATGGCCGCCAGCCGGAAGTACGGCACCAACAAGCGCAAGAAGGAGATCTCGTACAACGTGGTCGCCGACGCGGTGCACGGCGGCGGCGTGGGCTTCCAGGCGGGCTCGACGTTCAAGACGTTCACGCTGCTCACGGCCCTGAAGAAGGGCATGAAGATCAACGACGGGATCACCGTCGGCAGCGGCTACCGGGCGCCGTACTACTCCTCGTTCAAGAACTGCAAGGGCGAGAACATCGGCGACCCGTCCCACACCGTCACCAACGACGAGGGCGGCGGCGGCTTCAAGACGCTGGCCACCGGCACCTGGGAGTCGGTCAACACCTTCTTCGTGGCGCTGGAGCAGAAGGTCGGCCTGTGCGACACGGTCAAGACCGCCAAGTCGCTCGGCATCAAGCGCTCCGACGGCCTGCCGCTGCAGGAGTACGAGACGTTCACGCTCGGCATCAACGAGATGGACCCGGTGACCGTGGCCAACGCCTACGCCGCGATCGGCGCGCGCGGCAAGTACTGCCGGCCGATGGTCATCACCAAGATCACCGACCGCAACGGCAAGGTGACGAACTACCAGCCCAAGTGCAAGCAGGCGATCGACCCCGGGGTCGCCGACGCCGCGGCCGACATCCTGTCCGGCGTCTTCACCAAGGGCACGATGCGAGCCGTGGGCGGCATCGGCCGCCCGGCGGCCGGCAAGACGGGCACCACCGACGCGCAGGCCACGGCCTGGTTCGCCGGGTTCACCCCCGACCTGGCCGGGGCGGTCAGCATCGGCGACCCGCGCGGCTCGCAGGACTACAAGCTGAACAACATCACCATCGGCGGCCGATACTACCCGTCGGTCTTCGGCTCCTCCATCCCGGGCCCGATCTGGAAGGACACCATGATCAACGCCCTGAAGGGCGTGCCGCCGACCGACTTCCACCCCGTCGACACCGAGCGGTTCGGGGGCTGCGGCTCCAGCTGCCGGCCGGTGCAGCAGGAGCCGGACCGGGAGGAGCCCACGGGGCCGCTCGACGAGGCGGACGTGACGACCGTCCTCGACTGAGGATTTTCCTGATCGTCGGATATGGAGGAATCGGGCGCGGAAATAATCCGTGATCCGCGACTCCGGTCGATCTAGCTGAGCGAATTCGGAGTGCGTCCGCACAGGCGGGCGCACTCCCAGCAAAGGCCCTATTAACAAGGGCGAAACATTGCTAACGTGGGAGCGCTCCCAGGATCTTTTCCCGCGAGGTGATCCATGACCGAGCAGCCCACACTGGCACAGGTCGCGGCCGCTGCCGGGGTCTCCCCCGCGACCGCGTCGCGCGTTCTCACGGGCTCGGTGCGGGTCAGTACGTCGACCCGCCGCCAAGTGTACGACGCGGTGTCCCGAATGGGATACGTCCGACATCGCGCACCCCGCGGAACCTCCGCCGGAACCATGACCGACGGCGTCACGGCAGTGGTCTGCGACCACCTCCCCCGGCTCTTCTCCGAGCCGTACTACGCCAGGCTGCTCTCCGCCGCCGGCAACGTGATCGCCGAGCACGGCACCCACCTCATGGTGACCACCGTCAGCCCCGCCTCCGCCACGCTGCCCGCGTTGTCCGGCTCGGTGCTGATCGTCGGCGCGCGCGAACGCCACCCGCTGGCGATCAAATTGTCCACCTCCGGCATGCCCGTGCGGGGCATCGGCCGGCCGCCGCACGACCTCAAGCTCCCGTTCGCCGACGTCGACAACCGCGACGGAGGCCGTCAGGCGGCCGAGCACTTCCTGCTCACCGGCCGCCGCACCATCGCCGCCATCGGCGGCCCGCCGTCCCTGCCCGGGGCCCGCGACCGGCTGGAGGGCCTGGTCCGCACCCTCCAGGCGGCCGGCCTGCCCGACGTGCCGGTGGCCTACGGCGACTTCACCGCCGCCTCGGGCGTCCACGCCATGCAGTGGCTGCTGCGCCACGCGCCGGGCGTCGACGCCGTCTTCGCCGCCTCCGACCTGATGGCGGCGGGTGCGATCCAGGCGCTGCGCCGGGCAGGACGCAAGGTGCCGACCGACGTCGCGGTGATCGGGTTCGACGACGCCCCGGTCGCCCGGCAGACCGTCCCCACGTTGACCACCGTCCGCCAGCCCGTCGAGGAGCTCGCCACCGTCGCCACCCGGCTGCTCCTGACCGGAGCCGGGGGCGTCGATCCCGTGCTCCCCACGGAACTGGTGGTCCGTGAGTCGGCTTGAGCCGGGGGACGTGCTGGCCCGGCGGTATCTGCTCCTGGATCCGCTGGCCCACGGGGGGATGTCGGTCATCTGGCGTGCCTTCGACCAGTCGCTGCACCGGATGGTCGCCGTCAAGGTGCTCACCGCCTCGCTGCACACCGACCCCGGCCAGCGGGTCCGCGTGCGCAGCGAGGCCAGGGCCGCCGCCCGGTGCATCCACCCCGACGCGATCGACATCTACGACTACGGCGAGACCGTCACCTCCTACGGCGGGGTGGCGGCGTACGTGGTGATGCCGCTGCTCGACGGCACGCCGCTGGCCGAACGCGTCGAGGAGGGGGCGCTGCCGTGGCAGGAGGCGGCCTCGATCGCGCTGCGGCTGGCGCGGGTGCTGACGGCCGGGCACGCGCGCGGCCTGGTGCACCGCGACGTCACGGCCGAGAACGTGCTGCTCACCGCCGACGGCCCCAAGCTGCTCGACTTCGGCATCGCGGCCTGGGCGGGCGACCCTGACGACGACCGCGGCACGCCGCCGTACGTGGCTCCGGAGCGGCTGCTCGGCGCGCCGACCCATCCGGCGGTCGACGTGTACGCGCTCGGCGTGCTGCTGCACACCATGCTCACCGGGCGGAGGCCGTACCCGGAGACGACGTGGGAGGAGATCGAGGCGGCCCGCCGGACGTCACCACCGCCGCGCGTTCCCGGGGTCCCGAAGGCGGTCGCCGACCTCTGCCGGCGCTGCCTCGCGCAGGACCCCCGGCAGCGGCCGACGGCGGCCCAGGTCGCCGCGACCCTGACGTCCGTCCTCGGCACGGCCACGCTCACGCGGAACGTCCGGCGCGGCGTCACGCTGATCGGCTCCGTCCTGCTCGCCCTGTCCGCTCTGCTGTGGTTCCAGCAACCGACGCCGCCCCGTCACCAGTCCGCCCCACCTCCCTCGTCCACGCCGTCGGAAAGCACACTTCCGTCGCCCGCCTGGACCTCGCCCAGGGAACGCACGGTCGAGCGTCCACCGCCATCGGAAGGCGCCGTCGAACAGGCGGTCGCGGAGTTCCGTACCGTCCTGGAGGACGGCACGGCCTGCGGCAGGACCGACGCCGACGTCATCCTGGACCTGCGCCAGGTCCTCCAGCACGCCGTCACGCCCCACGGCCCGGCGGAGACCCGCACGGAATCCCTCCGCCGCAAACTCTCCGACCGCTCCCGCGAAGGCCGCCTCGCCCCGGCCTGCGCCAACGCCCTCCACCTCCACCTGGACGCCCTCGACGCCGCCCTCCGATCCGAGTGACACCCCATCCGGAGCCGAACGGCTTCATTTTGGGAGCGCTCCCAAAAGTGCATGACCGTGATCGGCTGAAAGTTTCACCGCGCGTTGTCGGACCGCCGCCGACCGTGTTTCAATGCGGGAGCCGGGCGGGCAGGTCGGGTTTCCTCTGTCGTCAGCGCAAAGGAATCCCCCATGAGGTCCCTCAAATCGGCGGTCGTCGCCGCCGTCCTCGTCCTCGTCACCGCACTCCTGATGGCGCCCACGCCGGCGCAGGCCCACGGCGTCACCATGTTCCCCGGCAGCCGTACGTTCCTGTGCTGGCAGGACGGGCTGCGGGACAACGGCCAGATCCAGCCGTACAACCCCGCGTGCGCGGCCGCCGTCCAGCAGAGCGGCACGACCCCGCTGTACAACTGGTTCGCGGTTCTGCGCTCCGACGCCGCCGGTCGCACCAGCGGCTTCATCCCCGACGGCCAGGTCTGCAGCGCCGGCACGGGCGGTCCGTACGACTTCACGGCCTACAACGCGGTCCGCTCCGACTGGCCGGTGACGCACCTGACGTCGGGCGCGACGATCCAGATGCGGCACAGCAACTGGGCCGAGCACCCCGGCACGTTCAGGTACTACGTCACCAAGAACGGCTGGAACCCGGACGCCCCGCTGAAGTGGTCGGACCTGGAGCCGTTCGGCAGCGTCACCGACCCGCCCAAGTCGGGCGGTCCGGGCGGGCTCAACTACTACTACTGGGACACCCGGCTCCCGTCCGGCAAGTCCGGCCGGCACATCATCTTCACCCACTGGATCCGTTCGGACAGCAACGAGAACTTCTACAGCTGCGCCGACGTCGTCTTCGACGGCGGCAACGGCGAGGTGACCGGGGTCGGCCCCGGCGGCAGCGGCCCGTCGCAGCCGCCGACCGAGCCGCCGACCGAGCCGCCGACTGAGCCGCCGCCGTCGAACGGCGCCTGCACCGCCACCTGGCGGGCCACCGACACCGGCTGGGCCGGCCACTTCCAGGGTGAGGTGACCGTCCGCAACACCGGCACCGGCGCGATCAACGGTTGGACGGTGAAGTGGGCGTACACCGGCGGCCAGGGCTTCGACGGCTCGCCGTGGAACGGCGTGCTCACCGGGCAGCCGCCGAACGTGACCGTCAAGAACGCCGCCTACAACGGCACGCTCGCGCCGAACGCCACCACCACGTTCGGCTTCAACGCCACCGGCTCGATCCCGAGCCCCGCTCCCACCCTGACCTGCACGAGCCCATGACCGAGCGACGTCGCGGGCTCCTCGCGGCGATCGTCACCCTGGCCGGCCTGGTGCTGGCCGGGGTGACGCTGTTCGCCGCCAGGCAGCCGTCGTCACGACTCGGCGAGGAGCTCGCCGCCCAGGTGACCCTGGCCCTGGAACGGGCCTCGCCCGGCGAGCACCACGCCCACGGCCACGGCTTCGACTCGCGGGTGGTGTGCGCCGTGGAGCCGTTCGGCGTCGAACCGGCGGACGCCGACTCGCTGGTCGAGGTGCGGTGGGTGTACGCGCGCCACATGTGCGCGATCACCGGGGAGAGCCCTGACTGGGCCGCCTCCGTACGGGCCTCCGGGCCGATCGCCGTCGAGATGGGCGTCCCGCCCCGGATCACGGTGCCGGAGCCCGGCGCCGGCTATCCGGACCGGGTCCGGCGGATCATCCCCGAGCGTTACCACGAGGAGGCGTTCGCGGACTTCTCCGACGACGCCGCGATCGAGGCTGCACGCGAACGGTTCGCGCTGGCCACCACCCGCTGAACGGCCGCTCCCGGCGGACGAGGCCCTCGCCCCTCACCAGGCCTGCCGGGATGAAAGTTTCAGCTCTGTCCGGTGGCGTTCGGCGAGCGTGCGGGGCGGTCGGCGCCCGTACGGCGGCGGGCCGCTGTACAGGGCGGCGGGCGCGACACACGATGGGAGCGCTCCCAGCCACCTATTCCTGGAGATGATCGCCCGTGAGACATCGCCTCCGCAGATGGGCCGTGACGATGACCGCCGTCAGCGTCGCGGCCCTGGGACTCGTCGCCGGCCAGGCCACGGCCGCGAACGCCGCCGTCGCCTGCGACGTGACCTACACCGCCAACACGTGGACGAGCAGCCCGGGCCAGGGCGGCTTCACCGCGAGCATCACGTTGCGGAACACCGGCGACCCGCTCACCTCGTGGACGCTGGCCTTCGACTATCCCACGACCACCCAGCGGTACACGCCCAGCGGCTGGGGTGCGAACTGGAGCCAGTCGGGCACCCGGGTGACCGGGACGAACCTGGCGTACAACGGTGACCTGGCCACCGGCGCGTCCGTCAGCGTCGGCTTCAACGGCACTTGGTCGGGCGGCAACCCGAACCCGACGGCGTTCAGCGTCAACGGCACCGCCTGCGGCGGCACGACGCCGACCACCCCGTCGGTGGTCACCTCGGCCGGGTCGGTCGCGGTGAACGAGGGCGGCACGGCGACGTTCACCGCCCGGCTGTCGGCGGCGCCGTCCGCGAACGTCACCGTCACCACCACCAGGACGGGCGGCGACGCCGACCTCACCGTCGCCTCCGGGGCGAGCCTGACCTTCACCCCGCAGAACTGGAACACCCCGCAGACGGTCACCCTGGCCGCCGCCCAGGACGCCGACACCACCGCGGGCACGGCCGCGTTCAGCCTCGCCGGCACCGGCGTGACCGGAGCCACGGTCAACGCGACCGAGGTGGACGACGACTCCACGGTGGAGCAGGCGATCATCGTGACCCCGGCGTCGGTGACGGTGCCGGAGGGCTCGACCGGCACGTACACCGTACGTCTGGCCGCCCGGCCCGACGCGAACGTGACCGTCACCACCACCGCGGGCGGCGGCGACACGAACCTCACCGTCTCCGCCGGGGGCGGCCTCACCTTCACGCCGCAGAACTGGAACACCCCGCAGACGGTCACCCTGGCCGCCGCCCAGGACGCCGACACGGACAACGGCACCCGTGCGTTCACCGTCGCCGCTCCCGGCCTGACCTCGCGCACGGTCACCGCCACCGAGGCCGACGACGACGGCGGCAGCACGCCGGGCCACGTCGAGAACCCGTACGCCGGGGCGACCGGCTACGTCAACCCGAACTGGGCGGCCAAGGCCGCGGCCGAGCCCGGCGGCGACGCCGTGTCGGACGTCTCCACCGCCGTGTGGATGGACCGCATCGCGGCCATCGGCGGATCGTCGTCGGCCATGGGCCTGCGCGCCCACATGGACGAGGCCGTCCGGCAGGACGCCGCCAACGGCTCGGCGCCGCTGACCATCCAGGTCGTCGTCTACAACCTGCCCAACCGCGACTGCTCGGCGCTGGCCTCCAGCGGCGAGCTGCTCATCGCCGAGGACGGGTTCAACCGCTACAGGACGCAGTACATCGACCCGATCGCCGCCATCCTCGGCGACCCCGCGTACGCGAACCTGCGCATCGTCACGATCATCGAACCCGACTCCCTGCCGAACCTGGTCACCAACCTGAGCGTGCCCAAGTGCCAGGAGGCCAACGGCGCCGGCGGCTACGTGGACGGCGTCCGCTACGCCCTCGACCGGCTGCACGCCATCCCGAACGTCTACACGTACGTGGACGCCGGGCACCACGGCTGGCTCGGCTGGGACTCGAACTTCGCCCCGGCGGTGAACCTCTTCCACAGCATGGCCACCGGCACCGCCGCGGGTGTGGACAGCGTGGACGGCTTCATCGTCAACACCGCCAACTACTCGGCCACCACCGAACCGCACTTCACGGTCAACACCACCGTGAACGGCACGTCCGTCCGGGACTCGACCTGGGTGGACTGGAACCAGTACGTCGACGAGCAGAGCTTCGCCGCCGCCCTGCGCTCCGCGCTCGTCGGCCGGGGCTTCGACGACGGGCTCGGCATGCTGATCGACACCTCCCGCAACGGCTGGGGCGGCAGCGCCCGCCCGACCGGCCCCAGCACCTCCACGGATGTGGACGTCTTCGTCGACGAGTCCCGCGTCGACCAGCGCATCCACGCCGGCAACTGGTGCAACCAGAGCGGCGCGGGCATGGGCATCCGTCCCACCGCCGCCCCCGCGGCCGGCTTCGACGCCTACGTCTGGGTGAAGCCGCCGGGCGAGTCGGACGGCTCCAGCAGGGAGATCGAGAACGACGAGGGCAAGCGCTTCGACCGAATGTGCGACCCGACGTACGGGGGCAACGACCTGAACGGCAACAACCCGTCGGGCGCCCTCCCCGACGCCCCGCTGTCAGGCCAGTGGTTCCCCGCCCAGTTCCGCGAACTCCTCCAGAACGCCTACCCGCCCATCGACTGAAAGGCCGGGAGAGGCCCGCCACCCGGGCCTCTCCCGCACGTCGATCGGCCATCAACAGGACGTCGTAAAGTTTTCATTCAAACAGGGATTGATGAAAAGAAGTTTCGGGTCTATGTTCCTGATCAACGGGGCGCCCCCACTTACCCACCTGTCCAGAGAAGGTGAGTAGTCCCCATGATCAGTTCCCTCAGCCGGTTACCGATCCGTACCTCCGCCGCCGTGGCCCTGCTGGTCACCCTGGCGACGGCCCTGCTCCCCCAATCCGCATCGGCGCGGAGCACCGGCGTCCTCGCCACCCACAAGAGCCCGTTCAACTGCGGCAAGACGTTCTACGCCAACAACTGGACCCCCTCGCACAACCCGTCAGGCTCCATCGACTGGCAGAGTTACGGCAGCGACGCCATCAACGGCGAGACCGTACGCGCCACCGCCGGGGGCACCGCCTACTTCAACGACGCGGGCAGCACGAGCTACGGCAAGTGGGTGGAGGTCCGTCACAGCGACGGCACCAGGACCCGCTACGCCCACCTCGCCACGATGGTGCGCGCGGCCGGCGGCTCGATGAGCGTCAGCCAGGGCACCGTGATCGGCACCGTCGGCTCGACGGGCGGCAGCACCGCCCCGCACCTGCACTACGAGCAGCGCACCTCCACCGGCGCGGTCGACACCAGCCCGACCGTGGACGGCGTGACCGTGTCCCTGGGCCAGCGCAAGGCCGTCACCAGCACCAACTCCTGCGGCGGCGGCACCAACCCCTACACGCCGGAAGAGGTCTGCGGCAGCGGTTACGCGGTCATCGACTCGGCCGCTCTCACCGGTGGCCGCACGTACCTGCTCTACAACTCCGGCAACGGCTACAACTGCGTCACGACGCTGAAGACGACGAATGTCGGCACCGCCTCGTCGATGTCGGCCTTCCTCGAACCGCAGGGCGAGGCCAGAGCGACCGACTCCGGCAGCTACGGCTACTACGCCGGGCCGGTCAGTCGCTCCGCTCCAGGACAGTGCGTCAGGTGGGGCGGCTCGATCGGCAGCAGCTCGTACACGAGCCCCTTCGAACACTGCGGCTGAGTTTCGGATGACCCGCCGGGCCCAGGGGGCCCTGGGCCCGGTTTCGTGGTTTCGCGCCAGTTTGACGCCCCTTACGGCTAACCGCTATCTATTAGCTCACCGTTAGGGGGTCCGCATGCAAGACGCAGTGCTGGCGATGCTCGCCAAAGAGCCGTCGCACGGATACGGCCTGCGCGCCCGGCTGCGGCAGAGCCTCGGCCCGCTGGGCGAGTCGATGAACCCCGGCCAGATCTACGTGACGCTGGCCCGGCTGGAGAAGGCCGGGCTCGTCGTCTCCGAGCGGGCACACGGCCTGCCCGAGCGGCCGGAGCGCAAGGTCTATGCGCTGACGCCGGCCGGGCAGGAGCGGGTGGCGGCCTGGCTGATCGAGGTGGACTGGCCGAAGCCGGACCTGGCGGAGTTCCATCTCAAGCTCGTCGCGGCGGCCGCGACCCGCCTCGCCGACCCGGTCGAGCTCGTGGCGGCGCAGCGCCGCGAGCTGCTGCGCCGCCTGCGCGAGGCGCAGCACGCGCTGCTGGCCGAGCCGGCGGGATCGCCCGCCGCCCTGCTGCTGGAGGGGATCGTGCTGCGGCTGCAGGCGGACCTGCGCTGGTTGGCGGCCTGCGAGCAGGCGTGGTCCAAGGTGGATCGCGAAGCTGAGGACGCATGAACGTGGTGGTCCGGGTCCGCGGCCTGGTGAAAGAGCACGGTCAGGGCCAGAGCCGGGTCCGCGCGGTCGACGCGGTCGACCTGGAGGTGCCCCAGGGGCAGACGCTGGCGGTGATGGGGCCGAGCGGCTGCGGCAAGTCCACCCTGCTGCATCTGCTGGGCGGCCTGGAGCGGCCCACCGATGGGGAGGTGTGGCTGGCCGGGCGGCGCGTCGACACCCTGACCGAGCGCGCCCTGGCGCGGCTGCGGCGGCGGTCGATCGGGTTCGTCTTCCAGGCGTTCCACCTGGTGGAGGAGCTGTCGGCGGCCGAGAACGTCGAGCTGCCCGCGCTGCTGGCCGGCTGCTCGCGGCGGGAGGCCAGGCGGCGCGCGGGCGACCTGCTGGAGCGGGTGGGGCTCACCGCCCGCGCCCGCCATCTGCCCTCGGAGCTGTCCGGCGGGCAACGCCAGCGGGTCGCCATCGCCCGCGCCCTGGTCAACGAGCCGCTGGTCGTCCTGGCCGACGAGCCGACCGGCAACCTCGACACCGCGGCGACCCTCGACGTGCTGCGGATCTTCGAGGACCTGCGCGCGGAGGGCCAGACCCTCGTGATCGTCACGCACGACGAGCGGGTCGCGGCCAGCGCCGACCGGCTGGTCTCGATGCGCGACGGGATGTTCGTCGACGACACGCGGCTGGCCGGCACCGGCACCGGGTGGCTCGGCGGGCTGATCGGGCTGGAGGGCTGACCGCCGTGGGCTCCGTCGTGCTCGTCGTGCGCCTGGTGCTGGCCGACGTGCGGCGACACAAGGCCCAGGCCCTGATGCTCCTGCTCGCGGTGGCCGTGGCCACCGCGACGATGGCCCTGGGGCTGTCGCTGCGCGGCGTGAGCGACGCGCTGTACGAGCAGACCCGCGCGGCCACCGCCGGGCCGGACGTGGTGGCGCTCTCCGGCGACACGGGCCCCGACGTGACCGCGGCCCTGACCGCGCTGGCGGACGCCCCCGAAGTGGTCGCCCACCACGGCCCCTACCGCATCGTCTACGCCGACCTCACCACCCGCGACTCCATTTCGTCCCCCGTGGTGGTGCACGGCTTCGCCGAGACGCCCGGCGCGGTCAACCGGCCGCTGGTGACCTCGGGGCGTTGGGTGCGCAACGGCGGCACGGTCCTCGAACGCGGCTTCGCCACCGCGCTGGGCGTCGGCGTCGGCGACCGCGTCACCATCGCCGGCCGGTCGTACCCCGTCGTCGGGATCGCCGTCACCGCGGCCACCTCCATCTACCCCTGGGCGGCGCAGATCGGCCCGGGCGGCGGCCCCAGCGACTACACCGGCCTGGCCTGGATGACGCGATCGGACGCCTGGGCACTGGCGTCGGCCCAGGATCTCCCGGTGACCACGGCCCTGGACCTCAAGCTGCGCGACCCCGCCCGCACCGAGGCCTTCCGCGAGGCCCACCCCGTCTCCACCGTCAGGGTCACCTTCCACTCCTGGCAGTTCAAGGCCCAACAGGACATGGTCATCCTCAGGAACAGCCGGCCGATCCTGGTCGTCGGGGGCTGGCTGCTCAGCTTCCTGGCCGTCACCGGAGTGGCGGCGCTGGCCGCGGGACGCGCCGTCGAGCAGACGCGCCGGGCCGGGCTGCTCAAGGCCGTCGGCGCAACCCCGGGCCTGGTCGCCACCGTCCTGCTCACCGAGTACCTGGCGCTGGCGCTGGCCGGCGGCGCGCTCGGGCTGACGATCGCCCGCCTGACCGCGCCTGTCATCGCCAGCCCCACCGCCAGCCGGATCGGCGACGCCGCCGGGCTGACCGGCGCCACCGTCGCCACGGCGACCGTGCTCGCGGTGGCGGTGGCGGTGTTGTCCACACTGCGTCCCACCCTGCGGGCCATGCGAACGGCGACCGTCACGGCGCTGACCGTCACCGCGCACCGGCCCCGTCATCGGCCCTGGCTCACCGCGTTGTCGGCGCTGCTGCCCACGCCGCTGCTGCTCGGGCTACGGCTGACCGCCCGCCGACCGGGCCGCGCCGTGCTGCAGGCATGCTCCACCGCCACCACGGTCATCGCGATCGTCGCTCTGCTGGCCATCCACGTCCAGCCGGAGAGGGGCTACGGCCTGGGCGACTCCTCGGCCCTGCCCAACCTGCGGGGCGAGCAGGACCGCCTGCTGATGCTCACCGTCACCAGTCTCCTGATCGCCCTCGCTGTCGTGAACACCATCACGCTCACCTGGACCATCGCCATGGAGGCCCGGGCGAACATGGCCATCGCGCGTACGCTCGGCGCCACTCCGGGGCAGGTCTCCGCGGGGTTGTCCACCGCCCAGCTCCTGCCCAGCCTGCCCGGCGCCGTGCTCGGCGTCCCTCTGGGCCTCGGCCTGCTCTCGCTCTTCTCCGCCAGGAACGCGGTGGACCCCCCGCTCTCCTGGATGCTCGGCGCCGCACTCGCGACCCTCCTGGCGACGGCGGCGCTCACCGCCCTGCCCGCCCGCCTGGCGGCCCGCCGCTCGGTCGCGCAGACCCTCAGCGCCGAACACTAGCGATTCCTGCGCCACTCCGAGACGATCGTGTCCACGTCGTACGGCATCAGGTTGAGCGGAGGGCCGGACAGGCCGGTTCTGATCGCCTCGCGGATCCTGTGGTTGATGTCCTCGAGGATCTGCCGCACCTCGGCCTCGGAACGCGCGCCGCGCGCCTCGGCCAGCGCCTGCTCCGCCTCCTTGCGCAGCGCCAGGGTGGGCGGCAGGGGCATGGACAGCCCCTCGCTCTCGATCTTCTGCTTGATCCACCACATCTCGTCGAGGTGCCGGTCGAGCCCGGGCAGCGGCTTGCCCTTGCCCGGCAGGTCGTCGAACTCGCCGCGCTGCTCCGCCTCACGGATCTGCCGGTCGATCCAGGTCTCGAACGGAAGGCCGATGGGCTTGCGATCGCTCATGGACGGACCTCCTCAGGCCAGGTTGTGACTGGGCGCCAGCGGGCCGCGCCACCCGAGCACGGCCTCGGTCATGCGGACGGACGCGACCGTCGCGGCCACGTCGTGCACGCGCAGGATGCGGGCGCCCTTGAGGATGGAGACCACGTTGGCGGCGATCGTGCCCTCAGTCCGCCGGCCCTGGGGCCGGTCGAGGGTCTCGCCGATGAAGTCCTTGTTGGACAGCGCCACCAGCGTCGGGTATCCGATCGAGGTGATCTCCTCGAGCCGGCGCGTCAGTTCGAGGGAGTGGAAGGTGTTCTTGTTCAGGTCGTGCCCGGGGTCGATGATGATCTTGTCGGGCCCGATGCCGGCCTTCAGCGCGTACGCGACCCGCTCCCGCAGAAACGCGGCCACCTCGGCGACGACGTCGGCGTAGCTCGGCCGGAAGACGCGGCGGCCGGGGCCGCCGAGGCTGTGCGTGACCACCACCGTGGCGCCCGTCTCGGCGGCGACCTCGGCCATGCCCGGCTCGCGCAGGCCGTTGGTGTCGTTGATGACGTCGGCCCCGGCCTCGACGGCCGCCCTGGCCACCTCGGGCCGGTGGGTGTCGACCGAGATCACGGCGTCGGTGGCGGCCCTGACCCGGGTGATGACCGGCACGACCCGGTCGATCTCCTCGGCGGCCTCGATCGGATCCTGCGCGGCGCTGAAGGCGAACCCGCCGATGTCGACCCAGTCGGCCCCCTGATCCACGGCCTGGACGGCCGCCGACACCGCGTGGTCGAGCGCGAAGGTGCGGCCCTGGTCGTGGAAGGAGTTGGGGGTGCGGTTGACGATGGCCATGATCGCCACCTGGCGCTCGAAGTCGAACTCCCGCCGACCGATGCGCCGGACGGGAGAGATGATCCCGGGGGAAAGCTTCTCGCCGCTCAACGTAGTGATCCCTTTCCGTCCCCTCGAGACTACCTGGCGGCCTGCCAGGTCAGACGGGCCAGGTCAGGGGGACGGGATCAGTGGGTGAAGCGGCCGAGGAGCCGGGATCCGGGCGCCTGCACCCGGATCCCTCGCATGCCCCCGCGGACCCTCCGGCGCGGTAACCGCATGGTCAGCCGGACCGTCGTGCCGTCGGGGCCGGTGCGGAAGTCGGCCTCGTCGCACAGGTGGCGGATCAGGAAGATGCCCCTTCCGTAGTCGGCGCGTTCGGAGGGCAGGCGGTCCCCCCGTACGTACGCCTCGGGGATGCCGGTGCCGTGGTCGGTCGTCTCGGAGCAGACGACGCCGTTCACCGTCCACAGTTTGAGGAACCCGCGGCCGCCGGCGTGCTCGACGACGTTGACGACGCTCTCGTGGACGGCCAGCACGAAGTCGTCCCGGCGTGAGCCGTGCAGTCCCGCCTGCTCGGCCTTCTCCGCCACCGCGCGGCGCAGCCGGGTCACGTCCCGCTCGGTGAAGGGTTCGGCCATCAGCGTTCGCATGCGTCTCCTCGTGTCATCGCGGACGACTCATCCCGGACGACGCGGAACGCCCCGCGCAGCCCTCTCCCTCGCCTGCGGGGAACGGGCTGCGCGGGATCATGACGTCACGGCCGCCGGCCGATCCCCGTCGCGAGCTCGCGGACCCGGCCCACCGGCCCCTTGTCGGGCGCCAGCGGGGCGGTCTCCATGCCCGCGCCGTCGTGCAGTCCGTCGAACAGTTCGCGCAGGGCCTGCAGGGACGAGTGCCGCGGCGTCCACCCCAGCACCTCCCTGGCCCGGTCGGTCTTCATGATCGGCATGCGCAGGACGAGCTCCAGCAGCCCCGGCGCGGCGGGCAGCAGCCGCAGGTGCCAGCCCGCGGCCATGGCCGCCCTCGCCATGCGCTCCGGCACCCGCACCGTGCGGGCCCCGAGCAGCCCGGCGAGCTCGTTCGGGCCGATCACCGGCTCCGCCGCCAGGTTGAACGCGCCCCGCGCCCGCCCGGTGACCGCCAGCCGGTACGCCTGCGCGGCGTCGTCGGCGTGCAGCACCTGCATCCGCAGCCCGGGGATGTCGGGGATGAACGGGACGCGTCCCGTCCTGACCATCCGCCCCGGCACGAACGGGCCGCCGAACAACCGCCGCTGCTCGGTGGCCGCCGCCCGCTGGAAGATGAACCCGGGGCGCATCCGCACCACGCGGACGTTCGGGTGGTCGTGCTCGAAGACGTCGAGCACCCGCTCGACGTACGCCTTCTCCCTGCCGTACGCGGCGCCGGGCCAGCCGTGCGTGGGCCAGCTCTCGTCCACCGGCTGGTCCTTGGGCGCCGGCGAGTACGCCCCCACGGACGAGGCGTGCACCAGGGACGGCACCCCGGCCTCGGCGACCGCGCGGAAGACCCGCATGCTGCCCAGCACGTTCGCCCGCCACGTGACCGCGGGGCTCCTGGTCGGCTGGAACAACCACGCCAGGTGCACCACCGCGTCGGCGCCGTCGAAGATGCGCGTCAGGTCGGCGGTGGCCACGTCGGCCTGCCGCCAGTCGGTGCGATCGACCCGCCAGCCGGGCAACCGCCGGGCGACGCCCACGATCGAGGTCACGCCGTCGTCCGCGGCGAGTGCGCGCACGACGGCGGTGCCGACGTTCCCCGTGGCTCCCACCACAACGACTCTCATGCGTGCTCCGCTGCCCGGGGCGGGGCCCGTGAAACGCGCGTGAACTGCCCCGTCACGGCGTCAGCAGGATCTTGATCGCGCCGTCCGCCTTCTTCTGGAACATCTCGTACGCCTCGGGCGCCTGCCGCAGCGGCATCCGGTGGGTGGTGAAGTCCATCACGCCGAGCGGGTCGGTGTCGTCGGTCAGCAGCGGCATGAGGGCGCTGATCCACTTCCTGACGTTCGCCTGGCCCATGCGCAGGGTGATGCCCTTGTCGAACATGCGCAACATCGGCATCGGGTCGGTCATGCCGCCGTAGACGCCGGTGATGGAGATGACGCCGCCGCGGCGGACGGAGTCGATGGCCTGGTTGAGCGCCGCGAGCCGGTCCACGCCGGCGTTCGACATGAGCGGCGCGGCGACCACGTCGGGCAGCAGCCCGGTGATCGTCTGGGCGAGCTTGGCGGCGGGCGAGCCGTGCGCCTCCATGCCGACGGCGTCGATGACCGAGTCGGTGCCGCGACCGTCCGTGCGCTGCCGGATCTCGCCGGGCACGTCGGACACCTCGCTGGCGTCGACGACCTCGATGCCGTGGCGGCGGGCCATCTCCAGGCGGGCGGTGACGCCGTCCACGCCGATGACGCGGTGGCCGAGGTGGCGGGCGATGCGGGCGCTCATCTGGCCGATGGGGCCGAGGCCGAAGACGGCCACGCTGCCGCCCTCGGGGATGTGGGCGTACTCGACGGCCTGCCAGGACGTCGGCAGCACGTCGGACAGGTAGACGAAGCGCTCGTCCGGCGGCCCCTCCGGGACCTTGATCGGGCCGAACTGGGCCTCGGGCACCCGCAGGTACTCGGCCTGCCCGCCGGGCACGTGGCCGTAGAGCTTGGTGTAGCCGAACAGCGCCGCGCCCATGCCGTGCTCGCGCACCTGGGTGGTCTCGCACTGCGCGTAGAGCTCCATCCCGCACATGTGACAGTGACCGCAGGCGATGTTGAACGGGATGACGACGCGGTCGCCTGGCTTGATGGTGCTGATGCCGGACCCGACCTCCTCGACGATGCCCATGGGCTCGTGCCCGAGGATGTCGCCTTCGGCCATGAACGGCCCGAGCACCTCGTACAGGTGCAGGTCGGAGCCGCAGATACCGCTGCTGGTGACCCTGATGATCGCGTCGTTGGGTTCCTTGATGACCGGGTCGGGGACGTCCTCCACCCGTACGTCGCGCTTGCCGTGCCAGGTGACTGCTTTCATGCTCGTCTCCTTCACTGCCGGGGGCACAAATGCCGCATACCCCTGCATAGAGCCTCAAACAGGCACCTCCTTGGTACGGCTGTGGCCATCGAAAAGCAAAGTGGCGGAAGACTCTTTACACTTCCGGTGATCGATGAGTAACTGTGTGTAGCCATTGACGTACCGAAGGAGCCGTCCGCATGCCGGTGAGCCTCACCCAGCAGACCTTGGGGTCACGCATCGACGAACGCCTCAGCGGCTTTCTGGAGTCCTCACGGGCTCCCGTCTCCGATCCCGGCGTCGAGGAGGCGTACACGCTGCTGACCGAGTTCATCCTCGGCGGCGGAAAACGGATCAGGCCGCAGTTGTGCTACTGGGGCTGGCGCGGCGCAGGCGGCGACGACTGCGACGAGATCATCAGCGCCGCGGCGGCCCTGGAGCTGTGCCACGCGGGCCTGCTCATCCACGACGACATCATGGACGACAGCGACCTGCGCCGCGGCCGGTTCACGGTGCACCGCAACCTCGCCCTGCTGCACCGCGGACCCGGCGCCGAGGCGTTCGGCCGGGCCGGCGGCATCCTGCTCGGCACGCTCAGCCTCGCCTGGGCCGACGCCCTGCTGTCGTCGTGCGGCATCGACGCGGTGCGGCTGCGCGCCGCCCACCACCTGTTCGACGCCATGCGCACGGAGGTCATCAGCGGCCAGTACCTCGACGTCCTCGCCCAGCTGCGAGCCGGGGCGACCGAGTCCGAGGCGCTGACGGTGATCCGCTACAAGAGCGCGAAATACACCGTCGAACGGCCGCTGCAGATCGGCGGCGCCCTGGCCGGCGCCGACCTCGACCTGCTCGACGCCTACTCCCGCTTCGGCGTGCCGCTCGGAGAGGCGTTCCAGCTGCGCGACGACGTGCTCGGCACGTTCGGCGCCTCTCACGAGACGGGCAAGTCCGCCCTCGACGACCTGCGTGAGGGCAAGCAGACGGTGATGTTCGCCCACGCCGTCCAGCACGCCACCCCCGCCCAGCTCGCCCACCTGAAGACCTGGCACGGCAACCCCGACCTGACCGACGACCGCGCCGCCGAGCTGCGCCAGATCCTCGTCGAGACCGGCGCGCTGGCCAGGGTCGAGGCGCTGATCGGCGAGCGCGTGCGCGAGGCCACGTCGGCCCTCGGCGAGGCGCGCATCACGCCCGAGGCGGCCGCCGAGCTGGCGTCGATGGCCGAGCGGCTCGCCCACCGCACCAAGTGATCTTTCATCCCCCACTGGCCGCACTCTGAGATTGGCGGAGCATCATGACCGAAACGACGCACTCGACCATGCCCGGAAACGGGGACGGGCAGCTCAGTCTGAGCACCGACGCCGCGAGGCAACTGTCGACCACGACCAAGACCCCGCCGCAGATGCAGGAGATCACCTCCCGCTGGCTGTTGCGGCTGCTGCCGTGGGTGCAGTGTTCGGGCGGCGTGTTCCGGGTCAACCGCAGACTCACGTACACGCTGGGTGACGGCCGGATCACCTTCACCGCGACGGGGTCGGAGGCGCGGGTCATCCCGGCCGAGCTCACCGAGCTGCCCCTGTTGCGCGGCTTCGACGACATGGAGGTGCTCGAGGCGCTCGCCGGCCGTTTCACCCAGCAGGAGCTCGAGGCGGGCGAGCGGATCGTCTCCGAGGGCGCCCCCGCCGACCGGCTCGTGCTGATCGTCCACGGCCGCGTGGCCAAGATCGGGCGCGGCGCGTACGGCGACGAGCAGGACCTCGGCGTGCTGGCCGACGGCGACCACCTCGGCGAGCAGGCCCTGACCGACGGCGGCGAGTACGCCTTCACCGCGCGCGCCAAGACGGCCACCACCGTGCTGACCCTCTCCCGGAGCGACTTCGACCAGATCGCGGCGCAGTCCCCCGCCCTGCGCGAGCACGTCGACACGCGGCGCGCCGACGGCTCGCGCGCCACGAACGACCACGGCGAGGCCGCCATCGACCTGTCCGCCGGCCACGTCGGCGAGGCCGTGCTGCCCGGCACGTTCGTCGACTACGAGCAGAGCCCCCGCGAGTACGAGCTGAGCGTGGCCCAGACCGTCCTGCGGGTGCACAGCCGGGTCTCCGACCTGTACAACCAGCCGATGAACCAGCTCGAGCAGCAGTTGCGCCTGACGATCGAAGCCCTGCGCGAGCGCCAGGAGCACGAGCTGATCAACAACCGGGAGTTCGGCCTGCTGCACAACGCCGACTTCAGCCAGCGCATCCGCACCCGTTCCGGCCCGCCCACCCCCGACGACCTCGACGACCTGCTGGCGCTGGTGTGGAAGGAGCCGGCGTTCTTCCTGGCCCACCCGCAGGCCATCGCCGCCTTCGGCCGCGAGTGCAGCAAGCGCGGCCTCTACCCGCAGGCCGCCGAGATCGGCGGGCACCGGGTGCCGGCCTGGCGCGGCGTGCCGATCTTCC
Organism: Nonomuraea aridisoli; assembly: GCF_003236395.1. GTDB lineage: Bacteria > Actinomycetota > Actinomycetes > Streptosporangiales > Streptosporangiaceae > Nonomuraea > Nonomuraea aridisoli. The sequence continues at coordinate 35,835 of NZ_POUD01000017.1, read as the reverse complement.
CGTGCAACAAGATCCCGGTGTCCGGCACGCGCACGACGTCGTTCCTGCTGATGCGCACCGGCCAGGAGAACCAGGGCGTCGTCGGGCTGCACCAGACCGGCATCCCCGACGAGTACCAGCCGAGCCTGTCGGTGCGCTTCATGAACATCAACGAGAAGGCGATCATCTCCTACCTGGTCAGCGTCTACTACTCGGCCGCCGTCCTGGTGCCCGACGCCCTCGGTGTCCTGGAGGACGTCGAACTCGGCAGGAACGACTAGCCGATGACGCAGGCCGAACGCCTGAGCCTCGACACCGCCGCGGCGCGCCCGCTCGCCACGACGACCAAGACCGTCCCGCAGACGCTGGAGGTCACCCCGCGCTGGCTGCTGCGGGTGCTGCCGTGGGTGGACGTCGAGGCAGGGGTCTACCGGGTGAACCGTCGGCTGACGTACCCCGTCGGCTCCGGGCGGGTGAGCTTCGCCAACGTCGGCGCGCGCGTCCTGGCCGTCCCGCCGAGCCTGGCCGAGCTGCCCCCGTTGCACGGCCTGGCGGACGACCCGGTGCTCGACACCCTCGCGGGCCGCTTCGAGCAGCGGGAGTACGACCGCGGCGAGACGATCGTGCGGGCCGGACAGCCGGCCGGCGAGCTGCTGATCGTCGCGCACGGCAAGGCGGTCAGGCTCGGGACCGGCGCGTACGGTGACCGCGTCGTCCTCGGCTCGCTGGCCGGGGGCGACCACGCCGGCGCCGACCCGCCCGCCGAGGGCGCGGTGTGGGAGCACACGCTGGAGGCCGGCACCCCGTGCACGGTGCTGGCCCTCCCGTGGACCGAGCTGTACGCGCTGGCCGAACGGGCGCCGGCCCTGCGCGAGGCGCTCGACCGTCACCGCGCCCGGCTCGCCCGGCCGCGCAACAAGTGGGGCGAGGCGGCGATCGTCACGGCGGCCGGCCACCGGGGCGAGCCGGTGCTGCCCACCACGTTCGCCGACTACGACCCGGGCCCCCGCTCCTACGCGATGAGCGTGTCGCAGACCGTGCTGCGCCTGCACACCCGGGTCACCGACCTCTACAACGACCCGATGGACCAGAAGGAGCAGCAGCTCAGGATGACCATCGAGGCGATCCGCGAGTCGCAGGAGCGGGAGCTGGTCAACAACCGCGACTTCGGCCTGCTGCACCAGGCCGACGCGCGCCAGCGCATCCAGACCCGTACCGGTCCGCCCACCCCCGACGACCTCGACGAGCTGCTCTGCCGCAGGAAGAAGTCGCGCTTCTTCCTGGCGCACCCGCGCGCCATCGCCGCCTTCCACCGCGAGTGCAACGCCCGGGGCCTCTGCCCCGACAGCGTCGAGCTGAGCGGCTCCCGGCTGACCGCGTGGCGCGGCGTGCCCGTCCTGCCCTGCGACAAGATCCCCGTCAGCCGGGCCGGTACCAGCTCGATCCTGGTGCTGCGCACCGGCGAGGACGACCAGGGCGTCGTCGGCCTGCGCCCGGCCGAGGTGCCCGGTCAGGTCGAGCCGGGGGTGAGCGTGACGTTCACCGGCATCGACGCGAGAGCCATCGCGTCGTACCTGGTCAGCGCCTACTACTCGGCCGCGGTGCTGGTGCCGGACGCGCTCGGGGTGCTGGAGGGCGTCGAGCTGAACTCACACGTCAAGGAGTGACCTTGTCCCAGCCGTTCGACCTGCCCGACTTCTACGTGCCGTACCCCGCCCGGCTCAACCGGCATCTCGAAGAGGCGCGCGCGCAGTCCAGACGGTGGGCGCGCGCCATGGGCATGCTGGAGGGGTCGGGGATCTGGGAGCAGACCGACCTCGACGCCCACGACTACGCGCTGCTGTGCGCCTACACCCACCCCGACTGCGAGGCCGCCGAGCTCTGCCTGATCACCGACTGGTACGTGTGGGTCTTCTTCTTCGACGACCACTTCCTCGAGGTCTTCAAGCGCACCGGCGACCTCGCGGGCAGCAAGGAGTACCTCAACCGGCTGGCCGCGTTCATGCCGATGGGCGACGACGTGAGCATGCCCGAGCCGGCCAACCCGGTGGAGGCGGGCCTGGCCGACCTGTGGCCGCGTACGGTGCCCGGCATGTCGCACGACTGGCGGGCGCGCTTCGCCGAGAGCACCCGCAACCTGCTCAACGAGTCGTTGTGGGAGCTGGCCAACATCAACAAAGGCCGGGTGGCCAACCCGGTCGAGTACATCGAGATGCGCCGCAAGGTCGGCGGCGCGCCCTGGTCGGCCGGGCTGGTCGAGCACGCGGTGGGCGCCGAGGTGCCGGCCCGCATCGCCGGTACCCGCCCGATGCGGGTGCTGCGCGACTCCTTCTCCGACGCCGTCCACCTGCGCAACGACCTGTTCTCCTACCAGCGGGAGGTCGGCGACGAGGGCGAGCTGAGCAACGGCGTGCTGGTGCTGGAGAAGTTCCTCGGCTGCGGCACGCAGGAGGCGGCGAACGCCGTCAACGACCTGCTCACCTCGCGGCTGCAGCAGTTCGAGCACACCGTGTTCACCGAGCTCGGGCCGCTGTTCGTGGAGCACGCGATCGACCCGATCAGCGCGGCCGGGGTGCTGGCCTACGTCAAGGGGCTGCAGGACTGGCAGTCGGGCGGCCACGAGTGGCACATGCGCTCCAGCCGCTACATGAACCAGGGCGCGCGCAGGGACCGGCCGCTCGGCATGTCGGCGCTGACCGACCTGGTGGGCGCCAAGCGGGTGCGCGCCTTCACGCACGTGCCGTACCAGCGGGTGGGGCCGTCGCGGATCCCCGAGTTGTACGTGCCGTACGAGCTGAGGTTGTCGCCCCACCTCGACCGGTCGCGGCGCGAGACCGTGGCCTGGTGCGCCCGGATGGGCATGCTCGAACCCCAGGGCGGCGCGGCGGTGTGGGACGAGCGCAAGCTCGTCGACTACGACCTGCCGCTCTGCGCGGCGGGCCTGCACCCCGACGCCTCCCCCGAAGAGCTCGACCTGGCCTCGTTCTGGCTGGCGTGGGGCACGTACGGCGACGACTACTTCCCCGTGGTGTTCGGCCGGACGCGCAACCTCGCGGCGGCCAAGGTGACGGTGGACCGGTTCGGCGCCTGCATGCCGCTCGACGGCACGCCCGCGCCACCGCCGGCGAACGCGCTCGAACGCGGGCTGGCCGACGTGTGGGCGCGCACCGCCGGGCCGATGCCGCCGGCCGACCGGCGCAAGCTGCGCGCGGCGGTCGAGGAGATGTGCGCCGGCTGGCTCTGGGAGCTGGCGAACGAGATCGCCCACCACATCCCCGACCCGGTGGACTATCTGGAGATGCGCCGGCTGACCTTCGGCTCCCACATGACGATGAGCCTGTGCCGGCTGCGCCACTCCAAGGGCATCCCCGACGAGGTCTACGCCAGCGGCCCGATGGTGGCGCTGGAGAACGCGATGATGGACGCCGGGACGCTGCTCAACGACATCTTCTCCTACCAGAAGGAGATCGAGTTCGAGGGTGAGGTGCACAACTGCGTCCTGGTGGTGCAGAACTTCTTCGACTGCGACTATCCGGCGGCGCTGGAGATCGTGGGCGACCTGATGGCCGCGCGGGTGCGGCAGTTCGAGCACATCGTCGAGCACGAGCTGCCGATCGTGTGCGACGACTTCGGCCTCGACGCGGAGGCGCGGCGCGACCTCGACGGGTTCGTGGCCGAGCTGCGCGCCTGGCTGGTCGCCATCCTCAACTGGCACCGCGGCTGCTTCCGCTACGACGAGGCGACGCTGCGCCGCCACAACCCGCCGCGCCCGTTCCTGCTCGGTGGGCCGACCGGACTCGGCACGTCGGCCGCTCGTCTCTACGGCGCCGTGGGCTGGTAGGACCACCCCATGATGCGGAGGAGCCGCTCCTGGTAGGGCGTGACGTTGTGCAGGCGGATCCACCGCTGCGACGGCGGCAGCGTGGGCATCGCCAGCACCCGCAGGCCGGAGACGTCGACGAAGGTCAGCCTGCCGATGTCGACGATGATGTGGGGGCCTGTGCGGCAGGCTGCCAGCGCACAGGCCAGCGCGGAGCTGTTGCTGGCGTCGATCTGGCCGAACAGCGTGACGGCCGGCACGCCCGGTGTCATGGCTACCGTGACCCTCAACTGCTCGTCCTGGTAGAGCAGCCGCTCCTGGATGTCCACGTTCCCGCACCCCCCAACACGCGCTCTGGGGGTTGTCTGGCCGTACTGCCGGCGGCAGGGGATGACCACCGAACAATTCCGGCGATTAACCCGAATCCAGGCTACACGAGTTATGTGGCACTATGTATTTTTCATCGTGAAATGACCGAATCACGGGGAAAGTATGGAGCCAAGCGCTTTCCGAACAGGCGGGCCGTACTCACCCCTGCTGAGGGCATGACGGGCGGGGGCCCGTTCGGATCCGCGATCTACCTTAGGACCCCACGGTGTGCCCGTCCGGCCGGACAGGGGCGTTGACCTGAGACGGAGTCAGGTCCGGCGCCCGCCGGGGTCGTGACGCGCACTCCGCTCAGGGCAGCGCGGAGCCTGCGAGGACGTCGCCGCCAAGGCACTCTCGCCCGTCTCTCCCCCGCCGGGAGCGCACCCGCGTCGGGAGCCCGCCCCCTGCGGGAAGCCCGGGGAATTACCGCCTTCTCGCTCCTTCTTCACCGGGAAACCGCGTGGGACGCGCATGGTCGAGGACCCCTCCGCACGGAGTCACCGACATTTCCCGGAAACAATCGTGGGCAATATCGGCGTGTCCACGATCCGGCCGTGACACCGAAGCCTGGAAGTGAGCCGCCGTTTCCCTGACCCCGCAAAAAGCCACCGGTCTCGAAATATCCAGACCGGTGGCGTTTTGTCCGGAATCGGCCGAACAGCAATTTTTCAGCTTATGGCCATATGTGCATCTCGCTCGGCCAAAGGCCGTTTTATCCCCATAGAAGTGACGGAATGACGACCTTGCCACGTACAAACAACACGGACGATCACAGGAGCGCTGAATATGTCATGAATGCACTGAGGCCGCTGCTGCCCATTGCGCTGGCGCAGACGATGCTGTTCACTTCGCCTTCCGTCGTGGCGGCGGGCGCGCACGACTGCGCGACGGCGACCTGCCGGGCGTCCGAGGCACTCGCCGCGCAGTGGCCGGCCGGGGTCGTCGCGGCGCGGGCGGCGATCGAGATGATCGGGGTTCCGTACTCGTGGGGCGGCGGCGGTGTGCGCGGCCCCGGCTACGGGATCGGCAAGGGGGCCAGGACGTGGGGCTTCGACTGCTCGGGCCTGGCCGAGTACGCGTGGGCGCGGGCGGGGGTGATGATCGGCACGACCACGCAGGAGCAGTGGCGCGCCGGGAACCGCGTCCCGAAGGAGCAGGTCGAGCCGGGGGATCTCGTCTTCTACGACAACGACGCGAAGAGCCCTGGGCCCGAGCACGTGGGGATCGCGCTGGACGCCACCCGGATGGTGCACGCGCCCTACACCGGGCAGTTCGTGCGGGTGGATCCGCTGGAGCGGCGGACCTTCATGGGCGTGGTCCGGCCCGGCGAGAAAGCCGTCGACGGCGAACGCGGCTGACCGGACGGAGCCGCGCGGCCCCGGTCGTCCTGCAGTGATCGACCGGGACCGCGCGGCGTTGAGAACTCGGTGCGCACCAAGCCCGTGCCGTGGCTTCGCGACTTTCCACGACAGTTTTCCCGTTCCTTGCGCGGGCGCTCAGGAGGGCGACCTTGGCCGGGCGATCCGCGGGGAGCCCACGGGAACCGCCGATCGACCTCCTGCCCGCTCCGCGTGCCGGGTCGTCAGCTCCGGTCGCTGGCCTTCACGTCCTGGAGGCTGCTCAGGACGTTGGCGTTGACGTCCTGGATGTCCAGGATCGAGATGAGGTCGACGTACTTGATCGAGTCGTTCAGGACCTTGTTCAGCACCGACACGTCATTGAGGGCGCTGAACTGGCTCAGGATGTTCTGCCCCGAGTTGTACGCGTTGGGGCCGTCGGCGAGCGCTCCGGACGCGGAGAAGCCGAGGGCCGCGGCCGCGATTGCGGCACCGGCCAGAATGCGACGAATCATGTTTGGTTTCCCTCCATGGAACGGCGCGGAAATCCAGCGCCATAGTCGTTTTTGCAGGGCTGCGAGGTGCCGCCCATAACCATTGCGGCAGGCAGCGAAAACCGCAACCCAGATAGCCATCTTCGGGGTCAAGGCGACACCTCGCATTCTTGGTACGAGGTTTTATCGCCCTTCGGCGGAACGCGAGGAGAATCGTCGCTCGGAAATACCTCGGCCGGATTGGTTTGGCCGTCCGAGAGAATCGCGCGGGGATTGTTCACCGCTGTTTAGGAAACGATCGCCCGAAACTTGGGGGTCGCGTACGCCGGTCGGCGTAGCCGGGAAGCCCACTTCTGGGCGATGCCCGCGGCGGGCGGGGCCGTGACGATGGGCGTGGATTCCTTGAAGGAGGTGAGCACGATGCGGCCACGCGTCCGCAAGACGATCGTGGTCATCCACGTCATCTCGTCCGTCGCACTGCTCGGCGAGGTGTGGGCGCTGACCGTGCTGAACACTGCGGCGGCGCTGACCGAGGACGCGGGCCTGGCGCACGCCGCCTACGGGCTGATGCCGGCGCTCGTGTTCGCGGGCGGGATACCGCTCAGCCTCGTCGCGCTGGCCACCGGCGTCCTGCTGGGCCTGACCAGCCGGTGGGGGGTGTTCCGGCATCTGTGGGTGGCGGCGAAGCTCGTGCTGCTGGTGGCGGTGGTCTGTCTGGGCATGTTCCTGTTCGACCCCGAGGGGATGGCCGCGGCGACCGCGGGCGGACAGGCCGCCGACGACGCCCGCCAGTGGAGCCAGGCCGCCGTACCCGCCACCCAGGCCCTCCTCCTGGTGACGGCCACAGCCCTGTCGATCTTCAAACCCCGCCACAAACTCCGCCGCACCCTCACACCAGCCGTCACGGCCGCCCAGTGAGGGCCGAGTACCGATGACGGCCCGCACGGCCGCTCGCTGGGAGAGCCGAGGGTAGGAGGGCCTCGCAGCCGTCCAGCGGAGGAGCCGAGGGTCAGGACGGCCTCGCGGCCGTCCAGTGGAAGGGGCGAGGACCGATGACGGTCGTCGCGGTTGCTCGGTGGGAGGGGCGACGTCAGGGTTGGTCGGTGAGGCGGTCGAGGGCTGCGGACAGGTGCTGGAGCGACTGGAGGCAGCCGCGCGCGGTCTCGACGCCCAGCTCGGCCACCAGGCGGTCGGCGAAGGCCTGGTGGGCGGGGACGATCTCGGCGACGGCCGCGCGGCCGGCCTCCGTCGGCTGCAGCAGCTTGGCCCGGCGGTGGGCCGGGTTGGGCCGATATTCGGCCAGCCCCCGCTCCACCAGCAGGTCGGCGATCCGCTGAACACCCTGCCGGGTCATCCCCATGGCCCGCGCGATCCCCGCGACCGGCAGCGGCTCACGCAGGACGGCCCCGAGGACCTGCCACCACGCCGCCGTCATCCCCGCCGGCCGGGCCAGCCCCTCCGCCACGTGCAGGAACTGGCCGTTGAGCCGGAACGCCCCGAGCGCCAGCCCCGACAACAACTCGGCGCTCTCGCTCATGCCGCCGCCAGCACCTCGAAGGCCGTCGCGTCGCTCCTGGCGAACAGCCGGAACCAGGCGTCGAGCACCTCGGGCCGGCAGACGTCGAGCCGCCGGAGGATCTCCCTGGCGAAGGCCACCGGCTCCGTCGGCCCGGCGGTGATGAGATCGCCCCCGAGCACCGCGTCGGCGTCGACGTAGCGTTCGGCGCCGGCGTACCCGTCCTGGGCCATCAGGTAGTGCACCACCGCGCTGGTGTGGTCGCGGTCGTCGAGCAGCCCCTCGCGGGCCAGCCCCGCGGTGGCGCCGCAGATGGCCGCGACCGGCACCCCCGCCGCCAGGAACTCCCCGGCCTTGCGCGCGAACGGGGCCAGCGTGTCACCGGTGTCCCACAGGTCGGCGCCGGGAAGGATGAGCAGTGCGCTGTCGGCCGGCGAGAGGCGGTCGAGCGTCAGGTCGGGGGCGATGCGCACGCCGCCCATGGTGACGACCGGGTCTGCGGTCAGGCCCACGGTGACGATCTCGTAGCCGCCGGGCTCGCGGTGGTAACGCCCACTGCGCAGGTGTGCGGTCGCGTGCCCGGTCTCCCAGTCGGCGAGCGTGTCGTAGACGGCGTGGTGAACGATTCGCTTCATGACAGTATCTTGTCATTACGACAACATGCTGTCAATAGGATCCCGTGCGAGGATAGACGGCATGGCACAGATCGTCGGCGGAGGACGTCCGGTCAACGACGCGGAGCGGCGTGTGATCGCCTATCTGCGCGACCACGCCCCCGCCGACTGGCTGCTGCTGCACAACATCGAGATCCCGCGCGGCCACGACGTGTTCGAGGTCGACCTGATCGTCCTCACCGGCCACTCGCTCGTGGTGGTCGACGTCAAGGGCACCCGCGGCCGCATCGAGGTGTCGGGCGCGCGCTGGTTCCCGCCGCGCAGGGAGGCGTTCGGCTCCCCCGTGACGAAGCTGCGCGGCACGGCGAAGGCGCTCAAGGGCCTGCTCGTCTCCAGGGCCACGCAGCTCGAACGCGTCTACGTCGACAGCCTGGTCGTGCTCACCTCGCCCGACGCCGAGCTGGTCGACCCGGCCGGGCGCGACGCGGTCAACGTCACCGACCTGCCCCACCTGATCGCCACGATGAGCGACGTCTCGCGGGTCAGGCGCGGCTGCAGCCCCGACGTGCGGCCGTACCTGACGGCGATCCTCGACGCGCTCAACCAGACCGTGCGCCGCAGCGAGGCGCCGCCCCGGTTCGGCAACTGGGAGGTCGAGGAGCAGCTCGGCGGCGACGCCAAGGTCACCGAATACCGCGCGTTCAACGTCACGCTGCCGGGCAGCGAGACCGTGCTGCTGCGGGTCTACCAGGCCGACCCGCTGGCCGACAACGAGGCGCGGGCGGCCGAGCGGCAGCGCATCGCCAACGCGTACCAGACGCTGGCCCGTATCCCGCCCCACCCGTGCGTGGTGCGCTCGCGCGACTTCTTCGCGATCGACGACGAGAGCCGGTTCGTGCTGGTGCTCGACGACGTGCACGGCCAGGCCCTCCATCTGTCGCTGGGCCAGGGCGCCCGGCTCGGCGTGATCCAGGACCTGCTGAGCGGGCTCGCCCACGCCCACGCCAACGGCGTGATCCACCGGGCGCTCACCCCGGCGGCCGTGCTGGTCACCGACGACGGCCACGCGGTGCTGACCGGTTTCGACTACGCCAAGCCGGGGCCGCGCAACTTCACCCTGGTCCACGAGCTCGGCAACGTGCTCGACGCCCACTACGTCGCGCCCGAGTGCCAGGAGCGGGCCGACCAGATGAGCACCGCCTCCGACGTCTACGCGGCCGGCGTCATCGCCTACCAGCTGCTCACCGGCCACCTGCCGACGAGCGCCGACGCCCACGGCCCCGACGTTCCCGAGGTCGTGCGCCGGATGCTCGACCACTCCCCCGGCAAGCGCCCAGGCGCGGCCGAGGCGCTCGCGGCCCTGCAGCACACCCCGCTCCAGGAGTCACGGCTCAGGCGGCTCGTCCGTCGCATAGTGTCCGGATCATGACCATTCGCCTGCGACCTGTCAGCGAAAACGACCTTTCCCTCCTCCACCGCCTCACGAGCGACCCCGAAGGCGGGTTCGAGTGGTACGGCTTCCAGAACCCGCACGCGATGCGCAAGCGGTGGGCCGAGGACGGGCTGCTGGGCGACGACCACAGCATGTTGATCATCGCGGACGGCGACGACCCGGTGGGCTTCGTGTCGTTCCGCAAGCGGGTCGCCAACCGGGCCGGCCACTACTGGGAGATGGGGCTGATCGTTACCCCGGAGCGGCGCGGCAAGGGTCACGGCACGGAGGCGCAACTGCTGCTCGCCCGCTACCTCTTCGACCACTCCACGGCCAACCGCGTCGAGGCCACCACGGAGATCACCAACCTGGCCGAGCAGCGGGCGCTGGAGAAGGCCGGGTTCACCCGCGAGGGCGTCCTGCGCGGCGCCGGCTTCCGGGCCGGGGAGTGGCGTGACGGCGTGCTCTACAGCATGATCCGCTCCGACCTCGCCCCTTCGTCCGACTGACCGAGCTAGGCGTGGCCGATGGTGTCGAGCACGTCGATGACGTACACCAGCGGCGGTTCGCCCATCGACGGCACGGCCACGCGGCTGCCCACCCGCCGCCCCGTGAGGGCGCCGAGCCAGGCCGCGGGCACGGCGCCCTCCTTGAGCGTGAACGCGCTGGGCCCTCCCCTCCGGTACGAGGAGTCCACGACGGTCCGGTCGGGCCACGACGCGGCCACGTACTGGACGACCACCTTCGACCCCGCCTCGACCGTGCGGCCCGACCCGTCGATGAGCGTGCGCGCCGGCTCGCCCGGCGCGAGGTCGGCCGGCACGACCGGCAGGGTGCGGCCGACGAGGCGGGCGTCCGGCGGGTAGCCGCCGAGGATGTCGAAGACGAGCACGAGCGTGTCGGCGGGCGCGAGCCCGGTCAGCGGCACGTCGGGGCCGAGGGCCTCGGCGGCCGGGCCGACCAGCATGACGCGGCTGCCCGCCGGCCGGCCGATGAGCGACTGCCGCCAGGTCTCGGACACCTGCCGGCCGTCGAACACCACGGTGGCCGGCTGGTTGCCGTCGTAGGTGCTCATGTACGGCTGGTTGCCGGTCCAGCGGCGGATGTCGACGTCCGCGAGCACCACGTCGCCCGCGACCGTACGCCGTCCGGTGCCCATGGACAGCACGGTGATCCGCGGCGTGCGGCCGGGCTTGCCCTTGGGGATGGTGACCTTCGGCTTGCTGCCGAACTCGCCGGTGACGACGGGTTGCGTGCCGCCCTCCGCCACGCCGCACGAGGTGGCGAGGATGAGAAGGGCGGGCCAGAACAGACGCACGATTTCCTCCAGGCCCGTGGTTCAGCGAGGCCGAAGGGGTACTTGCCGCAAGTCGTGCAAGGAAAGCCGCCTCATGCGCAAAGGCGCGGGAAACTAGGGCCGTGACAACCGACGGACACAGCGCCACGCTCACAGGCCCGGCCGAGGAGGCCCGGTGAGCAAGCCGAACCTGGCGCGCCGGGTCGCCGAGGCGGCCCAGATCGCGCTGACCACCCGGAAATACGTGACGTTCATCGACGTGGTGACGGGGCTGCGCTGGCTGCACTCCCGCCACGTCGACACCTGGCGGCAGGGCCGGGTGGGCACGCTGGCCGAGCTGGCAGCGGTCGACGAGGAGCGCCTGCTCACCACGGCCGCGCTGCTGCGCGACTGGGCGCGGGCCAAGGGCCTCAAGCCGGTGGAGACGCCGTACGTGGCCGGCACCCGCGACCGGCGCGAGCTGCGCTTCACCTCGGGGCCGGAGCAGGAGCCGTTCCGGGTGCACTGGCTCTCCCCCGACCTCGGCGAGGCCCGGGTGCGCCGGCTCACCGAGGCGCAGAGCAAGGCGCCCGACCTGGTGGCGGTGGCCCCGCTGGAGGCCTGGACGTGCGCGTCGTGCGGCGACACCGGCCCGTACCTGATCATGGAGGACGACAGGCCCCACTGCCTGACCTGCGCCGACATGGACCACCTGGTGTTCCTGCCGTCCGGCAACGCGGCGCTGAGCCGCCGGGCCAAGCAGGAGAGCGGCCTTTCGGCGGTGGTCGTGCGCTACAACCGGCGGCGCAAGGTCTACCAGCGCGTCGGCGTGCTGGTGGAGGAGGCGGCGCTGGCCGCGGCCGAGGAGCGCTGCCTGGCCGACGAGGAGGTGCGGCTGCGCCGCCGCGAGCGCGACCGCGAGCGCAGGGAGCTGCAGGACGTCGACTTCCAGGCGCGGATGGCGGCCGAGATCGCCAGGCTGTTCCCGGGGTGCCCGCAGGAACGGGCGCGGGAGATCGCCGGGCACGCCGCCCAGCGCGGCAGCGGCCGGGTGGGCCGCACGGCGGCGGCCAAGGCGCTCGACGAGAACGCCATCACGCTCGCCGTCATCGCCTCGATCCGCCACCTCGACACCGACTACGACCGCCTGCTGATGGCGGGCGTGCCCCGGATGGAGGCGCGCGAGCGGATCAGGCAGGCCATCGACCGCAAGCTCACCGAGTTCCGTGGTTAGTGTCGAGTGCATGAGCGACTGGCACGAGGTCCGCGAAGAGCTCCGCGCGTTCGCGCTCGGGCTGCCCGAGGCCCGCGAGGATCACCCGTGGGGCGACACGGTGATCAAGGTGGGCAAGAAGATCTTCCTCTTCCTCGGCGTGGACGAGCCGACCGACAAGTGGCGGCCGACGTTCGGCGTGAAGCTGCGCTCGGCGGCGCACGGCCACGCGCTGAGCGTCGAGGGCGCGGCCCCCAGCGGCTACGGCCTGGGCAGGGCGGGCTGGGTGACCGTGCCGTTCCAGAGCGAGCTGCCGCCGGTCGAGGTGCTGCTCGACTGGGTCGAGGAGAGCTACCGCGCGGTCGCGCCCAAGCGCGCGGTCAAGCTGCTCGACGAGCTCAGGTGACGGAGAGCCGGCGGGCGTACCTCTCGTCGCGCCAGAGCTCCTTGCCGAGCACCTCCAGCAGCGTGGCGGCTGCGTCGTAGGCGTCGGTGTAGGAGGTGTAGAGCGGCGCGAAGCCGAACCTGAGGATGTCGGGGGCCCGGAAGTCGCCGTGCACCCCGCGGTCGATCAGCGCCCGCATCACCGGGTAGCCCTCGGGGTGGCGGAAGCTCACCTGGCTGCCGCGGGCCTGCGGGTCGGCGGGCGAGGCGAGCTCCAGCGCGTCGCCGACCAGCTCGACGAAGAGCGAGGTCAGGGCCATGCTCTTGGCCCGCACCTGCGCCATCGGCACCCGGTCCCAGATGTCGAGCGCCGCCTCCAGGGCCGCGAACGACACCACGTGCGGCGTGCTCACCGCGAACCGCCTGATCCCCTCGGCCGGGCGGAAGTCCTCCTCGAACGCGAACGGCTCGGCGTGGGCGAACCAGCCGGACAACACGTTCTCGGCGGTGGCGTGGTGGCGCGGGTTCACGTAGAGGAACGCGGGCGCGCCGGGCCCGGCGTTCAGGTACTTGTAGGTGCAGCCCACCGCGAAGTCGGCCTCGGAGACGTCCACCTCCATGACGCCGGCGCTGTGGCACAGGTCCCAGATGATGAGCGCCCCGGCCGCGTGCGCCTCGGCGGTGACCGCGGGCACGTCCTGGCGGGCGCCCGTACGGTAGTCGACCTCCGACAGCAGCACCACGGCCGCGTCGTCGAAGCGGCGCTCGGCGAGGTCGCGCACCTCGTGGTCGCCGAGCAGCCCGGCCAGCCCCTGGACGATGTAGTGGTCGGTCGGGAAGTTGTGCGCGTCGGAGACGATCACGCGGCGGCCGGGCCGCAGCCGCAGCGCCGCCGCGAGCGCCTGGAAGATCGCGATGGAGGTCGTGTTGCCCGCGACGACCTGGCCGGGGCCCACGCCGATCAGCGGGGCGATCCGGTCGCCGACCCGCAGCGGCTGGTCGTACCAGCCGGAGGTGTTCCAGCCGCCGACGAGCTCCTTGCCCCATTCGTCCTCGACCGTCCGCCGCACCCGCTCGGCGGTACGGCGCGGCAGCGCGCCCAGCGAGTTGCCGACGAGGTAGACGACCCCTTCGGGGAGCACGAACTCGTCCCTGAAGGCCCGCAGCGGATCGGCGGCGTCGAGAGCGAGGCAATGGTCGCGATCAGGCACCTGGGTCACTCCTAGTCCGTTTTCTCCCCATTGTCGCAACCCAGGAACACCTCGGCGTTGCCCCCGAGCAGCTTGGCCCTGGCCCGCTCCGGCAGGAAGCCCGCCCGCCGGATCAGCCCGCCCGCCGGCGACTCCCCCAGCGGGTACGGGAAGTCGCTGCCCAGCATCACGTGGTCCTCCCCCAGGGTGTCGACCAGCAGCCGCAGCGCACGCTCGTCGAAGACCGCCGAGTCGACGGAGAACCGGCCGAGGTAGTGGGACGGCGGGAACGCGGAGACGCCGACCACGCCGGGCCGCCGGTGCCAGGCGTTCTCGAACCGGCCGAGCCAGAACGCGAACGAGCCGCCGCCGTGCGCGAAGCAGATCCGCAGGCTGTCAGGCACGCGGTCGAACACGCCGCCGAGGATCATCGCCAGGATCGACAGGTGCGTCTCGGCCGGCATCCCGACCAGCCACTGCGCCATCCACCGGGTGACGCGCGGCCCGGCCGGCATGTCCCACGGGTGCACGAAGACGGGCACGTCCCGCGCGGCGCACTCCTGCAGGAACTCCACCACGCCGGGATCGTCGAGGTCGCGGTCGCCGACGTGGTTGCCGATCTCCACGCCCCGGTGCCCGTTAGCCAGGCAGCGGTCGAGCTCGGCGCAGGCCAGCTCCGGATCCTGCAACGGCACCTGGCAGAACGGGATCAGCCGCTCGTCCCGGCAGATCTCCAGCGCCAGGTCGTTGAAGATCCTCGCGATGCGCACGCCCTCGGCGGCCGGCCGGTCGTAGCCGAAGAAGACAGGCGTGGGCGAGACGACCTGCCGGTCCACGCCGTCGCGGTCCATCAGCTCCAGGCGGACGCGCGGATCCCAGCAGTCGTCCTGGACCGTGCGGAACTCCCGGCCGCCGACGAGGATCGTCGCCTCACGCTCGGAGTCGACCCTCAGCCGGGGAGCCCCGGGCCAGCCCAGCTCGGGCCAGCCCCGGGGCACGTAGTGCGTGTGAACGTCGGTGACCATTTACCCCTTGCCCGGGTGGAGCGCGCCGCACCGGCCGCAGGTGCGGGCCCGCTCGTCGCCGTAGAAGGCCTCGAAGACCGGCGGCAGGTCCTTGACGATGTCGCGGACCTGCAGCTCCACCTCGTGGACGAGGGCGCCGCACTCCATGCAGTACCACTGGAACCTCTCCAGTGTGCCCTCCGGCCGGATGCGCTCCACGACCAGCCCCACCGACCCGGCCTCCGGCCGCTGCGGCGAGTGGGGCGTGCCCGGCGGCAGCAGCCACATCTGGCCCTCCCTGATGTGCACGGTCTCGGGCCCGTTCTCGGTGACGACGTTCACATGCATGTTCCCCCGCACCTGGTAGAAGAGCTCCTCGTACGGGTCCACGTGGTAGTCGGTGCGGCTGTTGGGGCCGCCGACGACCATGACGATGAAGTCGTTCGCCTGCTCGAAGACCACCTTGTTGCCGACCGGCGGCTTGAGCAGGTGGGCGTGCTCGTCGATCCACCTGGTGAAGTCGATGGGGGGAATCATGATCGCTCCAGGGGGTGGTAGGCGACGGCGCGCATCTCGATGAGCAGGTGGGGGTGCGGGAGCTGGTGGACGGCGACGGTGGTGCGGGCGGGGCCCTCCTCGTCGAAGAACTCCGCGTAGACCTCGTTGTACCCGCGGAAGTCGTTCATGTTGACCAGGTAGGTGGTGATCTCCACGAGGTCGGCCAGCGAGCCTCCGGCGGCCTTGAGGATGTCGCCGATGTTCTCGATGACCGCCCGCGTCTGGGCGCGGATGTCGAGGGTGGTGGCGCCGTGCTTGTCGACCTCGACGCCCACGAACGTGTCGTCGGGGCGGCGGCAGCTCGTGCCCGAGACGTACAGGAAGTCACCGGCTCTCTTGACGTGCGGGAAGCGCCCGCGCGGGGTGGCCTTGCCCGGCACGCGGATGGCCCGGGCCCGCTCCCTCACTTGCCGAACACCGCGCGTACGGCGCCCAGCCCCTCGATGCGCGCCTCGAACACGTCCCCGGGGCTCGCGGGCACGACCGGCCCGAGCGCCCCGGTCAGCACCACGTCACCGGCCCGCAGCGGGTGACGCGTGCGGCCGAGCCGGGTGGCGAGCCAGGCGGCGGCGTTGAGCGGGTTGCCCAGACAGTCCTCGCCGGAGCCGGTCGAGACCTCCACGCCGCCGCGCGTCATCGTCATCGCGGCGGCCCGCAGGTCGAGCCCCATGAGCGGCACGGGCGTGCCGCCCAGCACGAACGCGCCCGCCGAGGCGTTGTCGGCGATCGTGTCGGCCTCGGTGATGTCCCAGTCGGTGATGCGCGAGTCGGCGATCTCGATCGCGGGCAGCGCGAACTCCACCGCCCTGATCACGTCGACCACCGTGAACGGGCCGCCCTCCAGGTCACGGCCGATGACGAGCGCCACCTCGGCCTCGGCGCGCGGCTGCAGGAACCGCCCGATCGGGACGGGCAGCCCGTCGCCGTAGCACATGTCGGCGAAGAGGATGCCGAAGTCGGGCTGCTCGACGCCGAGCTGCCGCTGCACGGCCGGGTTGGTCAGGCCGATCTTCCTGCCGACCGGCCGTCTCCCCGCGTCGAGCGCCCGCCTCGTGCCGATCTCCTGGACGGCGTACGCGTCGGCCGCCGTGCTGACCAGGTCCCTGATCGGCGCGCACGGTTCGCCGGAACGCGCGGCCTCGGCCAGCCGGTCGGCGGCCTGGGCGTGCACGTCCACCGCCTGGGACCATTCGTCATGCATCCGATTGCTCCAGTTTGATGGTGATCGTGGTGGGTTCTGAGTAGAAGTCGAGCGACCGGGTGCCGCCCTCCCGGCCGATGCCCGACAGCTTGACGCCGCCGAACGGCGTGCGCAGGTCGCGCAGATACCAGGTGTTGACCCAGACGAGCCCGGCCTCCAGCCGCTGCGCCACGCGGTGCGCCCGGTCGAGGTTCGTGGTCCAGAGCGTGGCGGCCAGGCCGTAGTCGCTGCCGTTGGCGAGGTCGATCGCCTCGGCCTCGCTGTCGAAAGGCGCGACGTGACACACGGGACCGAAGATCTCCTCACGATTGAACCTCGACCATTCCGACAACCCTGACACTACTGTCGGTTCCACGAAATATCCGGAATCGCGGTGATCGTGGAACACCGGGACGCCGCCTCCCGTCAGCACCTTGGCTCCCTCCGAGCGGGCCAGGGCGTAGAAGGACAGCACCTTGTCGCGGTGTTCCGCCGAGATCATCGGCTGCGGCTCGACCTCCCGGGCGCTCTGGGCCAGCCTGCCGCAGAACTCCTCGAAGATCGAGCGTTGGACATAGACGCGCTCGGTGCACAGGCAGACCTGGCCGCCGTTGGTGAAGACCGACCGCGCCGTGCCCTCGACCGCCCGGTCGAGGTCGCAGTCCTCGAAGACCAGGGCCGCGTTCTTGCCGCCCAGCTCGAACGAGATCGGCTTGACCCGGTCGGCGACCGTCCGCATGATCGCCGACCCGGTGGCGGTCGAGCCGGTGAACGTGACGGCGTCCACCCCCGGGTGCTCGACGAGGAGCCGGCCGGCCGAGCCGTGCCCGAAGATGATGTTCACCACGCCGGGCGGGAGGCCGGCCTCGGCGCAGATCTCGGCGAACACGGCCGCCGAGCCGGGCGTGTGCTCCGACGGCTTGACCACCACGGTGTCGCCCGAGACGAGGGCGGGCGCGAGTTTCCAGGTCATCAGCAGGAACGGCAGGTTCCACGGGACGATCACCGCGACCACCCCGAGCGGCCTGCGCACGGTGTAACTGAGCACGCCCGGCAGGTGGAAGGCGTCGTCGGGCCGCTGGGCGGCGAGGTCGGCGAAGGCGCGGAAGTTGGCGATGCCGCGGGGGATGTCGAGGGTGCGGGTCTGCCCCAGGGGTTTGCCGGTGTCGGCGATCTCGGCGGCAACCAGGTCGTCGAAGCGCCGCTCGATGCCCTCGGCCAGGCGGCGCATCCAGCCGGCGCGCTCGCCGACCGGCAGCGCCGCCCAGTCGCGCGCCGCCTCCCTGGCCGCCCGCACCGCCCGGTCGACGACCTCCGGGTCGGCCTCGTGGACGTGCCTGACCACCGCTCCGGTCACCGGGTCGTGGACGGGGAAGGACTTTCCGGCGGCGAGCGGCCCGCCGCCGATGAAGTGGGTCAGCACAGCGCTCTCCTCATGTCTGCCTCCCTTCCGGGGACACGGAACCCTCATGCGCATCGTCTCGCCGGATCGCTGAGCGCGCCATGCGCGATGCTGGTGGACATGCGGACCCGTACCGATCACATCAGCTCCCACGACGGCTCCTTCGGCGTACGCCTGTGGCTGCCCGACGCGCCGTCCGGCCCCGCCCTGGTCCTGGTCCAGGAGATCTACGGCGTGGGGCCGTACATCGAGAAGGTGGCCACCGAGCTGGCCGGGCGGGGTTACGTGGTGGCCGCGCCCGACCTGTTCTGGCGGCTGACGCCCGGTTGGGTGGGCGAGCACACGCCGGAGGGCACACAGGCGGCCATCGAGCTGTCCAAGGGCTTCGATCTCGCCCACGGGGTGTCCGACTGCGCGCTCACCGCCTCCCATCTGCGGGCGCTGCCGGAGGTGGACGGCCGCGTCGGCGCGGTCGGCTTCTGCCTGGGCGGCTCGGTGGCGTACATGCTGGCCACCCAGATCGAGCTGGGCGCGGTGCTGTCGTTCTACGGCTCGGCCGTGCCCGAGGCGACCGGGCTGATGGAGCGCATCAGCGCGCCGCTGCTGCTGGTCTTCGGGGGCAGCGATCCGTACATCCCGCGCGAGTGGGTGGCCGCCGTGGAGCGGGCCGCCGCGGGCCGGCCCAATGTCGTCGTGCACGTCGAGGAGGAGGCCGGGCACGCCTTCCACAACAGCGAGGCGCCGATGTTCCACCAGCCGGCGCCGGCCGAGCGTGCGTGGGCGGTGGCGACGGCGTTCCTGGACGAGCATCTGCCGGCCGGGTGACCTGTCCGGAGGGACAGCTTCCGGTACCCCTAGATCATCGGGATGATGGCCGGATGGCGCACACATGGGAATTGTGGGGAAATGTCATTATTGCTGGTACTTTTGCCGCCCTCCTGGCGGCGCCGGCGACCGTGGCTCTCTCCCGCCGCCGTGCCCGCGCCGGCCACCCCGCACCCCTGCGCACGGCCCTCGCCGACGTCGGCATCGTGGTCGGCACCGCGCCCTGGATCTGGATGATCCTGACGCCCTCCGACGGCCCCACGGGGGTCGGGCTGGTGCCGTTCCGCGACCTCGCCGACCTCGCGGGGGCGCCGTGGCAGACGGTCTTCGTGCAGGTCGGAGGCAATCTGCTGGTCTTCGCCGCGCTCGGCGCCCTGCTGCCCGTACGCAGCCCCGCACTGGCGTCGCCCGCCCGTGTCGCGGCCGTCGCGGCGGCGTTCTCGGCCACCGTCGAGGCGCTCCAGTACGCGCTGAGACTGGGCCGATTCTCGTCCGTGGACGACGTGCTGATCAACACCGCGGGCGCCGTGATCTTCTCTTTGGTTACCCACCGCTGGTGGGCCGGGCGATATCCGGCTGGGACCGTTCCACAGTAACGGCCCGCTGAAACACTCCGTAGTTCACCACATAGGCACGATCCGCTCAAAAGAAGCTCGCGACCAACCTCTGTATCTGTGCGATCGTGGACAAGACGGGGCAAGTTCTCTGGAGACGCCACTACCTGGTTGGTGACAGAGGGTGATCAAAGTTGTCTGAATCCCCGGTACCCCACGAGCCCCCTATCTATCGACGCATCGCCGACGGTCTCCGCGCCCGGATTCTGTCCGGCGAACTGCGCGACGGGGACCGACTACCGGGCGAGAACGCACTGATGGCCGAACACGCAATCGCTCGAGCCACCGCCAGGCAGGCGCTTGCCGTGCTGATCAACGAAGGTCTGGCGGTGCCCAAACGAGGCTCGGGGGTTTACGTGCGGCTGTTCAAACCGATCCGCAGACACGGCTCACGCCGTCTGTCACGCGAGCAGTGGGGCCAGGGCCGGTCCATCTGGGACGCCGACACCCGCGGCCGGACGTTCAGCGTGGACCGCGTGGAGGTGGCGCTGGAGCGGGCCGGCGAGGAGGTGGCGGCCGTCCTGGAGAGCGGCGAGGTCTGGGTGCGTCGCCGCCGCTACTGCGTCGACTCGCGGCCCGTGCAGCTGGCGACCTCGTACTTCCCGGCCCACCTGGTCGAAGGAAGCGCGATCACCCTCCCGGACACCGGGCCGGGCGGCGTCTACGCCCGGCTCGGCGATCTCGGCATCCCGCCCGCCCACTTCACCGAGGAGGTGCGCGCCCGCATGCCGGGGCCCCGTGAGAGCGCGCTCCTCGACCTGCCCGGCGGCACACCGGTCATGGTGATCTCACGCACCGCGTACACGGCCGGCGGGGTGCCGGTCGAGCTCAACGAGATGGTCCTGGACTCGGCGGCGTACGTGCTGCAGTACGACTTCGACGCCTAGGTCACGACGAGCTATCCATCACGATCATTGAATTCTCTAGAGAGGTGCCGCATCTTCAGGAAAGGAGATGGAAACCTCGCCTGGGGGTCCGGGAAGGGTGGACAGGATGTCCTTTGATCGGCATCTTGCCGAAATCGCCCGGGACTACCCCCAGTGGACCATCTGGCGGAGCGATGCCGGCCGCTGGTGGGCCACGAGACACCATCCGCTCAGCGCGGCGCAGCGCGATGCCGGATGTGCGATGACCATCGACGCGGACGACCCGGAGGGCCTGCGCGACCTCCTCCGGGACCAGGAGAGGCGGGCCGGCGAGCAGCACCCGTGGCAATCCGGCCCCGCCCCTCCTTGACGCGGGCCGTGGACCGTTCCGCGGCCGGCGTACTCAAGCAGCCCGGTGCCTGGTCCTGCGTCCAGGCGGCCCCGGCACCGGGCCACCAACCCGGAGGGGCCACGAACGCGGAAGCCCCCGACCCGATCGGGGGCGGGGGCTTCCGCTCGCGGTTCGCCTACTTGCCGGCCTCCGACAGCCGCACGATGTTCACGTCGGTGTCGTCGGAGACGGGCGTCTCGCGCGGCTCCTCCTCCGCCTCGTCCTCCTCGACGATCACCCGGACGTCCTCCTGCGTCTGGACGGGCGGGGCGGGCTGCGCGGCCGGGGGCAGCGCGACGGTCTCGGGCACCAGCGGCCCTGCCGCCGACTCGGCGTGCATGAGATCCCCGAGCACCGAGCTGATCTCGGTCAGCCGCCGCACCACCTCGGTGTGCGTGTTGGTCAGGTATTCGACCCGGCGCCCGGCCTGCTCGTCCAGCACCGCGGTGCGCTGCTGCGCCGCCGCCAGCATCTGCTCGGCCTCGGCGCGCGCCCCGGTGACGAGCTGCTCGGCCTGCGCGTTGGCGCCCGTCACGAGCTGCTCGGCCTGCGCGTTGGCCGACTGCAGCAGCTGCTCGGCCTCGGCGCGGGCCGACGAGAGCAGCTGCTCGGCCTCGGCGCGCGACTCGCGCTGCACCTCCTCCGCCTCGGCCCGGGCGGCGGCGCGCTGCTCCTCGGCGTCGGCGCCCGCCTGGGCGAGCATGCGCTCGGCCGCCTGCGTCGCCTCGCCGACCCGCCGCTCGGCCTCGGCCTGCGCCGAGGTGAGGATCTTGTCGGCCGTCTCGCGGGAGGTCGTCATCAGGCGGTCGGCCTCCGTCTTGGCGGCCTCCCGCACGGCGGCGGCCTCGGCCTCGGCGTCCTCCCGCTTGGCCTGGGCCTCCTCCTCGCCGAGCCGCAGGATCTGCGCGAGCCGGGGGCTGAGGTCCTCGTAGCTCTGGGGCGTCTCGACCATGCGCCGCCTGGCCTCCGCCAGCTCGATCCGGCCCTGCTCGGCCTGGTCGAGCGCCCGCGCCAGCCGCTCTTCCAGATCCCGTATCTGGTTACGGGTGCGGATCATGTAGTCGTGGACCTGGCGGCGGTTGTAGCCGCGCATCACGACCTCGAAGGTGTCCTCTTGCATCAGGTCGGGGAAGCTCTCGTGCTGGTTCGTCATGGGGGTTACCTAAGGGTTTGCGTGAGGCGGGGGAAAACTGCAGGTTGTGAGGGTCTGGCGACGAGACGTCAGGAAACGACTTTCCTGCCATCTGCCCACGTCCGCAACCCGAACGCCATACCCCGACCTGGAATTACGATGTGTCGAATGTACATAGCAGCGTTGGACAACGGGGCAGTCCCGGACATTCACCCCGAGGCGTACATCGCGCCCGGCGCCGTCGTGGTCGGCAACGTGCGCATCGGCAGAGCCTCCAGCATCTGGTACGGCTCCGTGCTCCGAGGCGACGACGAGCGTATCGAGATCGGCGACGAGTGCAACGTCCAGGACCTGTCGTGCCTCCACTCCGACCCCGGCGAGCCGGCCGTCCTCGAAGACCGGGTCAGCCTGGGCCACAAGGCGATGGTGCACGGCGCCCACGTCGAGTCGGGCGCGCTGATCGGCATCGGCGCGATCGTGCTGGGCCGCGCCCACATCGGCGCGGGCACGCTCGTGGCCGCCGGGGCGCTCGTGCCGCCCGGCAAGAAGATCCCGGCGGGCGTGCTGGTGGCCGGGGTGCCCGGCAAGATCGTCCGCGAGCTCACCGACGACGACCGCGACTCCTTCGCCCGCACGCCCGACACCTACATGGCCAAGGCGCTCAGGCACCGGCAGGCGTCATCGCTTTGATCAGCACCGCGTCCGACACCGAGGCGTTGTTGAGCGGATCGGCGTAGTCGGGCAGCTCGGGCCGCAGGAAACGCACGTAGTCGACGGTGAGCTTGAGGTCGGGCGTGCCCTTGACCTGCTTGGCGTTGCCCTTGTCGGTGTCCTTCTTGAGCGTGCTGTAGCTGTCCCAGTCGGTGTAGGCGGTGACGCCCCACTGGAGCACGTCGGGCAGGGTCGAGGGCCAGCGCCGGCCCACCTTCCACTGGCCGCCCTCCTCCTTGTACAGCGCGACGAAGACGCGGCCCACCCGGCCGAGCACGAGCTCGACCCAGCCCTCCTTGACCGCCAGCTCCTGCGGCTTGGAGCTGCCGTTCTCGGTGTACTTCACCTCGACCTGGCCGGTCTTCTCGCCCGTGCCGACGGTGACCGACACCCAGTTGGGCTTGGCGTACGAGCCCGGCTGGCGGGCCATCAGGCCGCCGAGGGAGAACTTCCGCTTCGGCCACCCGGCGCTCCTCCCGGTGACCTTGACCCGGGCGTGCATGACGATGTCGCCGGCCAGGTCCTGGTAGACGAACGGCCCGCGGAAGCCGTCGAACCAGGCCGAGGTGTTCGGCTCCAGGTACATCGCGCCCTTGGCGGTCTTGTCGACGTCGAGCTTGGCGATGCGGTCGACGTCCTTCTCGGTCTCGCTCAGCTTGGTCCACATCGACAGGTCGTCCGCGTCGTCGAACTCCGTCGAGGCGCCGCCCACCTCCCCGCCCGGCGCGGGCGGCTTGGCGTTCTCCAGCGTGAGCACGCCCGGCCCGGAGAGCGTCGGCTGCGCCGACGTGGTCGTACCGCATCCGGTGAGCACGCACACGACTGCCAACATTCCTGCAACCTTCGCCCTCATGGGGGACATTCTGCCGTGAGAAGCTGAAGGATGATCCGAGGACGCCCAGTACGATGACGGCCGTGCCACCCTGGGATGCGTTCACCGCCACCGAGGCGGAGGTCCGCGCGATGGTCGCCGACCCACGCTGGCAGGGGCTCTCGGTGCCCGACCGGGCCCATGTCCTGGCGGCCAGGATTCTCGTGACCCCCGACGGCGACCGGTGGCTGTTCGGCGCGCACGCGCGCTGGCGCCTGCTCGACCCGGCCGACGGCCGCTGGCTCCTCGCCCCTCCTCCCCGTGGCACGCGGGCCCGTCAGGTGGGGCATCCGGCGGCGGCCCTGCCCGATCCCGTGGTGCCGGACGGCCACGACTTCCACGCCGAGCCCGGCTCGACCCAGGCGTTCATCGGCCCCGACGTGCCCGAGCGCCTCACCGAGCAGCTCAGGGTGCTGCTGCGGGCCAGCGGGCGCAAGTCGGAGCTCGACTACCCGCTGACGGCGTTCGGCGACGTCTTCGGCGCCGACGTGCCCGGCACGGTCGCGGCCGTCTGGGGCACGATCATGTGGACGGCGTACGCGCCGGCGTTCGACGGCAACGAGCGGCTGATCACCGTGTTCGGCGAGTACCTGCGCCGTTCGCTGCCCGGCGACGACTGGGTGCGCTGGCTGCCCGCGCCGCCGCTGCTCGAGCTCGTCACGCTGGTGGCCGAGCGGATGCGGGCCGGCCGCACGCGCGAGGCCCTGCGGCTGGCCGCCGTGATGGCCGACACGGCGCAGCTGCTGCTGCTCGACACCCGGTTCAGGCCGCGGGCGCTCGCGCTGCTCACCATGGTCGAGCCCATGCTGCGCAGGCCCGAGCTGACCGACCCCGACGACCCCGCGGCGCTGCGCGGCCTCTGGCTGGAGCGCTGCCCGGCGCGGCTGTGCCGGGCGCTGCTGGTCGAGAACGACCCCGAGGCGCACTTCTCCCACACGCTGTACGACCTCGTGGAGGCGCTGGCGTTCCTGCCCGATCCGCGGGCCGGCGCGGCGGCGTTCCTGGCCGACCTGTCCGACTCCGCCGGGAGACTGCCGGGCCTGCTGGACCACCGGCTGCGCGCGGCGTACGAGGAGCTGCGGCGGGCCGGGCTGACCGGCGCCTCGGCGGCGGAGTCCACGGAGCCCGACGGTTTCCCGGTGCGGGCGCGGCCCGGCGGCCTCTCGACGGCGCTCGTGCCGGTGCTGGAGGTCGCTCCGCCGGACCGCTGGAGCGCGGCGGCGGTGCTCGGGGCCGCGTACGCGATGGGGCTCGCCTGGGAGCGGCTAACGGGGGCGAAGGTGCCCGAGCGCGGCCTGCCCGGCCAGTCGGCTCTCGTCGCCCGGCTCATCCACGAACGCGACGACCACACCGGCCTCATGTAAACCACTAATAGCGCAATTTCCCGCTTACCTCCCCTATATCGTTCTAACACTTCCGATAACAGCTCATTCGCTGAATTGTGATCTCGGATTGGGGAAATGACCCAGAGGAGCCCCGAGGCTCCGAAAGGAATGACTCCGATGGGCCATGTCGCCCGGAGGGGCGTCCGCCGTAACCTCGTAGAGGGTGTGGGCTGCGGAAGGAAGGACGACGCGGTGGGGCACGATGACCTGGACTCTCGGGTCCACGACCGTGTCGCGTTGGACGAGATTGCGCTCTACGCCGAGGTGCTCACGGCCGTGGCTGTCAGCGAGCGGCGGCTGACCTTGGACGAACTCGACGACGCGCTCGGATTGCGGACTTCGGCGAGCCGCTGAAGGACCAGACGATTACTAGCCCCGGGGACCTAGTTCCCGGCTCCTGAGGGGTCGGGAACGGCGGTTTCCGGGGTTTCCCCCTAACTAGTCATCCTCGCCCGGCGAGGGCTACGACCGCACGAGACGGGCGATCGCCGCCGAGGCCTCCTTGACCTTCGCCTCGGCCTCAGGACCACCGCTGTTGATGGCGTCGGCCACGCAGTGGGAGATGTGCTCCTCCAGCAGCCCGAGCGCGACCGCCTGCAGCGCCCGCGTCGCCGCGGAGACCTGGGTCAGCACGTCGATGCAGTAGGCGTCGTCATCGACCATGCGCTGCAGGCCCCGGATCTGACCTTCGATTCGCCGGAGGCGGGTCAGATATGCCTGCTTGTCTCCGCTGTACCCATGCATGGTTCTACGGTACCCGTAACCGGTATTTCAGCGGAGCCCACCGATCAGCTTCTCCCATTGGCAGGCCACTTCGGTGGCCCCGTGGCGCACGGCCGTGTCGAGCGCCCCGGCCGCCAGCGAACGCCGCCGCCGCTCGTCGTCGATCAGCGCCAGCAGCGCCACCGCGAACGTCCGGGGGTCGTCCTGGTCGGGCACCAGCACGCCGTTGTAGCCCGTCGCCACGAACTCCCTGGCCCCCCGCGCCCCGTCGAACGCCACGACCGGCACCCCGCAGCCCATGGCCTCCAGCACCGTCATGCCCTGGTCCTCGCTGCGCGAGGTGTTGGCCACGATCGACGCCTTGGCGAACTCACCCGCGAGGTCGGACGTCGTGCCCATGAAGTAGACGTGGTTGTGCAGGTCGAGCTCGCCGACCAGCGAGCGCAGCCGCCGCTCCTCGGGCCCGGCGCCGTACAACCGCAGCCGCCAGTCGGGACGCTGGGCGGCCACGAGCGCGAACGCCCTGATGAGCCGGTCGTAGGCCTTCACCGCCACCCACCGGCCCCCGGCGGCCACGATGCGGTTGTCCATGCGTGAGCGCGGCCACGGGCCGTCCGGCAGCGCGTCGGGCAGGCTGTGCACCAGCGGCCCCGCGCCGAGCAGCCTCGCCCATTCCTCCTGCGCCGACTCGGTGGCCGTCACGACGGCGTCGAGGCGCGGGTAGAAGCGCTTCACCGGGCCGGGGACGGCGGGCCGCCCCCACTCCCTGGCGATCTTGACGGTCTCGCGCGGCGCGTGCCTGGCCGCCTGGACGCCGACGCCCGGCCGCGTCGTGATCAGCACGTCGGACTTGAGGCCGCGCAGCAGCCGCCAGAGCGCCACCTCCGTACGGACCTGACCGCGCGGCAACAGATGTCTCACCCCGGGCCGGACGTCGACCACGCTGCGCATGGACACCTTGGGCCCGACCGGGAAGAACGGCTTGTCCTTCTGCCGCCGGATGCTGATGACCTCGACGTCGTGCCGCTCGGACAGCGCGGTGGCGAGGTTGAGCGTGGCGCGCACGTCACCCCGCATGCCGTACGCGGAGGCGAGCACCAGGCTGATCCTCATCCCCCCACCTCGATGCGCAGCTCGTCGTCGGCGGTGTAGCAGGGCCTGATCAGCACGCCGTCGACCCGCGCCGACGGATAGTGCAGCCGGCGCCGTTTGCCGTCGACGTCGTCGAGCCGCGCGCCCAGCGGCAGCGGTGTGGGCACCCCCTCGACCTCCAGCGCGGGCTCCCACATGCCGGACTCCTCGGGATCGGCGGCCAGCACGTCCACCAGCGACACGGCCGCGTGGAAGCGCACGCCCTGCACGGTGGCCGTGGCCGACACCCGGGAGCTCGTCGGCCGCCGGTCGAGGGTGAGCACGGCCTCGTGGCGGGAGTCGTCGTCCTCCAGCCCCGTGTAGGCCAGCAGGCCCGTCACCTCGAAGCGGCCCTCGCGGAACCAGATGGCGCGCACGTCGGCGACCGGCTCGGCGTCGGAGATCTTCAGCGCCAGGTACCCGTTGCGGGTGCGGTAGGAGCGGTAGGCGAGGGTGCGCTTGCACAGCGCGTACGCGTCGAGATGGTCGAGCGAGAAACCCGGATCGACGCTGCGCAGCCGGCTGCGCGTGTCACCGCTGCGCAGGTAGGCGTCCCAGCGCCCGGCGGTCAGCCGCAGCGGCGCCAGCGAGACCGCGAGGGTGGCCTCGCGCGCCCGCGCGCCGGAGGTGCCGATCCGCACGTCGCGTTCCACCCCCGTGGTGCGGTGCCGGAGCACCAGCTCGGTGCCGTCTTCGAGTGGCTGGTCGATGGCGAGTCGCAAGGAGAGGACGTCGGCCAGTGTGACTTCGGCGTCCGTGACGACGACGCCCATCACGAGCCCCCTCCCCGTCGAATAAGGCTATGCGACGTTGAGGTTACCGTGATTTTCCCGTTATGTGGATGCCGGGTTTCTTCTGATCACGCCTGTTGACATGGGAAACTCCTCCACCACGCGGGTGGAGGAGTTTGACGAACATCGGTCAGGAAGCGCCCTTGACCGATTTGATCAAGAGCTGTGCCACGTCCACGACTTCGAGCGATTCCTTGGCCTCACCGTTGTTCTTCTTCTCGTTGATCGCGTCGCCGAGCATCACCATGCAGAACGGGCAGGCGGTGGAAACCGTGTCGGGATTCGTCGTCAGCGCCTCGTCGACCCGCTCGGTGTTGATGCGCTTGCCGATGCGCTCCTCCATCCACATGCGCGCGCCGCCGGCGCCGCAGCAGAAGCCGCGGTCCTTGTGGCGGTGCATCTCCTGGGTCTGCACGCCGGGCACCTTCGACATGATGTCGCGGGGCTGGGAGTAGACCTTGTTGTGGCGGCCGAGGAAGCACGGGTCGTGGTAGGTGATCTTCTCCTCGATCGGCGTGACCGGGGTGAGCAGGCCCTCGTCCACGAGCTTCGACAGCAGCTGCGTGTGGTGCACGACCTCGTAGGCGCCGCCGAGCTGCGGATACTCGTTGGCCAGCGTGTTGAAGCAGTGGGGGCAGGTGGCGACGATCTTCTTGACGCCGGCCTCGTTGAGCGTCTCGATGTTCTGCTGGGCCAGCATGTTGAACAGGTACTCCATGCCGAGCCGGCGCGCCGGGTCACCGGAGCATGCCTCCATCGGGCCGAGCACCGCGAACTTCACGCCCGCGATGTGCAGCAGCTCGGCGACGGCCTTGGTGGTCTTCTTGGCGCGGTCTTCGAGCGCGCCCGCGCAGCCGACCCAGAAGAGGTATTCGGTGCCCTCGGGCATCTTGTCCTCGACGATCTCGACCTCGAAGTCGAGCTCCTCGATCCAGTCGGCCCGCTTCATCTCGGACATGCCCCACGGGTTGCCCTTGTTCTCCAGGTTCTTCACCATCACCCCCGCCTCGGACGGGAACGACGACTCCACCATCACCTGGTAGCGGCGCATGTCGAGGATGTGGTCGATGTGCTCGATGTCCACCGGGCACTGCTCGACGCAGGCGCCGCAGTTCGTGCACGACCAGAGCACGTCGGGGTGGATCACGCCCTCCTCGCCGACCAGCGGCTTCTCCAGCAGCGCGAGCACGTCGGTGTCCTTGTGCTCGACGCCCTGCTGGGCGGCCAGCAGGTACGGGGCCACCTTGAAGGCGTGGTCGCGCTGGTCGAGGATGAGCATCTTCGGCGACAGCGGCTTGTCGGTGTTCCAGGCCGGACACTGCGACTGGCAGCGGCCGCACTCCGTGCAGGAGTAGAAGTCGAGGAAGCCCTTCCACGTGGTGTCGGCGATGGTGCCGCGGCCGAGCTTCTCGGGGTCGAGGTCCTCGTCCTCGAAGTCGACCGGCTTGCCGGCCACGCGCATCTCGGGCGCGCCGCCGAGGCCGTCGGGGCGGCGGGAGAAGAGCACGTTGAGCGGCGCGGTGAAGATGTGCAGGTGCTTGGAGTTCACCACGATGACCAGGAACACCAGCATGAAGCCGATGTGCAGCAGCAGCGCGATCTCCTCCAGCAGGTGGCTCTGCGGCAGCACCTCGCCGAGCCCGAGCGAGACGAACGCGCCCGAGCTGTAGGGGAGGTTCCCGTTCGCGGCGGCGGCGCCGCGGGCGAGGAAGAGCGTCCAGATGATGTTGAAGATCATGAACAGGACGAGCCACGCGCCGCCCAGGTGCGAGCCGGAGAAGCGCGAGTCGCGGCCGAGCGTCTTGGGAGAGTTCTTGACCCGGATGATCGCGAAGGCGACCAGGCCGGCGAGACACGCGACCGCGATGAAGTCCTGCAGGAACCCGAGCACGCCCCACTGCCCGATGAGCGGGATGTGGAAGTTCGGCCTGCCGGTGATCGCACCCTGGATGATCGCGCCGTACGCCTCGATGTAGACGGTCAGCAGGATGAAGAACGCCCACATGACGAAAAAGTGCGCTACGCCGGATGGTGTCCACTTCAGCAGCTTCTTCTGCCCGAACACCTCGACGAGCTGCGCCTTGACCTCGTCACCCACGTGGGTCCTGGCGTATTCGACGCGTTCCGGCGCAGGCGGCCCCACGGTCGCGAGCTTGTACAGGAACAACGCCCTGCGGCCGGCCAAGGCGACCGCCACGACGGTCATGACCAGCCCGATGATCGCTACCCAGAGCACGGGGTCCTCCCACAGACGACGTTGGCTGTCCAGCCTCCCCGAAAATCCTACCCGTGGGTAACATTACCGGGGTCCGTGACATACCCTAAGGTCACCGGCCTGTGTAGAACAATGCTCTAGACGGTGAAGTACCTCTGGATCGTCGGCCCCAGCAGCTCGACGAGCTCGTCCTCGCTCGCCCCCGCTATCGGCTCGAGCTCGAGCACGTAACGCGCCAGGATGACGCCGAGCATCTGCCCGAACGCCGCCTCGATCCGCAGGTGCGGCACCCCCAGCCGGTCGGCCACCTGGAAGAGCACGGCGTTCGTGATGAACTCGCGGAACATCGCGGCGGCCGGCTCGTTGGTCATGGCCGAGCGGATCAGCGCCACCAGCGGCTCGCGCGTCTCCGGCGCGGCCGTGACCCCTAGGAGAAAGCGTACGAGCCGCTCCCCGAGCTCCTCACGGGGGCCCTCCACCACCAGCGGGATGACGTCGTCGGGCGTGATCGGCAGCTGCATGGCCGCGGCGAACATGCCCGCCTTGGTGTCGAAATAGTGGTGCACGAGCGCCGGATCGACCTCGGCCTCCTTGGCGATGCCACGGACGGTCGCCTTGTCGAAGCCCTTCTCCGCGAACACCCTGCGGGCCGCCGCGAGGATCTCCCCGCGCGTGTCGGCCGAGCCGGGCCTGCGCCCGGGACGCCGCCTGGCCGGCTTGCTCACCGGCCCACCGCCAGGTAGACCCGCATCGGGACCGACAACACGCCCTCGGGGAACGCGCCGCGCAGCTCCGCCCGCTGCCGTTCGACCAGCTCGTCGGCCCGCTCCGGCGACAGCGCCGCCATGTAGGAGTGGGAACGGAGCCCGAGCAGGAATTCCTCGATGCCGACCAGCCTGGTCCACGGGATCCAGCGCTCCTCGACCACCTCGAACGCCGCCGCGATCGGCGGCGCCGACCACTCCTCGAGAGCCGGCCCGTTGTAGGACGGCACGGCCTCGGCCAGCCGGACCTCGTAGGCCGCCAGCCAGTCGGCCTGCGCCGCGTGGTGGAAGTTCCAGCAGCCCGCGATCACGCCGCCGGGCCGCAGCACCCGCCGGGCCTCGGCGATCGAGGCCACCGGGTCGAGCCAGTGCCACGACTGCGCGTACGTCACCAGGTCGGCCACGCCGTCGGCCAGCGGCAGCGCGTTGCCGTCGGCCCGCACCGCGGCGACCGGCGCGCCGTACTCGTCGATCCTGGACACCAGGCGGGTCAGCATCGCGGCGCCCGGATCGACCGCGATCACCTGGGAGCCGCGGGCCCGCAGCCCGCGCGTCATGATGCCCGTGCCCGCCCCCACGTCGACCGCCGTGGCGCCGGCGAGCTTGACGCCGGACACCTCGCCCAGCGCGCGGTAGAGCTCGTCGGGATAGCAGGGGCGGCCCGCGTCGTACGCGTCGGCCACCCGGTCGAACACTCTGCCGAGCTCTTGGAGCGGCCCAGCGCTCACCGGGAGGCCGCCAGATGGAGCCGGGCGAAGGCCAGCCCCTCCGCCAGGTCGTCGACCCGCTCGGTGCGGCTCGTCGCCTTGCGCGTGTTGACCTCGAGGACGACCAGGCCGGAGTAGCCGGTGGTGGCCAGGCGCTCCAGCAGCTGCGCGCACGGCTGGTTGCCCCGGCCGGGCACCAGGTGCTCGTCCTTGTTGGTCACGCCGAGACCGTCGGCCAGGTGCACGTGGGCCAGCCGGTCGCCGAGCTTGCCGGCCATCTCCATCGCGTCGGAGCCGGACACCGCGGTGTGCGACAGGTCGAGCGTGACCTGGGGGAAGTCGTAGTCGATCGGGTTCCAGTCGGGCGAGTACGGCACCACGTCGTTGCCCCTCGCACGCAGCGGGAACATGTTCTCCACCGCGAACGTGACGTCCGTCTCGTCGCGCATCCTCGCCAGGCCGGTCTCGAAGTCGCGGGCGTAGTCACGCTGCCAGCGGAACGGCGGGTGCACCACGACCGTCTGCGCGCCGAGGCGTTCGGCGGCCTTGCGCGCCTTGACCAGCTTGGCCCACGGGTCGCGCCCCCACACACGCTGGGTGACCAGCAGGCAGGGCGCGTGGATAGCGAGCACGGGCACGTGGTAGTGGTCGGAGAGCCGCTCGATCACGTCGATGTCCTGGCTCACCGGGTCGGCGCCGACCATGATCTCGACGCCGTCGTAACCCAGGCGCGCGGCCAGCTCGAACGCGTCGGGAGTGCGTTCCGGATATACCGAGGCGGTGGACAATGCGATCTTCGCATTGGGCACGCGGATGACATCAGCCACCTTGCCAGCCTAAGCCGGAGAAGCCGCTCTGGTGCGCCAGGCCCTTGTCGAGCCGCTCACACGGCTCCTCCGGTGAGTCGCGCCCCATACGGTTGGTGTCATGTCACGGATCGCCAAAGGCGCCATCCCGAGCCCGAACATCTGGAACACGCCCCAGGTCTACGAGCTGGAGAACCGCGCCGTCGACCCCGAGGGCGCGGCCGAGGCCGCCATGCGTTCCCTGCGCCCCTGGGACGGCGCCACCGTGCTCGACATCGGCTGCGGCACCGGCTACCACCTGCCCGTCCTGGCGGCCGAGGCGGCGCGCGTGATCGGCGTCGAACCGCACGGCGACCTCGCCGCGCTCGCCCGGCGCCGCTGCGCCGCGCTGGCCAACGTGACGGTGCACGCCGCCGCGGCCCAGGACCTGCCGCTGCCGGACGCGTCCGTGGACGTGGCCGTCGCCCGGTGGGCGTACTTCTTCGGACCGGGCTGCGAGCCGGGGCTGCGCGAGCTGTCCAGGGTCGTACGCCGCGGCGGCGCCGCCTTCGTCCTCGACCTCGACGCCACGCGGGGGTCGTTCGGCCGGTGGTTCTCCCGCACCGTGCCCACGTACTCCGCCCGTGAGGTCGAGGCGTTCTGGGTGCGCCACGGCTGGCAGCGGCGGCCGCTCGACCTGCGCATGGCCTTCGAGCGGCGAGCCGACCTGGAGGCGGTGCTCCGCATCGAGTTCGCCCCCGAGGTCGCCGAACAGGCCATCGCCGAGACCCCGGGCCTGGAGCTGGAGTACCCCAACGTCCTGCGCTGGCGGTACTACTGAGCTCATTCGCCCTTGACATTGACGCCGATGTCAACGTTTACCGTGGTCGCATGCGCATCGGTGAGCTGGCGGAACGCACCGGAGTGAGCACCCGCTCCCTCCGCTACTACGAGCAGCACGGGCTGCTGCACGCCCGCCGTACGCCCAACGGCTACCGCGACTACGGCGAGGACGACGTACGCCTGGTGTCCGAGATCCGGGCCCTGCTCGACATCGGGTTCACGCTGGAGGAGACCCGGCCGTTCGTCGACTGCCTGCGCCGGGGCCACAGCACCGGCGGCTCGTGCGCGGAGTCCGTCGAGGTCTACGAGCGCAAGCTCGCCGACATCGACCGGGAGATCCGCGTGCTGCTCGCGCGCCGCGCCGAGGTGGCCGCCCAGCTCGCCCAGTCCTGCCCAGGGTGTTTCGTAAGGGGATGAATCATGATCACGTTGACCACTGACAACTACGAGGAGCAGGTGCTCAAGCGCGACGAGCCGGTGCTGGTCGAGTTCTGGGCCGAGTGGTGCGGGCCGTGCAAGATGGTCGGTCCGGTGCTGGAGCAGATCGAGGCCGAGCACGGCCTGACGATCGGCAAGCTCAACACCGACGAGAACCCCGAGATCATGGCCCGTTACGGCGTGATGGCCGTGCCCACCATGCTCCTGTTCGAGAACGGCGAGCCCGTCAAGCAGATCGTCGGCGCCAAGCCCAAGCGCATGCTCGTTTCCGAGCTCGGCCTGGCGTGACCTGTCGATGATTGTCGGCGCCGGCCGCTAGCCTGCTCGGCATGGCCAAGACAGCCCAGAAGCCCGGATACCGCTGTGCCGAGTGCGGCTGGCGCACCACCAAGTGGGTCGGCCGGTGCGGGGAGTGCCAGGCGTGGGGCACGGTCGACGAGGAGGGCGCCCGCGCGGGCGTCAATGTCGTCCAGGCCGGCGCCACCACCGCCCCCGCCGTGCCGATCGGCCAGGTCAAGGCCGAGACGGCGACCGCACGCACGACCGGCGTGGCCGAGCTCGACCGGGTGCTCGGCGGCGGCCTGGTGCCCGGCGCCGTGGTGCTGCTGGCCGGCGAGCCCGGCATCGGCAAGTCCACCCTCCTGCTGGAGGCCGCGGCCCGCATCGCCGAGCGCACGACCGTCCTCTACGTCACCGGCGAGGAGTCGGCCGCCCAGGTGCGGCTGCGGGCCGACCGCATCGGCGCGATCCAGGACAACCTCTACCTCGCCGCGGAGACCGAGCTGTCGGCCCTGGTCGCCCACGTGGAGAAGGTCCAGCCCCGCATGCTGGTGGTCGACTCCGTCCAGACGATCGGCTCGGCCCAGACCACCGGCGTCCCCGGCGGGGTGACGCAGGTCCGCGAGGTCGCCGCCAATCTCGTCCGCCTGGCCAAGGAGCGCAACATGGCCACGGTCATCGTCGGCCACGTCACCAAGGAGGGCTCGATCGCCGGCCCCCGCACGCTCGAGCACCTCGTCGACGTCGTGCTCAACTTCGAGGGCGACCGCCACTCCAGGCTGCGCATGGTCCGTGCGATCAAGAACCGGTTCGGCCCCACCGACGAGATCGGCTGCTTCGACCTCCACGAGCGCGGCATCGAGGGCATCACCGACCCGAGCGGCCTGTTCGTCTCCCGCCGCAGCGAGCCCGTCCCCGGCACGTGCGTGACCGTCACCGTCGAGGGCACCCGCCCGCTGCCCGCCGAGGTCCAGGCCCTGGTGGCCCGCACGGAGGCCCAGCAGCCCCGGCGCACCTCCTCCGGCCTCGACACCTACCGCGTGCAGATGATCCTCGCCGTCCTGGAGCGCCGGCTCAACGCCCGGCTCGGCGGCTGCGACGTGTTCACCGCGACGGTCGGCGGCATCAAGCTGGCCGACCCGGCCGTCGACCTGTCGGTCATGCTCGCCGTCGCCAGCGCCGCCGGAGACAAGCCGCTGCCCGCCGGCCTGGTCGCCCTGGGCGAGGTCGGTCTGGCCGGCGAGTTGCGACCGGTCAAAGACGTGCGCAGGCGGCTGACCGAGGCCGCCCGGCTGGGTTTCAAACGCGCCCTGGTGCCCGCCGGATCCCTTGAGGAGCCGGGCCGCAGACGCGACGGCCAGCGCGCTCTCGTGCCGGTGGGGCCGGTGGCGTTCGCCCCCGGGTTCGAGGTCGTCCAGGCGGAGAACGTCTGGGACGCTCTCACGCACGTGACATAGCGCGGCTAAGCTGAGCGGTGACCGATCGACACGGGGGTCAGGTGGATAGGAGTCTGGACGACCGACGCCGCGAGGCCCTGGCGGCCGTGGCGCCGGGCACACCTCTGCGCGACGGCCTGGAACGAATCCTGCGCGGCCAGACCGGCGGGCTGATCGTGCTCGGCTACAACAACATGGTCGAGGACGTCTGCAGCGGCGGTTTCGAGCTCGACGTCGAATTCTCGCCCACCCGTCTGCGCGAGCTCGCCAAGATGGACGGCGCCATCGTCGTGAGCAACGACCACAAGATCGTCCGTGCCGCCGTCCACCTCGTTCCCGACCCGTCCATCCCTACCGACGAGTCCGGCACCCGCCACCGCACCGCGCAGCGCGTCGCCCTGCAGACCGGCCTGCCGATCATCGCGATCAGCAAGTCGATGCGCATCATCGCCCTCTACCTCGACGGCATCCGCTACGTCCTGGAGGAGTCGGCGGCCATCCTGTCCAAGGCCAACCAGGCGCTGGCCACGCTCGAGCGCTACAAACACCGCCTCGACGAGGTCTCCGGCACCCTCTCGGCCCTGGAGATCGAAGACCTGGTCACCGTCCGAGACGTGGCCGCGGTGGCGCAGCGCCTCGAGATGGTCCGCCGCATCGCCGACGAGATCAAGGGCTACGTGGTCGAGCTCGGCACCGACGGCCGCCTGCTCTCGCTCCAGCTCGACGAGCTGGTGGCCGGCGTCGACTCGGAGCGCGAGCTGGTCGTGCGCGACTACCTGCCCGCCCCGGGAGGCCGCCGCCAGCGGCGCCTGATGGAGGCCATGCACGACCTCGACCAGCTGTCCGGCAGCGAGCTGCTCGACCTGTCGGCGGTGGCGCGCGTGATGGGCCACAACGGCACGGAGCAGCTGGAGAGCCCGGTCAGCCCGCGCGGCTTCCGGCTGCTGGCCAAGGTGCCCCGGCTGCCCGCGACGGTGGTCGACCGGCTGGTCAACCACTTCGGCAGCCTGCAGAAGCTGCTCGCGGCCAGCATCGACGACCTGCAGGCGGTGGGCGGCGTAGGCGAGTCGCGCGCCCGCAGCGTCCGCGAGGGCCTCTCCCGCCTCGCCGAATCCTCCATCCTCGAACGCTACGTCTAACCCACCCCCTCGACCCACCAC
>NZ_POUD01000179.1 GCF_003236395.1 Nonomuraea aridisoli | reverse complement strand
GTACACGCCCAGCCCGCCCACCGCCGCGACCGTCAGCCCGGCCCAGCCCCAGATCCGCGCACGCCCTGCCATACCGCCCATCATCGATCACCCCGCCGAGATCGGGAAGGACGCGCGTTCTCCTAGACCCGTATCGGAGTTCTCCGGTACGGCAGGCAGGCGCGTCGTTATGGTCGGGGCGTGGTCGCACTCATGGCGCTGATCGGCCTGCTCTGCGGGGCCCGGATCAGGGCGCTGGCCGACTCCTACGACGACGGCGTCACCCCGGCGCCCGCCTGGCCGCCGCTGACGGAGGTCGCGACCGCCGCCGTGGTCGCGCTGGTGGGCTGGCGGGCCGGGCCCGAGTACGCGTGTTTCGCCGTGATCGGGATCGCGCTGGCGGTCATCGACTGGCGCACGTACACGCTGCCCGACGCGATCACGCTGCCCGCGTACCCGATCATGATGGTGGCGCTGGCGCCCACGGGAGAGCTGCCGAGGGCGCTGACCGGCGCGGCGGTGCTGATGGCGGTGTACGGGGTGCTCTGGTTCGTCAGGCCGGACGCGATGGGGTTCGGCGACGTCAAGCTGGCCGGGCTCATCGGGATGGCCGGCGGCGCGCTGGGGTGGCAGCCGCTGGTCCTGGCGGGGTTCGCGGGGCAGCTGTTCGGGGCGGTCTACGGGCTGGGGCTGCTGGTGAGCGGGCGTGGCAACAGGCACACGCAGTTCCCGTTCGGGCCGTTCATGCTGCTGGGCGCGTTCACCACACTCTGTCTCACGTGGTGACCGACGGACATCTCACTCGGCGGCACGTGGAAGACTTGTACGCATGTTGCGCTGGTTGACCGCCGGAGAGTCCCACGGCCCCGAACTCGTCGCCGTCCTGGAGGGCCTGCCGGCCGGGGTCGAGGTGACCACGGCCGCCATCGACGAGGCCCTGCGCCGCCGCAGGCTCGGCTACGGCCGCGGCGCGCGGATGAAGTTCGAGCAGGACCAGGTGACGATCGCCGGCGGCGTCCGCCACGGCCGCACGATGGGCAGCCCGGTCGCCATCCGCGTCGGCAACACCGAGTGGCCCAAGTGGGAGAAGGTCATGGCGGCCGACCCGGTCGACCCGGCCGAGCTGGAGGGCCTGGCCCGCAACGCGCCCAGGTCCCGCCCCCGCCCCGGCCACGCCGACCTGGCCGGCATGCAGAAATACGGCTTCGACGACGCCCGCAACGTCCTCGACCGGGCCAGCGCCCGCGAGACCGCCGCCCGGGTCGCGCTCGGCGAGGTCGCCCGGCGCTTCCTCAAGCAGGCGCTCGGCGTCGACATCGTCAGCCACGTCACCGAGATCGGCGGCGCCCGCACGCCGGCCGAGACGCTGCCCGGCCCCCACGAGCTGGCCCGCATCGACGCCGACCCGGTCCGCTGCTCCGACCCCGAGGGCAGCGCCGCCATGGTCGCCGTGATCGACAAGGCGCACAAAGACGGCGACACGCTCGGCGGCGTCGTCGAGGTGCTCGCCTACGGCCTGCCGCCCGGCCTCGGCAGCTACACCCATTGGGACCGCAGGCTCGACTCCCGGCTCGCCGCGGCGCTCATGGGCATCCAGGCCATCAAGGGCGTCGCGGTCGGCGACGGCTTCGAGACCGCGCGCCGGCCGGGCTCCCGCGCGCACGACGAGATCGAATACTCCGCCGAAGACGGCGTGCGCCGCATCACCAACCGCGCGGGCGGCGTCGAGGGCGGCATGACCAACGGCGAGATCCTTCGGGTCAGCGCCGCGATGAAGCCGATCTCCACGGTGCCGAGGGCGCTGGCCACGATCGACGTCAAGACCGGCGAGGCGGCCAAGGCCCACCACGAGCGCTCCGACGTGTGCGCCGTCCCGGCGGCGGGCGTCGTGGCCGAGGCGATGGTCGCGCTCGTGCTGGCCGACGCGGCGCTGGAGAAGTTCGGCGGCGACTCCGTCGAGGAGGTCGCCCGCAACCTGTCCGGCTACCTATCTTCCATGGTGATCAAATGACCAAGGCCGTGCTGATCGGGCCTCCCGGGTCCGGCAAGACCACGCTCGGGCGGATGCTCGCCGAGCGGCTGGGCGTCGCGTTCCGCGACACCGACGCCGACGTGGAGGCCGTGGCGGGCAAACCCGTCCCCGACATCTTCGTCGAGGACGGCGAGGCCCGCTTCCGCGAGCTCGAGCACGAGGCCGTACGCCGCGCGCTGGCCGAGCACGACGGCGTCCTGTCGCTGGGCGGCGGCGCCGTCCTGCACGAGGAGACGCAGGCGCTGCTCGCCGGCCACCACGTCGTCTACCTCCAGGTGGGCCTGTCCGACGCGGTGCAGCGGGTCGGCCTGGCCTCGGCCCGGCCGCTGCTCGTGCTCAACCCGCGCAGCCAGCTGAAGAAGCTCATGGAGGAGCGCCGCCCGGTCTACGAGCGGCTGGCGTCCCAGACGGTGGTGACCGACAAGCGCGAGCCGGAGGAGCTCGCCGACGAGATCGTGAAGGGGCTGCCGTCATGACCGCCACGCGCATCCCCGTACGCGGCGACAGCCCGTACGACGTCGTGGTCGGCACCGGCGTGCTCGGCGAGGTGACCACGCTGCTCAAGCCGGGCGTGCGCACGGTCGCGGTGATCTTCCCCGAGACGTTGCCGCAGATCGCGAAGCCGGTGTGCGCGGCGCTGGCGCAGGCCGGTTACACCGTGGCCGAGCTGCCCGTGCCCGACGGCGAACAGGCCAAGACCGTCGAGGTCGCGGCCGGGCTGTGGTCCGCGCTCGGCCGCCACGGCGTGACCCGCTCCGACGCCGTGGTCGGCGTGGGCGGGGGCGCGACGACCGACCTGGCCGGGTTCGTGGCCGCCACCTGGCTGCGCGGCGTGCAGGTCGTGCTCGTGCCCACGACGCTGCTGGCCATGGTCGACGCCGCGGTCGGCGGCAAGAACGGCATCGACACCCCCGAGGGCAAGAACCTCGTGGGCACGTTCCTGCCGCCCGCGGGCGTGTTGTGCGAGCTGTCCGCGCTCGACGGCATGCCGAGGGCCGACTACGTCGCCGGGCTCGCCGAGGTCATCAAGGGCGGCTTCATCGCCGACCCCGAGATCCTCAGGCTCATCGAGGCCGACCCCGAGGCCGCCACGAGCCCCGCCGGCCCCCACACGCGCGAGCTCGTCGAGCGCAAGATCCGGGTCAAGGCCGACGTCGTGGGCGCCGACCTGCGCGAGGCCGGGCTGCGCGAGATCCTCAACTACGGTCACACGCTCGCCCACGCCATCGAGCGCGAGGAGCACTACGCCATCCGCCACGGCGAGGCCGTCGCCATCGGCATGGTCTACGCCGCCGAGCTGTCACGCCTGTCCGGCCGCGCCGACCTGGTGACGCGCACCCGGTCGATCCTCACCGCCGTGGGCCTGCCCGTCTCCTACCGCGCCGGCGCCTGGCCGAGCCTGCGCGACCACATGCGCCTCGACAAGAAGAACCGCGGCGCCAAGCAGCGCTTCGTCGTGCTCGACGGCCTGGCCCGGCCCGGCCGTCTCGAAGACCCCGCCGAGGACCTCCTGGAGGCGGCGTACAAGGAGATCGCTGCGTGACACCCGCGCAGAGGGAAGAGTTTCGCCATGCCTGTGTCGTGGCCGGGGTGGCGGCGAGCGCCCTCGCGGGCTTAGGACTACAGTCATACGTCCTTGCGCCGCCCCCTATCCCGGAGATGAACACCACCTCATGAGGCACTACAAGTCCTTCGTCGCCCTCGGTGACAGCTTCACAGAAGGACTGAACGATCCCGGTCCGGACGGTCACTACCGTGGCTGGGCCGACCGGGTGGCCGAACGGCTCGCGGCCGACGACTCCTCCTTCCGCTACGCCAACCTGGCCGTACGCGGCAAGCTGCTCGACCAGATCGTGGCCGAGCAGGTGCCGCTGGCGGTCGAGATGGCGCCCGACCTGGTCAGCTTCTGCGCCGGGGGCAACGATCTGCTGCGGCCGGGCAGCGACCCCGACGTGATGGCCAAGAAGCTCGCGCGCGCCGTGCGCGACCTGCGGGCCGGCGGCGCCGACGTGCTGCTGTTCACGGGGGTCGACCCGCGCGACACGCCGCTCATGCGCCGCCTGCGCGGCCGTTTCGCCATCTTCTACCTGCACGTCCGCTCGATCGCCGACCTGTACGGGTGCCGGCTGGTCGACCAGTGGTCGATGCAGGGCCTGCGCGACTGGCGCGCCTGGAGCCCCGACCGGCTGCACATGAACGAGGACGGCCACCGGCTCGTCGCCGCCCGGGTGCTCGACGTGCTGGGGGTGCCGTTCGAAGACTGGCGCAAGGACTGGCCCGAACGCGCGGCCGACCCGCGGGCCCGCCGCCGCGAGGACGCCCAGTGGATCCGCGAGCACCTGGTGCCGTGGGTGTCACGCCGCCTGCGCGGCGTCTCCTCCGGCGACGGCCGCACCCCGAAACGCCCCGACCTCGCCCCCTGGTCCTGACCACCGGACGGAACGCGGGGGTCGCCCTGCGGTCTGTCGCGGTGAGGACGCTTAGTGGATCTGTAAGCATTTGGTGCCGTGGGCCTCGCGCCGCCTGCGGGCGTTTCCTCCGGCGATGGCCGCACCCCGAAACGCCCCGATCTTGCCTCCTCAACCTGAGCACCGACCTCCAGCACCACGCAGCCCGTCACGCGCCCTTCACAAGGGGCTGTCACGAGGGCCGTCGCGCTATGCCGTCGTGTGGGGCCGTCACGCGGCCTCGCCACGGTCCGTCACCTGTGCCTGTCACCTTGGCCGTCACCGGAGGCTGGTTACGGGAGTCCCGTGAGGGCGCGCAGCTTCCTCGGTGGCTTCGCCGTATCGAACCGGGGTGTCGGCGAAGCGGCCGGAGGTGCCGCACCGTGTCGCCGTGCTCAGCCCGAATGACTCCTGTAGTCCGGCTCCTTCCTCGGTTCGCGTCCGCAGCGCCCGCCGATCGACGAGGTGGATGGCGACCTCGGCCGCGTTCTGCGCGGCCCTGGTGAACGGAGCCGTCGGTCACGGCGACGTCGGCGCTGTGCGCGTGCTCTGCTGTGCCGTTGACTCGTAGACGAACGGCGCGGTGATCTTCTTCCCGGTGTTCGTGTGCATGCGCTCCACCGCGATCATTCGGCCGCCTTGGTCACGGCTGATCACATCGGTGGCCCAGTCGCCGGCCCGGCTCACCCGCTCACGTCGATGCCGTGGCGGGTCGTCAGGTCGCGTACGGCGTGCTCGAAGTGGTGGGGCCGAGCCGCAGCACCGCCGTCCGCTCCTCGCGAGACGCCCGACTGGCCGCCCTCCAGCGCATGCGCCCGGACACGATCGCGACCGGGACGAGAATCCGCCGCGGCGCTGACGTACCACCGGATGAGCGTCAGATCGGCCGGGAACCTGAGCGCCTTGTGGACGAGCAGGACGCCGAATACCGCCGGGATCGCGGCCGCTGCCCATGCGCCGCCATCGGTAGGCGGGCGTACCCGAACGCGGGACCGTAGCCGCGTCCACGCCGCCCTGCTCACCCGCACCGCTCACGGGCGGGGGCCTGCTGTGCCGGGACACCGGTGGGAGCGACCCGTTCGGCCGGGCTCGGCCGGGGGAGAGGCGTCGGACCCCCGCGATCTGCAGCGCGGCCGAGGCCACGCACGATCGCTGCCGTCGTCCAGCTGGCGCCTTTCTTCTAATTGCGACTGGACTTATTCACCCAATGGTCGCGCCGATACTGCCGATCCGTCGTAACGTGCCCTTCGGTCGTGAATTTGGCGCGTTCGGAGGAATGGCAACAAAAGGTGCCTGACAGAAAGAGTTATGTGCGGCAGTAAGACGGCGTCGGGGATATAACCGAATTAAGCGGCGTCAGGCGGGCTCGGCGGAGAGGCGCTGCAAGGCGGCTCTCGGGACGGCCGGGTCGGTGGTGCGCCAGAACGGCGGCAGGGAGCCCAGCAGGAAACCGCTGTAGCGGGCCGTGGCGAGGCGCGGGTCGAGGACGGCGATCACGCCCTTGTCGTCCTGCGACCGCAGCAGCCGGCCCACCCCCTGCGCCAGCAGCAGGGCGGCGTGGTTGGCCGCCACCGACATGAAGCCGTTGCCGCCCCGCGCCTGCACGTGGCGCTGGCGGGCGGAGGTGAGCGGGTCGTCGGGCCGGGGGAACGGCACCCGGTCGATGATCACCAGCCGCAGCGAGGGCCCGGGCACGTCGACCCCCTGCCACAGCGACAGCGTGCCGAACAGGCACGTCGGCTCGTCCTCGGCGAACTGCTTGACCAGCAGCATCGTCGAGTCGTCGCCCTGGCACAGCAGCGGCACGTCGAGCCGGTCGCGCAACGCCTCGGTGGCGGCCTTGGCGGCGCGCATCGAGGAGAACAGCCCGAGCGTGCGCCCGCCGGCCGCCTCGATCAGCTCGGCGATCTCGTCGAGGTACTGCTGGGGCAGGCCGTCGCGGCCCGGCTGGGGGAGGTGCTTGGCGACGTACAGGATGCCGGAGCGGGGGTGGTCGAACGGCGAGCCGACGTCGATGCCCTGCCAGCCCTTGCCGTCGCCGAGCCCCCACTGCGCGGCCAGCGCGTCGAACGTGCCGCCGAGCGCCAGCGTCGCCGAGGTGAGCACGACCGTGCGCTCGCCGAACAGCTTGTCGCGCAGCATGCCGCCCACGCTCAGCGGCGCCACCCGCAGCGACGGCGGTCGCCGGTCGGTGCCGGCGTCGAGCCAGACGACCTCGGCGCGGTCGGCCTCGGAGGCGTGACCGTACGCCTCCAGCATGCGCACCGCCGTGTCGTGCACGTCGTCGAGCGCCGTGAACGCCGCCTTGCGCTGCCCGGCCTTGTCGGGGTCGTCCTTGTCGGCGTTGCGCGGGCCCAGGGCGGTGATGCAGCGCCAAGCCGTGTCGCGGACGAGCTGCAGGGTCAGCCCGAGCACCTGGGGCAGCTCGTCGATGCGGCCGGGCGGCGCGGCCGACAGCAGCGCCTTGAGGTCTTCGCCGGCCTCCAGCAGCTGGTCGGCGATGGGCTGCTCGATCAGCCGGCCGACCCGGCGCACGGCCAGCATCACCGACGCCTCCGACAGCTCCGAGGTGACCACGGAGGTGACCCGGTCGACCAGCTCGTGGGCCTCGTCGACCACGACGACGTCGTGTTCGGGCAGCACCGGCAGGTCGCCCATGGCGTCGATGGCCAGCAGCGCGTGGTTGGTCACCACCACGTCGGACTCGCCGGCGCGCGCCCTGGCCAGCTCGGCGAAGCACTCGGCGCCGCTCGGGCAGCGCGAGGCCCCGAGGCACTCCTGCGCGCTCACCGAGAACTGCCGCCAGGCCTGCTCGCTCACCCCGGGCACCAGCTCGTCGCGGTCGCCGGTCTCGGTCTCCTCGGCCCACTCCTGGATGCGCTGCACCATGCGGCCGGTCGCGCTCACCTCGCGCGGGTCGAACAGCTGGTCCTGCTCGTCCTCCTCGGGCCAGCCCGCCGTCGCCTTGTAGCGGCACAGGTAGTTGCGGCGGCCCTTGAGTATCGCGTACGTCGGCTCGTGCGGCAGCTCCTTGCCCAGCGCCTCGGCCAGGCGCGGCAGGTCGCGGTCGACGAGCTGGCGCTGCAGCGCGATGGTGGCCGTGGAGATCACGACCGGCTTCTCGCTCTCCATCGCGTGGCGGACCGACGG
The DNA here is from genome assembly GCF_003236395.1 of Nonomuraea aridisoli. Classification (GTDB taxonomy): domain Bacteria; phylum Actinomycetota; class Actinomycetes; order Streptosporangiales; family Streptosporangiaceae; genus Nonomuraea; species Nonomuraea aridisoli. The sequence continues at coordinate 11,632 of NZ_POUD01000179.1, read as the reverse complement.
CACCAGGTAGGCCAGCGACTTGCCGGTGCCGGTGCCGGCCTGGACGGCGAGGTGCTCGCCGGCGTCGATGGCTTTCTGCACGGCCTGGACCATGGTGATCTGGCCCTGCCGTTCGCTCCCTCCGAGAGCGGTGACCGCGATGCTGAGCAGTTCGTCGACTGACGGGAGATGGGAGTCCGGCACGGCAGTAAACGCTACCGGCAATCCGCGGTCGCCGCGCCGAACGGGCTGTGATCGGGCGGACGCATCCCGGCGTTCCCGGACCCGTGCGCCGGGAGGCGTGGCACACTGGACGATCGGGACTCCAGGTGGTCCAGGGCGTGGGACCGAGGGGGCTCCCGATGTAGGTGGGAAGGCCGGTTCATTAGGGTTTTCCGAGGTTGAGTGGACGAATAAAGGCTGGTTAAAGCAGTATGTCCTCCATGTCGGAAGTTGTCCCGTTGCCGTCGTTCGGCGAAGTGTTCTTCGATGCCCGAGGTCAGGAGCGGTGTCTCCGGGTCACGTGGCACGAGGGGACACTGGTCCTCAGTCTGTGGCGCGGCGAGATGTGCACAGCGAGCTTCCGCATGCCGATGGAGGACGTCGGCCGGCTGCTCGACACCCTTGACGAGGGCTACGCCGAGGCCACGGGCGAGCAGCCCGCGGTGCCGGCGCAGGATCCGGGCACGGAGATCATCCCCGGCACCGGCCAGTACCACCGGCCGCCCCAGCACTCCCAGCAGCCGCCGCCCGCGCCCCAGCCGGAGGAGCGGCAGGCGGCCTCCCTGTCGCCCAACGACGTGCTCGTGGCGCGGGGCAACCCGCCGCAGGACAAGCTCGTGGCGTCCTACAACGACACGACGGCGCCCAGGGACACGACCCCGGCCTACGGCGACCACCGGCCCTTCACCGGCCCCCAGTACGTCGAGCCGAACCAGTACACCGAGCAACCGGCGCCGCAGTACGAGCAGACCGGGCCGCAGCCGGCCTACACGGGCGATCCCTTCAGCGGCCCGCAGTACACCGCCGACCCGCTCAGCGGTCCCCACTACACGCAGCCGGCCCAGCCCGACCCGTTCACCGGCCCGCAGTACGTCGACGAGCCCGTCTACCAGATGCCCGGCGAGCAGCGGCGCCCGTCGCCGCTCAGCACCGACCCGCTGGGCTTCCCGTCGCAGGCGGCCGACCCCTACCAGGCGCCGCCGGCGCGTTCCGACTATGCCGCCGACCCGTACCCGTCGGACCCGTACCCGTCCGATCCGTACGGCAGCCGGCATTCCGACGCCTACCAGCAGCCGCAGCCCAGCGCGGCCGGCCTCGGCACGCCCATGCACGGCATCCCGGGGGCGGGCCGCCCCCGCCCGATGCCCCAGCGGCGGCAGCAGCCGGCGCAGCCCGCCCGCGACGACTACGCGGCGCCGCAGCCGGGCCGCGACGACTACGCGGCCTACCAGACGCCGCCGCCCAACCCGGTGGACCCGCTGCTCGCCCTCGGCCGGCAGGAGTACACGGCCCAGCCCGGCGGCCAGGCCGACCCCGGCATGTCCCGGCCGTACGTCGGGGACCCCATGTTCTCCACGGGCGAGCGCCTACGTCCCGAGCAGCAGGAGTACCCCGACGGAGGCGACCGCAGGGAGTGGTGACGACGCCCGCCGGCGCGGCGGGTACGCTCTGCGCGGGACGATCGTCCTGACCGACCACACCATGACCGTGTGATCGGTCCTGACGGGTCGGTGCGGGGAGGGGCTGCCGGTGGACGCGACCATGGGCCTGCAGCTGCTGCTGGTGGCCGCCGGGGCGATCGGCGTGGCCGCCGTGGCCCGGCGCAGGGGCTGGCCGGCGCCGCTGATCCTGGTGGCCGCGGGCCTGATCGTCTCGCCGCTGGTGCCGCCGGTGCCGCTGGAGCCCGAGCTGGTCCTGTACGTCTTCCTGCCGCCGCTGCTCTACTCCGCCGCGCTGGAGAGCTCCTACCTGCGCCTGCGCGACGCCAAGCGCACGGTCGGCCTGCTGTCGGTGGGGCTGGTGCTGTTCACCGCGGCCGCCGTCGGGACGGTCGTCCACCTGATGCTGCCCGACCTGCCGCTCGCGCTGGCGTTCGCGCTGGGCGCGATCGTCGCGCCGCCCGACGCGGTGGCCGCCGTCGCGGTCGGCCGCCGGCTGGGCCTGCCGCGCCGGACGCTGACCGTCCTCATCGGCGAGAGCCTGTTCAACGACGCCACCGCGCTGACGCTCTACCGGGTGGCGATCGGGGCGGCCCTCGGCGGGGCCATCAGCATCTGGGAGGGTCTGGGGGAGTTCCTGCTCGCCGCGGTGGGCGGGGTGGCGATCGGGCTGGTGCTGGCGTTCGCGTTCGCCTGGTTGTTCCGCTACACGCGTGACTCGCTGGTCGAGAACACGCTGATGTTGCTGATCCCGTTCGCCGCCTACCTCGCCGCCGAGTCCGTGCACGCCTCCGGCGTGATCGCGGTGGTGGTCATCGGCCTCTATCTCGGCAACCGCATGCATTTGCAGGGGTTCGGCACCCGCCTGGTGTCCACCGCGGTGTGGCGGGTCACCGACTTCCTGCTCGAAGCCATCGTGTTCGCCCTGATCGGGCTGCAGTTCGTCACCGTGACCGAGGGCATCAGCGGCTACGGCGCCTGGGAGGTCGCCGGCTACGCCGCCGCGGTGCTGGTCGTGACGATCGTCAGCAGGTTCGTGTGGGTCTTCTCGGTGACGTCCCTCATCAGGCTGGTGAGACGTGGGGAGCCGAAAACGCCGGCGGGGCAGCGATTGATCCTCTCGTGGGCCGGCATGCGCGGCGTGGTGTCGCTGGCGGCGGCGTTCGCCATCCCGCCCGACGTGCCCGCGCGCGACCGGGCGCTGCTGCTGTTCCTGACGTTCACCACCGTGATCGGCACCCTGCTCATCCAGGGCATGACGTTCCCCGCGCTGATCAGGCGGCTCGGCCTGTCGAGCGAGCGGGAGCAGTACGAGGACCGGCTGGCCGAGGCGGCGGCCCAGCAGGCGGCGCTCGACGCCGGCGTGGCGGAGCTGGAGCGGCTCATCGCGCAGGAGGGCGAGCCCGACGAGATCCAGGCGCAGGTGATCGGCAATCTGCGGGACAAGTCGTGGCGGCGTTCGCTGAGCGCGTGGGAACGGCTGGGCGGCGGCACCTCACACGGCGGCGCCGAGACGCCGAGCGCCCTCTACCGGCGCCTGCGCCGGCAGATGTTGCAGGCCGAGCGGCAGGTCTTCGTACGGCTGCGCGACGAGCGCCGCCTCGACGACGAGGTGCTACGCGAGGTGATGGCGCAGCTCGACTTCGAGGAGGCGATCCTCGAGCGTGACTAGGCCATCTGGTTGTCCACGAAGCACCAGCGCCACTCCTCGCCGGCCTCGAACGACTGGATCACCGGGTGGCCGGTGGAGTGGAAGTGCTGGGTCGCGTGTTTGTTCGGTGAGGAGTCGCAGCACCCGACGTGGCCGCACTCGAGGCAGCGCCGCAGGTGGACCCACCGGCTGCCGGACGCCAGGCACTCCGCGCAGCCCTCGGGCGTCTGGGCGGCGGGGTCGTCGGCGTGAGAAAGATGCTCGCATATTGCCATGTCTTAAATCCTAGGACCCGCGCCGGGAGCGCATGATGGCCGGTTCCCGCCGGTGGGCCGTGCAGTACGGGCAGGGGCACGGGCAGGGGCACGGGCAGGGGCACGGGCCGGAGTACGGGCAGGGCATGCCGTCGGTACCCGTGTTCCGGTTTCGTCACCGAGCTGTAGATCCGAGGCGGGTGTCCGGACGCCGGTCCGCCGGTCAGACTGAGAGCAGGTAGCGGGCGGGTATCGCCCGTCCCCCCAGCCGAGGAGGGCCGATGCTTCCGGGATGTGGCTCGTGTAACTGCTCAGATCCCCTGTCCACCGCCACGCCGCCGTGGTGGCAGTCGTACCTGACGTCACAAGGGCGCTGACGCGACGGGGAGCCCCGTCCGGGACGCCGGGCGGGGCTCCGCCGTGCCCGGGTCAGCGCGTGTAGAAGCGGCGGTGCAGCTCGCGGATCTCCTCGGCCAGCTCCGGCACCGGGCCCTCCACGGTCACCCCGGGGGCCACCTCGTTGACCGGCAGGGTGCGCACGGGCGGCGCCGGCACGCCCAGCTCCGCCAGCCAGGCGCCGAGCTGCGCGGAGGAGGCGGCGTAGACGATGCGGCCCAGGCCCACCCAGGCGTGCGCCGCCGCGCACATCGGGCAGTGCTCGCCGGAGGTGTACACGGTGGCCGCGGCCCGCTCCTCGGGCGGCAGGTGCTCGGCCGACCACCGGGCGAGCGCGAACTCCGGATGCCGCGTACGGTCGCCGGCGGCCACCCGGTTGTGGTCCTCGGCCAGGATGAGACCGTCACCGGAGACCAGCACCGAGCCGAACGGCTCGTCGCCCAGCTCCAGCGCCCGCGCGGCGAGGTCGACGCAGCGGCGCAGGTACGGCAGCTCAGAGGAGTCGATCATGAGTCCCTCAACGTCCCAGCCTCGGCATTCGTCTTCATGACACAACGAAGGTAACGGACTTCCGAAAGTATATGAAATCGCGTATTTCCCCATGTCATGTACGGGAAACCCACCCTGAAGCCACTGAAAATCGGTTGATTCGCCGTATTAATCTGGTGGGGATGCCTCCCGATACGCACATACCTCGCCGTCCCCTGCTCTCCTCCAACTCCCTGTGGCGGATGAAGTCGTATCTCCGCCCCTACGTCGTCAGACTGGTGTCCATCTGGTTGATGGCGATCGTCGGCATCGCCGCCGCCATCTCGCTGCCCCTCATCATCGAGAGGGTCGTCGACGGCCCCGTCGCCCGGGGCGACACCGGCGCGCTGCTCCCGCTCGGACTGCTCGCGATCGGCGTCGGCGTGGTCGAGGCCATGCTGATCTTCCTGAGGCGGTGGCTCCAGGTCAAGCCGGTCCTCGGCCTGGAGACCGCCATCCGCAACGACCTGTACGCCCACCTGCAGCGCCTGCCCATGGCCTTCCACGGCGAGTGGCAGTCGGGCCAGCTGTTATCGCGGGCCACCACCGACCTGTCGACCATCCGCCGCTTCCTCGGCTTCGGCATGCTCTTCCTCGTCATGAACATCCTGCAGGTCATCACGGTCATCGTGCTGCTGCTGAACAAGTACTGGCCGCTCGGGCTGCTCGTGGCCGCCTCCGCCGTGCCGATCGTGTGGACCTCGCTGCGCTTCGAGAAGCGCTACATCAAGATCTCCCGCCAGGTCCAGGACGAACAGGGCGACCTCGCCACGTTCGTCGAGGAGTCGGCGATCGGCATCCGCACGATCAAGGCCTTCGGCCGCCGCCACCACGTCTACGACCGTTACGACGACGCCGCGCTCAAGGTGTACGGCACCTCGATGGACAAGGTCAGGCTGTCGGCGCGGTTCTTCTCCTTCCTGGAGATCATCCCCAACATCACGCTGGCCATGGTGCTGCTGCTCGGCGCGCTGGCCGTCGGCACGGGCGGGCTGACGCTGGGCGCGCTGGTCGCCTTCACCACGCTGATGCTCCAGCTCGTGTGGCCCATCGCGAGCCTCGGCTACATCCTGGCCATGGCGCAGGAGGCGATGACCTCCGCCGACCGCGTCATGGAGGTCCTCGACACCGTCCCCGCGATCGAGGGCGGCACCGAGACCATCGACGAGCCGCGCGGCCACCTGCGCCTCGAGGGCGTCGGGTTCCGTTTCCCCGACTCCGACGAGCCGGTGCTGCACGACGTCTGGCTCGACGTCCGGCCCGGTGAGACGGTCGCCGTCGTGGGCGCCACCGGGGCCGGCAAGACCACGCTGACCGCGCTCGTGCCGCGCCTGATCGATCCCACCTCCGGCCGCATCACGATCGACGGCCACGACGTGCGCGACCTCGACCTGAGCACGCTGCGCTCGGTGGTGGCCACCGCGTTCGAGGAGCCGACGCTGTTCTCCATGAGCGTGCGGGAGAACCTCATGCTCGGCCGGGCCGACGCCACCGAGGAGGAGCTGGCCGACGCGATCCAGACCGCGCAGGCCATGTTCGTCTACGACCTGCCGTGGGGGCTCGACACCCGCATCGGCGAGCAGGGCCTGTCGTTGTCCGGCGGGCAGCGCCAGCGGCTCGCCCTGGCCAGGGCCGTGCTGAGCAAGCCGCGCATCCTCGTGCTGGACGACACCCTGTCGGCGCTCGACGTCGAGACCGAGGCCCTGGTGGAGGAGGCGCTGCGCCACGTGCTGCGCGAGGCGACCGGCATCGTGGTCGCCCACCGCGCCTCGACCGTGCTGCTGGCCGACAAGGTCGCGCTGCTGCGCGGAGGCACCATCACGCACGTCGGGAAACACCACGAGCTGCTGGCGAAGGTGCCCGAATACCGCGAGCTGCTGGCGCAGGACGCCGACTTCGACGACGCGGCGGAAGGGGCTCTGCGATGACCTCGACCGCTCCCGAGACGAAACCGTCCGCCGGGTCGTGGCGCGGCGTCGCCGCCGAAGACCAGGACGAGCTGTCCGAAAAGGTCTCCGTGCTGCTGCGGGCCCGCTCGCGGCGGCTGCTCGGCGACCTGCTGGCGCCGTACTGGAAGAAGATCGCGCTGCTCGTGGCGATCATCGTGGTCTCCAACGCGGCCGGGCTGTCGATCCCCTTCCTGGTGGCGGTCGGCATCGACGAGGGCATCCCGCCGATCACGAACGGCGACGGCCCCCGCGTGCTGCTGACCGTGGTCGGCGTGATCGTGGGCGCGGCCGTCACACAGGCGCTCACCCGGCAGGCGTTCCTGCGCCTGGCGGGCACGATCGGCCAGAGCGTCCTGCTGGAGCTGCGCCGCCGGGTGTTCGACCACTTCCAGCGGCTGTCGCTGAGCTTCCACGAGAACTACACCTCCGGCCGGGTGATCTCGCGCCTGACCTCCGACATCGAGTCGATCGCCGAGCTGCTGCAGTCGGGGTTCGACGCGCTGGTCAAGGCCGTGTTCACCATGGTCGGCACGGCGGTGCTGCTGCTCGTCATGGACGTGCACCTGGGCCTGGTCGCGCTGGTGCCCATCCCGATCCTGCTGGTGTTCACCCGCTGGTTCCGGCAGCAGTCCACGATCGTCTACCGGCGCACGCGCGAGACGGTGGCGCTGGTCATCGTGCACTTCGTGGAGTCGATGACCGGCATCCGCGCGGTGCAGGCCTTCCGCAGACAGCCGCGCAACCAGGAGATCTTCGAGCAGCTCAACGACGACTACCGGGGGGCGAACGCGCGCAGCATGCAGCTCGGCGCGACGTTCATGACCGGTATCAAGCTGATCGGCAACCTCACCATCGGCGCCGTGCTGCTCTACGGCGGCTACCTGGCGATCCAGGGCCAGGTCGAGGTCGGCGTCCTGGCCGGCTTCCTGCTCTACCTGCGCCAGTTCTACGAGCCGATGCAGGAGGTCTCGCAGTTCTACAACACCCTGCAGTCGGCGGGCGCGGCGCTGGAGAAGCTCTCGGGCGTCCTGGAGGAGGAGCCCGGGGTGCCCGAGCCGCGTGAGCCCGCCGCGCTGCCGGGCGGCCGGGCCCGCGGCCAGGTGCGCTTCGAGGACGTCAGGTTCGCCTACGTCGAGGAGATGCCCATCCTGCCCTGCCTCGACCTGACCATCCCGGCCGGGCAGAGCGTGGCGCTGGTCGGCGCGACGGGCGCGGGCAAGACGACGCTGGCCAAGCTGATCTCCCGCTTCTACGACCCGACCGGCGGCCGCGTGCTGCTCGACGGCGTCGACCTGCGCGACCTCGACGAGCCGGCGCTGCGCCAGGCCGTGGTCATGGTGACGCAGGAGAACTTCCTGTTCAGCGGCACGGTCGCCGACAACATCCGGTTCGGCCGTCCCGACGCGACCGACCGCCAGGTGCGCGAGGCCGCCAGGGCCATCGGCGCCCACGAGTTCATCTCCGCGCTGCCCGACGGCTACGACACCGAGGTCGGCAAGCGCGGCGGCCGCATGTCGGCCGGGCAGCGCCAGCTCGTCGCGTTCGCGCGGGCGTTCCTCGCCGACCCGGCGGTGCTCATCCTCGACGAGGCCACCTCCAGCCTCGACGTGCCGAGTGAGCGGCTCGTGCAGCGCGCGCTGCGCACGATCCTCGCCGACCGGACCGCGCTCATCATCGCGCACCGGCTGTCGACCGTGGAGATCGCCGACCGGGTGCTGGTGATGGAGCGCGGCCGCATCGTCGAGGACGGGCCGCCCGCCCAGCTCATCGCGGCCTCCGGCCGCTTCGCCGGACTCCACCGCGCGTGGCTGGAGAGCCTGAGCTAACGGCCCGCGTGCGCCGCCGCGATGCTGACGTACAGCTCGTACCCGAGGAACAGGACGAGCGGGACGCCGAGCGCGATCAGCAACCGGCCGGGCAACCTGCTCCGCCGGGTGGCGGCCGCGCTGTCCGGCCAGGACGCCGGCGCCGGTGCGAACACCGGCGCCGGCCCCGGCTCGGGCTCGGCGACGAGCTCGGGATGGCGGGCCAGATACCCGCTGGGAAACCACGTCACGTGGTGCGCGCCGCAGCTCGGGCAGGACGCGCCCGACCATGGCGGCTGCACCGGCACTCCCGCGCTGAGCCAGATCTCCGCGCTGTTGCCGTACGCGTCGCGGAGGCGTCTGACGACGAATTCCTCTTCCCAGACGTGTAAGCAGCGCAGGCACTCGTAGGGCCACATCTCGCGGGTCTCGAACCCGTCCAGCACTCGGACCACCCCCCGGATCGCCGTTCGCGTCCCGAGTGTCCGTCCGGTCTCATACGCCCTTCAAGACGGGCTTCTGACACTGTTAGTTATGGAATGCTCACCAGGTGTCAAGTTATGGGCCAGCGTGCCGCTCGTGGCACCGGGCTCAGCAGCGGGGTCGCATCGGGAGCGGGCGGCTCGGCCCGCGGGATCGCCTCCGGATGGTGCGCCAGGTAGCCGTCCGGGAACGTGACGGCCTGCTCGCAGCCGCACCTCGGGCAGCTGGCGCCCGGCGACGGCGGCGGCACGGGCACGCCGCCCCACAACCAGACCTCGCCCTCGTTGCCGTGCTGGTCCTCGATGCGCCGGACGATGTAGTGCTCTTCCCAGACGTGCCAGCACCGCCGGCACTCGAAGGGTACGGTCCTGTGGATCTCTACCAATGAGGTCACCCCCTTTGTCCGAGTCTCCGCCTCTCTGTCGCGTTCCCGCAAGCGGGGGTCACCGGACGGTCAGCACGAAGGTGAACGCGCCCGCGACCAGGCACAACGTGCCGAGCCAGGCGAACAGCGCGTCGAGGTCGTCGTTCAGCGGACGGCCGGCGTGCAGCGCCTCCTGCACCCGGCGGAACCGCAGCCTGGTCCTGATCAGCAGCACGCCGCCGCACAGCGCCGCCAGCGCGAAGCCGGCCGCGCCGATCTCCGGCAGGTCGTGCCTGAGGGACAGCCCCGCCGCGCCGAGCCCGGCGGTGGACAGCGCGACGGCGGTGCGCACCCAGGCCAGCCGGGTGCGCTCGCTCTGCAGCCCGCGATCCCAGACCTCGTCCTCGGCGTTCATGCCGCGCTCACGTGCGGGCGGACACGATGATGAGGACGAGCGCCGCCACCGCCACGAAGGCCACGCCGTAGCCGAAGACGGCGGCGAGCGCCGGGGGCGGGAGCGGCTCCTGCGCGCGCAGGGCCCGCTGGATGTTGCGCCAGCGGGGGTAGGCCATGCCCGCCGCCAGCGCCGACAGACTCACCAGCACCACGGCCAGCGTGGTGCGGATCCACGGGACGAACACGTCGGCCGGCACCGCCGCCATGGCCACCCCGCCCGCGCTGAGCGCCAGCGCCGTGCTCAGCCAGGTGAGGAAGGTGCGTTCGTTGGCCAAGGTGAAACGCGGGTCGGGTTCCATGGAAAAACCGTAATTCGGCCCCATTTCCCCTAGAGAAGTTGGGATTGCGGGTCAGCCACCGCCACCGCAGGCCTGCGCGACCTGCTGTGCATACGCGGTCGCCTCGGTGCCGACCTTCTGCACGGCGTCGACGGCGTCGTTGGCGTCCTGGACCGTGATGCCGGTCAGTGTCGTGGCCAGATTGTCGGAGGCCTCCTTGAGCGTGGTGTTGGAGGCCGTGTCGGCCACGTCGTTGAGCTTGGCCGCGGCGTCGTCGATCGCCTTGTCCATGGCCTGCGGGTCGTTGGTCAGGTTTGCTATGTCGGCGACCAGCTCCGTCATGATCTTCGGCGCTTCCAGGCATGCCTGGGCGCGGTCGATGGTGTTGTTGACGTCGCTGCAACCGGTGGCGAGCACACCGGCGGTCACGACGGCCAGAGGCACGAGCCGGTTCTTGAGGAGACGCATGGCTCGACCCTACCCAAGCACTCGGCCACGTGGCGTGACCGGAAGATTTCGGACGGCATCCGTCTCGTCGCGGTTCCACCCCAAAGGATCGCTTGACATCTCTGAATCCCGGCTTGATGATCCCAAACATGTCCTTGGAATCTTTGGGGCCGCGGCGGGTGCTCGACGACCCCGCGGCGATGCGGGCCTTCGCCCACCCCGTCCGCCTGGCGCTGCACGAGCTGCTGCTGCGCGCGGGCCCCGCCACGGCGGCCGAGGCCGCCCGCGAGGTCGGCATCAGCCAGGCGCTGGCCTCGTACCATCTGCGGCAACTGGCCCGGTACGGCTTCGTGGAGCAGGCCGAGGCGCGCGACGAGCGTGAGCGGCCGTGGCAGGTGACCGACGCCGTCCAGGAGTGGTCCGACGCCGAGCCCGGCTCCGAGACCTCGGCCGCCCGGGGGCTGCTGGAGCGGGTCATGGCCGAGCGGGCGCTGTCGCGGCTGGTCGAATGGCAGCGCCGCCGCCAGGACGAGACCGGCGAGTGGCGGAACGTGGGCGGCATCGGCAACAGCTACGTCTACGCCACGCCGGAGGAGATCGCGGCGCTCGGCGAGGCGCTCAAGGATCTGCTGGAGCCGTTGATGGCACGGGTGTTCGACCCGGCGGACCGGCCCGAAGGGTCCCGGCCCGTGCTCCTGACACGCCTGGTGGTCCCCCTCCCCCCCACCGGCCGCCCGGAATGAGCGCTCGTTGAGACGGCTGCTGGCGGGGAATCCCGGCTATCGGCGGTTGCTCGCGGCGGGGCTGATCTCGCAGACGGGCGACTGGGCGATCAGCACCGGGCTGGCCTTCCACGTCTACCAGCTCACCGGCTCGGCGCTGTCCACCGCGACGATGCTGCTGGTCTCGCGGCTGCCGGACGTCGTGCTCGGCCCGGCCGCCGGGGCGCTGGCCGACCGCTGGGACCGCCGCCGCCTGCTCGTCGCCGCCGACCTGCTGCTCGCGCTCGCGCTGCTGCCCCTGCTCGCGGTACGCGAACCCGGCCAGGTGTGGATCGTCTACGCCGTCGCGCTGGTGACCGGCGTGCTCGGCACGGTGCTCGTACCGGCGCAGAAGGCGTTGCTGCCGCAGCTCGTCACCGGGGCGCAGCTCGTCCGGGCCAACGCCCTGCACGGCCAGAGCGGCCAGGTCGCCCGGCTGCTCGGGGCGATGGCCGGCGGGCTCGCGGTCGAGGCGGGCGGGCTGGTCGCCGTCGTCTGGATCGACGTCGTCAGTTTTCTGCTGTCGGCGCTGCTGCTGTGGCGGGTGCGTCCGCCCGCCGCGACCCCGCCGCCCGCCGCGGTGATCATCCGAGGACGGGGCCCTGCGGGAGGGGCGTGGG
>NZ_POUD01000178.1 GCF_003236395.1 Nonomuraea aridisoli | reverse complement strand
CCCCCAAGACCAGGAAATCCCCTCGAACCGCCTAAGATCCCACCGGCCCGGGGCGGCAGTCCGCCGTGAGCCGGCGCTCCGGCCAGGGGCGGGATCCGGGAAGGCGGCCCGTGCCCGTCCAGCCGACCTCGATCCAGCGGCCGTCATGGGCCCGGCGGCGCCCGGGGCGGTGGTCGAGATAGCGGTGGAGCACCGGGCGCCAGCGGTTGGCGGGCAGGCCCCGGAGCGCCGCGACCGCGACGCAGTACTTGCTCACGCTGACCGGCCGCACCCCCAGCCCGCGCAGCACCTTGTCGATCAGCCCCTTGCCGTCGACCGACTTGGACTCCAGCAGCACCAGGTCGCCGCGCGCCGGCCTGCTGTCGTAGCCGTCGCGGCACACCAGCCCCGTGTCGCAGGTGACGCGCGCCCCGCCCGCCCGGTCGATCAGCGTGACGCGCTTGTAGTCGGTGGCCAGCACCGGCCCCAGCGTCTCGGGCGCGACGAGGTGGAGCCTGCTCAGCAGGGTGTCGCGGACGAAGTCGAGCGCCTCGGGGGTCAGCGTCGCGCTGGGCACCCCGTCGTACGGGATGCGGTGTTTGTCGGTGCTGCCCCGCGCGCCGCTCAGCTTCAGCTCCAGCCACTGCCCGCCGCCGTCGAGATACGTCCGGGTGCGGAGCTTGAACCGGCGGCGGCGATCCTGGCGGTGCTGGTGGAAGGTGAGCAGCTCGGGGGTGTCGAAGTAGGTGGAGGTGTAGCGGAACTGCCGCCGCCCTCCGATGCACAACACGTGGAACCGGTCGCCCATCTCGGCCGCGACCCGCGTCATGGTGGCGGTCGTCACGATGTACTTGCGGTCGACCCGGCTCATCAGCTCCGGCACCTCGTCGAGCCCGACGCCCGGCGTCGAGGCGGCGATGCCGGCCAGCAGCACGTCGGCGTACGGCTCGGCGCTCATCGCACACCCACCCGCGCGTTGGCCACGTAGCGGACGTCGACCACGGTCACGTCGCGCACGTAGTCGATCTGGGTGACCACGTGGTGCAGCACCTTGGCCCGCAGGCGGTTCTCCAGGTCGACCTTCAGCATGTCGGGGTCGGTGTGCACGACGTCGAGGGTGACGATCTGCTGGCGGGTGCGGCCGAACAGCTTGGGATGGTCGGCGGCGTACATCACGACCAGGAGGATGGCGTCGAGCAGCAGCGCGGTCAGCGGCCACGTGCCGCCGGCGATGCCGTTGACCAGGCCCAGGGCGATGGCGACGAAGTAGTACGCGATCTCCTGCTGGGTGATCTCGCTCGACCGGAGCCGGATGATCGACAGGACTCCGAACAACCCGAAGCCGACGGCGATGTCGACCCGCTGCACCAGCAGCAGCGACACCACCGCGAAGATCCCGACGTTGAGCGCGATGTAGGCGAACAGCAGGTCTCTGCGGTGGTGCCGCCGATAGTAGAGGGCGTAGGCGAGGGTGACGATCGCCACGAGGTCCATCAACAGTCCGGTCGCCATGACCGCTCCTTCCGTAGTGCCTTCTGTGAACAGCTTGAAGGTGCGGAGTGAAGCGCCCGTGAGCTGATGATTAGGCGGCTCTCATGCGATAACCGGTGCCTCTCACGGTCTCGATGCGGTCGGCGCCGATCTTGCGCCGCAGGTAGCGGACGTAGACGTCGACCACGTTGGAGCCCGGGTCGAAGTCGAAGCCCCACACGTGGCTGAGCAGCTGCTCGCGCGTCAGCACCTGGTCGGGATGACGGCAGAAGATCTCGGCCAGCGCGAACTCGCGGGTCGACAGGTCGACCGCCCGGTCCCCCACGTACGCCCGTCGCGTCCGCAGGTCCAGCGACAGGTCGGACACCCGCAGCACGGTCACCTCGGGAGTGCGGTCGGCGCGCAGCCGCAGCCGCACCCGGGCCAGCAGCTCCTCGAAGGCGAAGGGCTTGGCGATGTAGTCGTCGGCGCCGCCCTCCAGGCCGGCCACCGTGTCGCTCACGCTGTCGCGCGCGGTCAGGATGATCACCGGGATGGTCACCATCGATCCGCGCAGCCGCCGCAACACCGTGAAGCCGTCGCTCAGCGGCAGCCCGATGTCGAGGATCAACAGGTCGAACCCGCCCGCGGCGGCCAGGTCGTAGGCTGCCACCCCGTCACCGACCACGGCCGTCACGAACCCGTTGGCCCGCAGCCCCTTCTCGACGAAGGAGGCGATGCGGGCCTCGTCTTCCGCGATCAGAATCCGGTTCAATTCAACCTCCAGAGCTCCCACAGCGGGAGGGATATGACGAAGCAGGCGCCGCCCCCTGGGCCGTCCATCACCTGCACGGTGCCTCCGTGGGCCTGGGCGATGGACTTGACGATGGCGAGGCCGAGGCCGGCGCCCTCCTGGGCGCTGGTGCGGCCTTCGCCGCGGACGAAACGCCCGAAGATGCGCTCGCGATCGGCGGGCGGGACGCCGGGGCCGCTGTCGCGGACCCACAGGTCGACGCGGCCGTCACGGACGGCGGAGCCGACGGCGATCAGGTCGTCGTCGGTGGTGTGGCGCACGGCGTTGGCCAGCAGCTGCATCATGGCCTGCGTGAGCCGCTGACGGTCGGCCGGCAGGCGGGCCTCGGCCACCTCGTCGACCCGCCACTTGCGCTCGCCCAGCCCGCGGGCCTTGGCCACCACGCTGACCGTGAGGTCGGCCAGCTCGACGTTGTCGAGATTGAGGAAGCCGGGCTGTTCGGCCTTGGCGAGGGTGAGCAGGTCGTCGACGATGCGGTTCATCCGGTCCAACTCGTCGGTGACCAGCGCGAGGGTCTCGGCGCGGTCGTCGGGGTCGTCGCCCATGAGCTCCAGGTGACCCCGGATGACCGTGATCGGCGTGCGCAGCTCGTGGCCGGCGTCGTCCATGAAGTGGCGTTGCACGACGAAGGCGTGTTCGAGCCGGTCGAGCATGTGGTTGAAGGTCGCCGCGAGCGCCGCCACGTCGTCGTTGCCCGGCACGTCGAGCCGGCGGGTCAGGTCGGAGGAGTCGCTGATCTGCTCGGCCGTCTGGCGGACCAGCCGGACCGGCGCCAGCACCCGGCCCGCCACGAACCACCCCACGCCGCCCGCCGCGGCCATCGCCCCCGCCGCGGCCAGGATGAGCGTGCGCACGGCGTCGTCGATCTCGTCGCGGTGCAGGTCGGAGAAGACCGCCGCGACGAAGTGACCGGTGCGGGGGTCGCCGGTGACGGTGACCGGGAAGACCGCGTACTGGACCTCTCCGCGGGCGGTGTCCATCTCCTTGCGGACGGCCCTGGTCGCCTTCGCCATCTCCGCCACCAGCCGGGGGTCGGCGTCGAGGGGCACCGGCGGCGTGACGAACGTCATCTTGTGGGCCCTGCCGTCGACGATGGAGAAGAACGTCTCCCACCTGTCAGGCGTGTTGACCTGCAGGTAGTTGTAGAGCAGATCGCCGACGTCGGTCACCGTGCGCCCCGTGCTCGGGTCGAGCGCGTTGGCGGCGTACCGCTTGAGCTTGTCGTACTCGTTCTCCAGCTCGAGATTGATCCGGTTGTCGAGCCTGGCGGACAGGACCCACCAGGTGGCGAAGATGGCGACACTGAGGGCGAGGCCGACGACGGAGAGCATCCAGCCCACGATCCGGGCGCGGGCACTCACCCTCCCGCGCCTTTCCCGTCAGTCATCGTCATCATCGCCTCCGTCGTCGTCATCGTCGTCATCGTCATCGTTGTCTCCGCCCCCGGGTCTGGGCGACGGCGGATTGACCGGCTCCGCCCGGGGCTCCCGGGTCGCGGCGCGCTCGCCCTGGGTGGCCGTGGGGGCCCCGGGGGTCGCCGACGGCTCGCCGGTGCGCCCCGGCCCCTGGCTCGGCTGTTGACCAGGCTCTTGCCCCGGCCCGCCCGTGTCGGACGTGGCCCGGGCCGGACCGTCGCCCGAGCGCGCGCTCGCGCCCGCGCTCGGCGTCGGCTCGGCCGTGGCCTGCCCGCTGAGCTGGGCCCGCGGCGTGACCACCACGGGCCCGCCCAGATCGGGCTCCTGCTCGGCGGCCTGTACGAAGCCCATCGCCGTGATCCCCGCCACTGCCAGTGCCAGGACAAGGAGAATCACCATTGCCCGGTGTTTCATGGGACGACCCTCCCGCCCTTCGAGGAGACCACGCTGAGGCCAAGATGAGAAACCTCTCATCTTGGCGCTCCGGACACCACCCGAGGCAACTGTCGGAAATAGAGCAACATAAGGGACAAACCGGTACTTCGGTTTCGGCCCGGCACACTCGGTTACTAGCTGGTTGATGAATCTGTGGGAATACGTCGAGGATCGCTGGGACCTCATCCTCTTCGAGACGGCGCAGCACGCCAGCATGGTCGCCCAATGCGTCCTGGTGGCGGCCGTCCTGGGCGTGCTCGTCGGCGTGGCCACCTACCGGCGCCCCCGGATGGCGGCGTTCGCCACGTCGTCGGCGGGCGTGCTGTTCACCATCCCGTCGCTCGCCCTGCTGGGTCTCATGATCCCGCTGCTGGGGCTCGGGGTGGCGCCCAGCGTGACCGCGATCGTCATCTACGCGCTGCTGCCCATCCTCCGCAACACCGTCGTCGGCCTGCGCGGCGTCGATCCGCTGCTGGTGGACGCCGCGCGCGGCATCGGCATGAGCCGGCGCAGGACGCTGGCCAGGATCGAGCTGCCGCTGGCCTGGCCGGTGATCCTCACCGGCATCCGGGTCTCCACGCAGCTGGCCATGGGCATCGGCGCGGTGGCCGCGTACGTCTCCGGGCCGGGGCTCGGCGAGCAGATCTTCTCCGGCCTGGCGAGGCTCGGCGGCGCGAACGCGGTCAACGCCACGCTCACCGGGACGATCGGGGTGGCCGTCCTCGCGCTGCTCTTCGACGCCTGCTACGTGCTGCTCGGCCGGCTCACGGCGCCCGACGGACCGCTGCGGCGGCTCGCGATCGCGAGGAGCGCCCATGGCTGAGCCGAGCACCCACGGCGTCCCGATCGAGCTGCGGAAGGTGACCAAGGCGTTCCCCGGCGGCCGCGCGCCCGCCGTGCGGGAGCTCGACCTCACCATCGCGGCCGGCGAGATCGTGGTGCTCGTCGGGCCGTCCGGCTGCGGCAAGACGACCACCATGCGCATGATCAACCGGTTGATCGAGCCCACCTCGGGCGACATCCTCATCGACGGCCGCAGCTCCCGCGACATCGACCCCGACCTGCTGCGACGCCACATCGGCTACGTGATCCAGCAGGCGGGGCTGTTCCCGCACATGACCGTGGCCTCGAACATCGCGCAGGTGCCCAAGCTGCTCGGCTGGGACCGCCGCCGCATCGCCGAACGCGTCGACGAGCTGCTCACGCTGGTGGGCCTGGAGCCGGCCACGTTCCGCGACGCCTTCCCGCGCCGGCTCTCCGGCGGGCAGCAGCAGCGCGTCGGCGTCGCCCGCGCGCTGGCCGCCGACCCGCCCGTGCTGCTCATGGACGAGCCGTTCGGCGCGCTCGACCCGATCAGCCGCCAGCGCCTGCAGGACGAGCTGCTCAGGCTCCAGGACGACCTGTCCAAGACGATCGTCTTCGTCACCCACGACATCGACGAGGCGCTCAAGCTCGGCGACCACATCGCGATCATGCAGCGCCCCGGCCACATCGTGCAGTACGCCAGACCCGCCGAGATCCTGACGAACCCGGCGGACGAGTACGTCGAGCAGTTCCTCGGCGCAGGCTCCTCGATGCGGCTGCTGAGCCTGACCAAGGTGGGCGACATCGAGCTGGACCAGGTGCCGTACGCCGCAGAGGACGCCGACGCGCGCGACGTGCTCGCCACGGTCGAGCGCGACGGCCGGGGGTACGCGCTGATCCTCGACGGCATGCGGCGTCCGCAGCGCTGGGTCACGACGGCGCACCTCAAGGGGCGGGAAGGGCCGGTCGGCATGGTGGGCGACGAGGTCAGCGGCGTCATCGGCCGTCGGAAGACCTTGCAGGACGCCCTGGAGGAGCTGCTCAACGCCGACACCGACGTCGTCCCCGTGACCGGCAGGCACCAGGCGTACGAGGGGGCGCTGTCGCTGGCCACGGTGCAGAACGCCATCCAGTCGATCAAGGCCAGGGAACGGGAGCGCCGCATGGTCCGGCTCGGCCGGGAGGAGGGCGGATGAGCCTGTCCACCGCCGCCGAGCGGGAGACGATCCCGGAGCCGCGGATCGGCCGCTCCTGGCATGTCGTGCTGCCGCCGCTGTGCTACCTCGCCGTGGCCGTCGCCATGATCGCCTACACCCAGCAGGTGCCGCTGGACGGCATCGAACGCGGCTCGCTCAACCTGCCGTTCGTGCTCCGGCGCACCTGGGAGCACGTCCTGCTGGTGTTCTTCTCCACGGTGCTGGTGCTGGCGGTGGCCCTGCCGCTGGGCATCGTCCTCACCAGGCCGGGGCTGCGCCGGGTCACGCCGTACGCGCTGGCCCTGGCGAACCTGGGCCAGGCGATCCCCGCGGTCGGCATGGTCGTGCTGCTGGCGGTGCTGTTCAGGATCGGGTTCTGGACGGCGGTGGCGGCGCTGTTCGCCTACAGCCTGCTGCCCACGCTGCGCAACACCATGGTCGGGCTCGAACAGGTGGACCCTCGGCTGGTCGACGCGGGCCGCGGGATCGGCATGTCCGCCGCCGGCGTGCTGGCCAAGGTGGAGCTGCCGATGGCGGTGCCGGTCATCCTGTCGGGCGTCAGGACCACGCTGGTGCTGAACGTCGGCACGGCCGGCATCGCGGCGTTCATCGGCGCGGGCGGGCTCGGCGACCTCATCACCGCCGGGGTGAGCACCCAGCGCAACCTGGTCCTGGTCACCGGATGCGTGCTGATCGCGGTGCTGGCGCTGATCGTCGACTGGCTGGGCGGGCTCGCGCAGCGTCTGCTGTCCCCGAAAGGACTGTCGTGAGAGCGCTCGTCGCGCTGCTGCTCGTGCTGGTCCTGGCAGGGTGCGGGCTGGAGCGGGCGGGGTCGTTCGTGCCGCCGGTCGAGCCGGCCGGCATCCGGCCGGTGGCCTCGCTGGAGGGCACGACCGTGCGGGTGACGTCGAAGGAGTTCACCGAGCAGCTCGTGCTCGGCAAGATCGCGGTGCTGGCCCTGTCGGCCGCGGGCGCCGACGTGGAAGACCAGACGAACGTCCAGGGCAGCGTGAACGCCCGCGCCTCCCTGACCCGCGGCGACGCCGACCTGATGTGGGAGTACACCGGCACCGGCTGGATCACCTACCTCGGCCGGCGGCGGCCGATCCCCGACCCCTGGCGGCAGTACGTGGCCGTGCGCGACCTGGACCTGCGCCGCAACGGCGTCGTCTGGCTGCCGCCCGCGCCGCTGAACAACACCTACGCGGTCGGCGTCACCCGCGCCACGGCCCGGCGGTGGGGCCTGCGGACGATCTCCGACATCAGGAAGATCCCGGTCGGGCAGCGTACGTTCTGCGTCGACCACGAGACCTTCGGCAGGGACGACGGGTTCCTCGGCATGCTGCGCGCCTACGGCCTGCGCTACGGCGCCGACATCCCCCGGCAGGGCGTGCGCCGGGTGTCGGTCGGCGTGCTGTACGACTCCGTCGCGAGCGACAGGTGCGCCCTCGGCATGGTGACCACGACGGACGGCCGGGTCGAGGCGCTCGGCCTGACGCTCCTTCAGGACGACAAGAAGTTCTTCCCCCTCTACAACGCGTCGGTGACCATGCGGCGCCAGCTCGCCGACGCCCACCCGGACATCGCGCGGATCTTCGCGCCCATCAGCGCCAAGCTGACCGACCAGGTGATGCGCGACCTCAACGCCCGGGTGGACGTGGACGGCGACGTGCCCGCCCTGGTCGCCCGCGACTGGCTCAGAGCCGAGGGTTTCGTCAGGTGATGGAGTTAGCCATACCCGGTCACGGGCAGGCCGCCTGATATGTCGGAGACACCACCACCGCAGAAGCAGCCGTACCCGGGTCGGACCGGGGAGATGGCCCCCGAGCCGCGCGACGAGATGCGCGCCTACCAGGGCAGGGGCCTGCTGCAGGACAAGAAGGCCCTGATCACCGGCGGCGACTCGGGCATCGGCAGGGCGGTCGCCGTGGCCTTCGCCAAGGAGGGCGCCGACGTCGCGATCGCGTACCTGAGCGAGCACGAGGACGCCGCGCACACCCGCAAGCTGGTCGAGCAGGCCGGCCGGCGCTGCGTGCTGCTCCCCGGCGACCTGGGCGACCGCGCCCACTGCGCCTCGGTCGTCGAGCAGACCGTCGCCGAGCTGGGCGGCCTGGACGTGCTGGTCAACAACGTGGCCTACCAGGAGCCGGTGAGCGGCCTGGAGGAGCTGACCGACGAGCAGTGGGAGCACACGTTCGCGGTCAACATCCACAGCTACTTCCGCGTGACCAAGGCCGCCCTGCCCCACATGCGGGAGGGCGGCTCGATCATCAACACCTCCTCGATCAACGGCCTGCGCGGCAACAAGTCGCTCATCGACTACGCCGCCACGAAGGGCGCCATCAACGCCTTCACCTACTCCATGGCCCAGAACCTGGTCGAACGCGGCATCCGGATCAACGCCGTGGCGCCGGGCCCGGTGTGGACGCCGTTGATCCCGGCGACCATGCCCGAGGAGAAGGTCGGCAAGTTCGGCGAGCACGTGCCGATGGGGCGACCCGCCGACCCGGACGAGATCGCCCCTTCGTACGTCTTCTTCGCCTCCGAGCTGATGTCGTCGTACTACACGGGCGAGGTGCTCGCCCCGATCGGCGGCGAGACTTTGCCCGGATGACCGGTCAGGTGCCCAGCGTGGTGGCCGCGAACAGGTCCTCGACCGTGGGGAGTGCCCGGATCAGCCCCTGCTCGTGGGAGTAGCCGGCCAGGGTCCGCAGCGCCGCGGCGGTCCCGGTGAACCCGTAGGGGAACGGGTCGTCGCCGAAGATCTCCGCCTGCTCGTCCAGCCGGGGTCCGGCGAGCAGCAGGCTGGCGCGCTCCAGGCGGCGCACCTGGTCGTAGGCCGCCCGCTTGGCGTCCGAGAACGCCTGGAAGAGGTGCAGGGCCAGGTCCGGGTCACGCTCCAGGTGTTCGTCGCGCACCACGACGGTGTGGTTCATGTGCAGGAACCCGTGCTCGCGGTAGATCCGCTGCGCCTCCGCCCACGGGTCGGCGAACAACCGCCGCACGCCCGGGGTCACCCGCAGGTCGTGGGCGCTGGTGCGGTTCAGCCGGGAGGCCATGCCGGGGTACGGGCTCGGCAGCACCGCGTCGAGCTCGCCCGCGACCAGCATCGACTGCAGGGTCTCTCCCTCGGGGAGCGGCCTCACCCGTACACCGGGCGCGGGCTGGAAACCGGTCTCGCCGCCGTGGCTGAGCTCGGGGGTCCGCTCGACGAACCACTCGACGCCGGTGGGATCGACCCCGAAGTCGTGCTGGAGGACGCCCCTCGTCCACACGGCGGCCGTCACCTGGTACTCCGTCAGGCCGAAGCGGCGGCCGCGCAACTCCTCCGGCCGTGTGATGCCGGACCGCTCGTGCACGTAGATCGCGACGTGGAACGCGTTGCGATAGGGGAAGACCGGAATGGCGGTCCACTCGCGGCCCTGCTCGCGGGCGATGAGGTAACTGGACAACGACATCTCGCTGATGTCGAAGGCGTCCTCGTGCAACATCCGGTAGAAGGTCTCCGAGGGTGCCAGGGTCTGCAGGTCCAGCTCGACCCCGGGAATCGTCACGCGACCGTCGGCCAGCGCGGCCACCCGGTCGTAGTCGGCGATGGCCAGAGACAGGCGTCGGTCTGACATGGGTTCAGCTCCTCCTTGGAGATGGGAATGGGACGCCGCTCAGGAGTTGGCCCGGACGACGGTCTGGAAGGCGGGATCGGCGTTCAGCACCTTCACCACCAGGTTTCGGGTGTCCTCTCCGGACAGATAGCTGACCGGCCGCTGCTGCTCCGCTCCCGACCTCACCAGCCCCGGGTCGGTCAACGCGCACTTGAACGCCTGGCGAAGATACTCCAGACGGCCCTTGTCCAGGTGGGGCGGGGCCGCCACGGTCCGGCTGGTCTCGGTCAGGTCGAGCAGCGAACGCAGGATGGCCTGCTGCTGCGGGGTCCTCGGCGTGATGCCGGCCGCGCTCGCCACGCCCGCCATGTGCTTGTCGTCGGTCTCCCCGATGACGAGGACCGGACGCATGAGGCCGGCGCGTATCCCGCTCAGCGCCGTGTTCAGCGGCATCACCTGCGCGTCCGCGTCGCCGCGCAGGATCGCCGTCCGCGCCTCCCCTGAGCCGGAGAAGCCGGTGATGACCTCCGCCGGGAAGTCGTAGATCTTCGACAGCAGGGGCGGGTTGATGTAGTCGTTGGCGCCCGGGCCGGTCGAGACGAACTTCACCGGCTCCTTGCTGCGCAGCATGTCGTCGAAGGTCTTGAAGCGGCTGTCCGCGGCGACCACCACGATGTTGGGCTCGGTGGACAGCCGGGCCAGCCAGGAGAAGTCCGCCAGGTCGAAGTTCAGCCCCTCGACCCGCCCCACCTGGGCGCTGACCACGCCGATGGTGTTGACGATCTCCACCCGCAGGCCGTCCGGCTTAGCCACCGCGGTCTGCGACGTCGCGAGCAGCCCGCCCGCCCCCGGCTCGTTCAGCACCCTCACCTTGCTCTTCGTGCATTTGGCGAGGTAGGGGGCGATGTCCCGGGCGTACAGGTCGTAGCCGCCGCCCGGTTCGTACGGAACGACGAACTCGATGGTCTCGCCCGCGTAGAACTCGGCGGGGGGCACCGCCGCGTCGGCCCCGCCGCACGCGGCGGCCAGGCCGAGAGCGCCGAGAGCGGCGGCGGCCCTGCTGAGGCGCCGGGTCATGTGACTCCTCCTCGCGGGTGCGGTGGCGCGTCCTGGCGCCTCGTTCACGCCGGGCATCACGAGAACAGCCCTTCCGGCATCGGGATGGCGAGCAGGAGCACGAACACCAGCCAGAGCAGCAGCCCGAGGACGACCGCGTACCCCAGCGCCAGCGGCCAGGACGCGCCGGCGCCCTTCTTCAGGTACGCGGCCGTGAAGAGGACGGCCGCCGGGATGAGGCCGGCGATGTACAGCACGACGAAGAAGCCCGCCAGCCAGGCCAGATTGCTCCGCCAGGCGGCGGCCCCGGCGGTGGCGAAGACGTACTCCGCGTCCTGCGGCAGGTCCGCCTCCGCCTCCTCATGCGCCTGCTCATGGCGCACGGGATCCCCGCCCGCCGCCCTCGTCCGGCGGACGAGCAGCACGGCCAGGTGACCCAGACTCAGCACCACGCCCAGTCCGCAGGCGAGGGACGGGACCAGCGAGGCGCGGAACCCCCACTGCAGGGCCAGCAGGAAACCGCCGACGAAGATCACGCCCAGCACGCAGGTGATGACGATGTCGGCCACCGGTCCGGCGTCACGGCCGGGCGGCGCGGTGCCCGGCGCTGAGACCGTGCCGCCGGGGTTCGCCGGGGCATTCCGCCTGTGGGAGGAGAGCGTCATGAGCGGGCTCCCGTCTTCTGGGGCGTGTCCTGCTCCGCGCGCCGCCGTAGGGCGTTGCGCAGCAGGGGCCGGACCACGGTCAGGATGATGATCAACGCGATGATCAGGACCGGCGGCCGGGTCAGCCACTCGAGCCCGTAGAGCGAGTAGGAGAGGAACAGGTAGCGCTCGGCGATGGAGCCCAGGACCACCGCCAGCAGGAACGGCACCCTCGGCCAGTTCCACCGGACGCAGACCACGCCGAACGCGGAGGCCGCCAGCATCACCAGCACGTCGGCGAAGTTGTTGCTCGCCGTGTAGGCGCCGACCACGAGCAACATGATCAGCACCGGCACGATGTACGTGCCGCGGATGTGGGTCAGCCGGGCCAGCGGGCGGATCAGCAGGAAGCTGACCGCGACGGCGACGAAGTTCGCCAGGATGACCACCCACGCCATCGACAGCGTCACGGGCAGGTGCTTCGTCAGCATGTCGGGGCCCGGGTCCAGGCCCACGATGAGGAAGGCGCTGAGCAGCACCGCGCTGGCCGCGCCGCTCGGGATGCCGAAGGAGACGGTGGGGATGAGCGACCCGCTCTCCTTGGCGTTCACCGCGCCGGCCGCGATGACGCCCTCGATCGACCCCTTGCCGAACTCCTCGGGATGCTTGGACGTCTGCTGCGCGTGGCCGTAGGCGAGGAACTGCGCCACCGAGCCGCCGACGCCCGGCACCATGCCGACCCCGACGCCGATCGCGCTGGACCGGATGACCAGCCACCAGTGGGCGAAGGTCTCCCTGACCCCCTGCCCGATGCCGCTGAAGTCGCGCGCCGCCACGTCCTCGCGGGCGATGCTCTGCTTGCTCAGCATCAGCTGCAGCACCTCGGCTCCGCCGAACAGGCCGACGACCAGCGGGACCAGGCCGATCCCGCCCCACAGGTACAGCTCGCCGAAGGCGTAGCGCGGGACGCCTTCCTGCGGGTCGATGCCCACCATGGCCACCAGCACGCCGAAGATCGCCATGATGAAGCCCTTGAGCATGTTCCCGCTGGACAGCGCCACCACGAAGGTCAGGCCCAGCATGGTCAGCGCGAAGAACTCCGCGGGGCCGAAGGAGAGCACCAGGGGACGCACCACGGGGATGGCGAGCACCAGCACCACCGCGCCGATCGCCGAGCCGAGGGACGCGGCGGAGAGCACCGCCCCCAGCGCCCGGCCGGCCTGCCCGCGCTTGGTCAGGGGATGCCCGTCGAGAACCGTCGCGGCGGAGGTCGCCTCGCCGGGGATCCCGAAGAGAACGGAGGTGATGTCACCGGCCGTGGCGGTGACCGACAACATGCCGAGCAGGAAGGCGAACGCCTGAACCGGCTCCATGCCCGTCGTGAACGGCAGCATCAGGGCCAGCGTCACGGCGCCGCCGAGGCCGGGCAGGATCCCGACCGCGAAGCCCACCACGACGCCGACCAGCATCAGCACGAGGCTCTGGAAGGAGAACACCTGTGTCAGGCTTTCGACAATGGCATCACCCATTGGTCCTCCGATGTCATGTGTTCTGGGGAGTGATCGCGGTCGAGGCCGAGGGGATGCCCTGTCGTGCCCGGCCGGTCGGGGCTAGCGTGCGGCGACGAGCTTGCCGGCCTCGGCCTCGATGTCGTGGTCGTAGAGCCAGGACCGGAAGGTGACGGAGCCGCTGATCTCGGCGTCGCGCTGGTCGAGGTCGTCGTAGGCGGAGTCGTAGCGCTGCCCGTTCGCCCGGGCGCCGCGCTGGACCTCGGCGACGCGGCCCAGCCGGAGCCGCTCGTAGTCGGCCAGGGCCTGGGAAGCGCTGTCCCGGTCGGCCTCCGACAGCAGCACCGCGACGGCCACCGCGTCCTCCATCGCCTGGTTCGCTCCCTGGCCGAGGTGCGGGAGCATCGGGTGGGCGGCGTCGCCGAGGAGCGCCAGTCTGCCGTTGGTCCACGAGTCCAGGGGCTCGCGGTCGTACAGGCCCCACCAGAACGTCTGCTCCACTTCCGCCAGCAGCCGCCCGATGCGGTCGTCCCAGCCGGCGAACGCGGCGGCGAGCGCGGCCGGGTCGCCGGGCGCGGACCAGGACTCCGTGGTCTGCTCGTCGCTGGGGACGAACCCGACGTAGTTGATCAGCTCGCCGGAGCGCACCGGATAGACGAGGAAGTGCTTGCCCTCCCCCATCCAGAGCTGGGAGATCCCGCTCGCCCAGAAGGGCACCCGCGACCTCAGGATCAGCCCGCGGTAGGCCACCGAGCCCGAGTGCACCGGGCTGGCGGGCGGAACCACGTGGTGCTGGAGCACCGAATGGATCCCGTCGGCCGCGATGACCACGTCGGCCTCCGCCGACTCGCCGTTGTCGAAGGTCAGCCGGGCGGCGCCGGCGTCCTGCTCGAAGCCGACGCAGCGGTGGCCGGTGCGGACGACGTCCTCGGGAAGCCCGTTCGCCAGTACGGCGAGCAGGTCGGCCCGGTGCATGCCGTACATGCCGTTCCAGCCGGCGGAGTCGGTGGTCAGGATGGGGGCGACGGGCGTGCCGTCCATCCGGTAGTACTGTGACCCCTTGCCGATGCGCGCGCCGACCGCCGCCAGGGCGGGGCCCATGTCCATCCGCTCCAGCAGGCGGACGCTGTTGGGCGTCATCAGCACGCCCGCGCCGATCTCTCCCAGTTGCGGCGCCTGCTCGAAGACCGTGACGTCGACGCCACGCCGCGCGAGGGCGTTGGCGGTCGTCATGCCACCGATGCCGCCGCCCACGATCGCCACCCGAAGCCGGGGCGAACCCATGACGCACTCCTCATTTTTCGTTAAGCGAAAAAGTTTCGGTAATTGCGGAAAACCTAATCCGCTCACCAAAGCGTGTCAATGGGTGTGAACCGCTCAAATCGCCTGACTCTTGGCTAAAACTGGACCGTGCGTACGTGTCCGGCGGCGCGGCGACTCCGCGGAGTGACCGTCGAAGGTTTGACGGATATCCGGATTTTTCGTATAACGAAAAACGTGTCGGACGCAGAGCAGGCAGACGGACCCCCCGCATCGGGCAAGCCCGGCCGGCGCGAGGTCATGGGCGGACTCGCCAAAGGGCTGGCGATCATCGAGGCCTTCGACCTCCGCCATCCGCAGCTCACGGTCAGCGGCGCGGCGGCGGCCACCGGCATCAGCCCCGCGGCGGCGCGGCGGTGCCTGCTCACGCTGGAGGAGCTCGGCTACCTCAGCTACGACGGCAAATACTTCCGGCCGACTCCGCGGATGATGCGGCTGAGCGCCTCCTACGCCAACACCTCGTCGCTGCCGGCCCTCGCCCAGCCCTGCCTGGTCGCCGTCCGTGACGAGCTGGACGAATCCGCCTCGCTCGCCGTCCTGGAAGACGGGCACGCGCTGTTCATCGCCAGGGCCGAGGCCACCCGCATCGTCTCGGCGGGCGTGCGGGTGGGCGCCCGGCTGCCCGCCTACGCCTCCTCGACGGGCCGGGTGATGCTGGCATCCCTGCCTCCCCAGGAGCTGGAGGACTACCTTCGCACCTGCCATCCCCGGCCGACGACCGCGAACACCCCGACGACGATCGCCGAGATCCGTGCCCGCATCCAGAGCGCGCACGACGAGGAGTTCGCCGTCACCGAGGAGGAGCTCGAACCGGGGGTGCTCACCGTGGCCGTCCCGGTCCGCGACAACCTCGGGCGGGTGCACGCCGCCATGAGCGTCAGCACCTCCACCGCCCGCGCCTCCCTCGACGTCGTACGGGAGAAGTTCCTCCCCGTCATCCGGCGGGAGGCCGCGCGCCTCGGCCGGATGCTCTGACCTGCCCGGCAAGGAAAGGGAGGCCGGCATGCCGCCGGCCTCCCCGTTCCCCGGTCAGTCGACGTAGATCTGACCGCCGAGCCGACGGAACTCGGCGGCCTTCTCCGCGTACCCCTGCTCGCGGATCTCGTGGCTGATGCGCATCGAGCAGAACTTCGGACCGCACATCGAGCAGAAGTGGGCCGTCTTGGCCGGCGCGGCGGGCAGCGTCTCGTCGTGGAAGGACCGGGCCGTGTCAGGGTCGAGCGACAGGTCGAACTGGTCCTCCCAGCGGAACTCGAACCGCGCGTCCGACAGCGCGTCGTCCCACGCCTGGGCCTGCGGGTGCCCCTTGGCCAGGTCGGCGGCATGAGCGGCGATCTTGTACGTGATCACGCCGGTCTTGACGTCGTCCTTGTCCGGCAGGCCGAGGTGCTCCTTCGGGGTGACGTAGCAGAGCATCGCGGTGCCGAACCAGCCGATCATGGCGGCCCCGATGCCCGAGGTGATGTGGTCGTAGCCCGGGGCGATGTCGGTCACGAGCGGGCCGAGGGTGTAGAACGGTGCGTCGTCGCAGAGCTCCTGCTGCAGCTCGACGTTCTCCTTGATCTTGTGCATGGGCACGTGTCCCGGGCCCTCGATCATGACCTGGACGTCGTGCTCGCGCGCGATCGTGGTCAGCTCGCCGAGCGTGCGCAGCTCGGCGAACTGGGCCTCGTCGTTGGCGTCCGCGATCGAGCCGGGCCGCAGGCCGTCGCCGAGCGAGAACGACACGTCGTAACGGGCCAGGATCTCGCACATCTCGGCGAAGTTCTCGTACAGGAAGCTCTCACGGTGGTGCGCCAGGCACCAGGCGGCCATGATCGAGCCCCCGCGCGAGACGATGCCGGTCTTGCGGCCGGCGGTGAGCGGCACGTACGACAGCCGCACGCCCGCGTGCACGGTCACGTAGTCGACGCCCTGCTCGCACTGCTCGATCAGGGTGTCGCGGTAGACCTCCCACGACAGCGCCTCGGGGCGGCCCTTGACCTTCTCCAGGGCCTGGTAGATCGGCACGGTCCCGACCGGGACCGGCGAGTTGCGCAGGATCCACTCGCGGGTCTCGTGGATGTCGTCGCCGGTGGACAGGTCCATGATCGTGTCGGCGCCCCACCGGGTGGCCCAGGTCATCTTCTCGACCTCCTCCTCGATGGAGGAGGTCACGGCGGAGTTGCCGATGTTGGCGTTGATCTTGACGAGGAAGTTCCTGCCGATGATCATCGGCTCGGACTCGGGGTGGTTGACGTTCGCGGGGATGATGGCCCGTCCGGCCGCCACCTCCTGCCGGACGAACTCGGGGGTGACCCCCTCGCGCACGGCGATGAACTCCATCTCCTTGGTCACGATCCCGCGCCGGGCGCAGCCGACCTGGGTGACCGGCTCTCCCTTCTCGCGGCGCTCGGCGACCCACCGCTCACGCAGGCGCGGCAGTCCACGCCGCAGGTCGGGCTCGTACGAGGGGTCGGTGTACGGGCCCGAGGTGTCGTACAGCGTCACAGCCGATCCGTTGGACAGGTGCACCTGCCGCATCGGCACGCGGAGGTCACCGGTGTAGATCTTGGAGAATCGGGGCTGGGGCGCGTCAGTCATCGCGCAAACTCCCTTCGCCGGCATTACCCGGAGCAGGTTCTGGCGGTCGGCGGCTCTGAGCCGTCCTCTCAGCCCGTGTGCAGGGCTCCCGCGTTGGACGGCGATGATCGTACCCACGCCCCACATCGCCTGAAACATGGTGTGTTTGTGTGAATTGATGTTTGGTGAGCCCCCTGGGCGGTACGGACCAGTTCGGGGGGACTATGAAGATGATCGTCGCTGTCGCCGGACTCGTGGTGCTGGCCGCGGTCGGCGCCACCGCAGCCGGTGGAGACGGTAGCGGCAAGCGTGAAGTGAGCCAGGAACAGTACGACACCCTGATCGCTCAGTGTCGCTACGCCGGCACCGGGCCCGCGAAGTGCCGCGCGGAGGTCAGGCGGACGTACCGCGTCGGCAACGAGGACACGGCGCTCGACTGCCGCGCGTACGCCGGCGTGGCCGTGTGCGGCGAGCTCCGGCTCAGCAAGGCCGAGCGACAATGCGTGCGCGAGTCCACCGAGCAGGGGCTGTCCCTCCGCCGCGCCGAAGTGGAGTGCTACGCGCGATCGTGAGGGGCTGACATCGGTTGATCATCGTGGGCGTGGACGGCTCCCGCACCGGCCTGGAGGCCGCCGGCTGGGCCGCCACCGAGGCGAAACTGCGGGGGGTGCCGCTCACCGTCGCCTACGCCGTGCCGAAGTGGCTGTGCGAGCAGGAGGCTCCCCACTACGCCGAGGTGGCGCGGTGGATGCGCGACTCCGCCCACACCGTGCTCACGGCGGCGCAGGACCGCGCCCGCCGTGAGTGGCCGCAGGTCAGCGTGGAGGGGGTGCTGCTGCCGGGCGACCCCCGTTCGGCCCTGGTCAAGGCGTCGGAACGCGCCGAGCTGCTGGTCGTCGGCAACCGCGGCGTCGGCGGCGTGCGCGGGCTGCTCATCGGCTCGGCCGCGCACGGCGTCGCCACGCACGCCCGTACGAACGTCGTCCTCGTCCACCACCAGCCGGCCGTCCCACGCGGCGAGATCGTGGCCGGGACCGACAACTCCCCCGGCGCCGAGCGCGCGATCGAGTTCGCCTTCCGCGAAGCCGGGCTGCGGGGGGCGCGGCTGCGGGTCGTGTACGCCTGGGCCTGGCCCCGCCCCTCCGGCTTCGAACCCGCCGACCGCGACAGCGAACAGGACGCCCTGGACCTGCTGAAGGACCGGCTGGCCGGCCACCGTGACCGGCACCCCGCGGTCGACGTGGTGCCCGAGGTCGTGCACGGGCATCCGCTGGAGGTGCTGAAGGAGGCCGCCACGGGCGCGGACCTGCTGGTCGTCGGCTCGCGCGGGCACGGGCAGCTCGCGGGCATGCTGCTCGGCTCGATCAGCCAGGCCCTGCTGCACCACACGCCCTGCCCGCTGGCCGTGGTGCGCGCTAGTTCATGACGATGGGGGCGATGCGCGGCTCGGCCAGCCGTACGTAGTCGTCCGTGGCCAGCGCCACGGAGCGGTCGAGGCGGGCGGCGTTGAAGTACAGCTCGGGCCGCTCCAGCAGCGACGGGTCGGCGACCAGCTCCAGCCGCGGGTCGTAGCTGAACGGCAGCACCGTCCCGCTCACGCTCCCCGCCAGCTCCTCGGCCTTCTCCTTGCCGGCGAAGCCGACGTACGTGCCGTCGAGCAGCCCCTTGACGGCCTGCAGGTCGAGCCGGGCATCACCCGGGACGACGGCCAGCACGTGACGGGTCTGCTTCTTGCCGATCTTGACCATCACGATCAGGCACTTGGCCGCCTGCGACACGTCGTGCCCGCGCAACGCGCTGACCTCGTCCGTACGCCCCTCGGGAGCGTGGTCGATCAGCCGGTAGCGCGCCCCTGCCGCGTCCATGTCGGCGATCAGCCGCTCGTAGGCGGCGTACGGCTCACCAGTCACTGCTCAGCAACTCCTTCACAGCGGCGATCCGGTCCTCGTCGCGCCGGTAGAACACCCATTGTTTGATCTTCCTGCCGCGGATCAGGCCCGCCTTCGCGAGCACCTTGAGATGCTCGCCGCAGGTCGGCTGGCTCACTCCCAGCTTCTCGGCGATGAACAGCGAGCAGACACCGTCGCGTACGAGATCGCCCTCGCGCTGCGGCGGGAAGTGGCTCGCGGGATCGCGCAGCCATTCCAGGATCTGCAGCCGCTTGTCATTGGCCAACGCCTTGACCAGGTCGACGTCCAGCACCAAGGCATTATGGCAATTAGCTAATTACCTGTCCAGCGCGGACCCCGTGTCCCGCCAGGTCAGGAAGACGCCTGCACGACAGGAGGCCCCTCGCTGGCCTGCACCAGCACGAACCCCTGCCCCCGGAACGCCAGCTGCTGTCTCTTATACTCATCT
>NZ_POUD01000177.1 GCF_003236395.1 Nonomuraea aridisoli | reverse complement strand
GGTGGAGACGGCGGGCGGCGGCGCGGCGGGCCGGTCGGGGGCGCACGCGCTCAGCACGGCGACGACGGCGGCCAGGAGGATCAGCGTGGCGCGGCGGGGGTTGGCGTCCATGGCGACGATGATGCGCGGGCGGTGGCATTCCCGTCCAAGACCTGGGGTCATAACCGACGGCTATGGCTTGGATCGGGTCGTGTCAGGCGTGGCGTGACCGAACTTCTCACAGACGCTACTTAGAGTGATGAAGCGTTGTCAGAACGTCCTTTCTGGGGGAGATCATGAAAGTCACCCGCATAGCGGCGGGCTGCGTGTTCGCCGGCGCAGCCTCACTGGTCGTCATGGCCACTCCGGCCCACGCCGACCGCGCCTGCGAGCTCAACCTGTCCGACGTCACCCACACCCTGCGGATCGACCGCCACGGCGTCTTCGCGGGCAAGCGCGACGCCAAGGCCTGCAAGCTCGAGGACGTGTTCCGGGGCCACTTCCCGCACCACGACGACCACCACGACGACGACCACTTCGACGAGCCTTTCCACCACGACGACGAGCACGGCGGGTGGGACGAGCCCGGCGCCTACCGCATGGCCTGGGACTGGATGGCCCCCCGGTAACGGCTCTCCCTAGACTCGGCCGCCCGTAGCACGCCGGCCGCACCGGTCCCGGGGTCTCCACGTGAGGCCCCGGGACCCTTTCATGCCGAGGGGCCCCGTCTACCGGTCGACGATCTCGTTCTTGCCGATGACCACGACGCCGCCGCGGGTCAGCGCGAAGCGGGTGCGGTCGTATTCGAGGTCGAAGCCGATCCTGGCTCCGTCGGGGATGACGACGTTCTTGTCGATGATCGCCTTGCGGATGACCGCGCCCCGGCCCACCTTGACGTTCTCCATCAGCACGGAGTCCTCCACCAGCGAGTGGGAGTGGAGCACGACCCTGGGCGACAGGATCGACCTGATCGCCGTGCCGCCGGAGACGATCACGCCGGGGGAGACCAGCGAGTCGATCGCCCGCCCCACCCGGTCGCCGTCGTTGTGCACGAACTTGGCGGGCGGCAGCGGGTCGTGGCCGGTGAAGATCGGCCACTTGTCGTTGTAGAGGTTGAACACGGGGTGCGCCGAGATGAGGTCCATGTGGGCCTCGTAGTAGGCGTCCAGCGTCCCGACGTCGCGCCAGTAGCCGCGGTCGCGCTCGCTGGAGCCGGGCACGATGTTGTGGGCGAAGTCGTAGACGTCGGCGCCACCCGACTTGACCAGCATCGGGATGATGTTGCCGCCCAGGTCGTGCTTGCTGCTCGGGTCGAGAGCGTCCTCGCGCAGCGCGTCGATCATCGACTGCGTCTTGAACACGTAGTTGCCCATCGAGGCGAACACCTCGTCGGGCGAGTCGGCCAGCCCCACCGCGTCCTTCGGCTTCTCCCTGAACGCCACGATCCGGCGGCCCTGCGGGTCGGTCTCGATCACGCCGAACTGGTCGGCCAGCGACAGCGGCTGCCGGATCGCCGCCACCGTCACGTCGGCGCCCGACTCCTCGTGCTGCTCGACCATCTGCCGCGGGTCCATCCGGTAGATGTGGTCGGCCCCGAACACGATCACGTGCTCGGGCATCTCGTCGTAGATCAGGTTCAGGTTCTGGAACAGGGCGTCCGCAGAACCGGAGAACCAGCGCGGCCCGAGCCGCTGCTGCGCGGGCACGGGGGTGACGTAGTTGCCGAGCATCGCCGACAGCCGCCAGGTCCGCGAGACGTGCCGGTCGAGGCTGTGGTTCTTGTACTGCGTCAGTACGACGATCTTCAGGAACCCGCCGTTCGCGAGATTGGACAGCACGAAGTCGATGAGCCGATACATCCCCCCGAACGGCACCGCCGGTTTGGCCCGATCCGCCGTGAGCGGCATGAGCCTCTTGCCCTCTCCACCTGCCAGCACAACCGCAAGCACCCTCCGGGACCTCATGCCCTGGACGCTACCCCCAAATGGCCGATGTATCGACGAAACCCTGCACCGTCACCTCCCTGCGTGTCCGGTTTTGTGCGTAGAAGGTGGTGACGGGCGACACCTGGGCCCCTTGGTGGTCCGATGGTGGTCCGCCGCACGCCCCCGCCATAAGGTCGTCTCATGCGCGTTGATCTGCTCAGCAGGGAGTATCCGCCCGAGGTGTACGGCGGGGCCGGCGTTCACATGGAGTACCTCGCCAGGGAGCTGCGGAAGCTGGCCGACGTACGGGTGCGCTGCTTCGGGGCCGAGCGCGCCGAGCCGGGCGTCTCGGCCTACCGGGTGCCCGACGGCCTGGCGGGCGTCAACGCCGCGCTGCAGGTGCTCGGCGTCGACCTGGAGATGGCCGCCGCCTGCGAGGGCGCCGACGTCGTCCACTCCCACACCTGGTACGCGAACTTCGCCGGCCACGTCGCCAAGCTCCTCCACGGCGTCCCGCACGTGGTCACCACGCACAGCCTGGAGCCGCTGCGGCCGTGGAAGGCCGAGCAGCTCGGCGGCGGCTACGCGATCTCGTCGTGGGCCGAACGCACCGCCCTGCTCGACGCCGACGCGGTGATCGCGGTGTCGGAGGGCATGCGGCGCGACGTCCTGACCGCCTACCCGGAGATCGCGCCCGAGCGGGTCAGCGTGATCCACAACGGCATCGACACCGCCGAGTACGCCCCCGACCCGGCCACCCACGTGCTGGAGAAGCACGGCATCGACCCCCGGCGGCCGTACGTCGTCTTCGTCGGCCGCATCACCCGGCAGAAGGGCCTGGTCCACCTGCTGCACGCGGCCCGCTCCATCGACCCGGGCGCCCAGCTGGTGCTCTGCGCGGGCGCGCCCGACACCCCCGAGATCGCCGCGGAGGTGACCGAGCTGGTACGCGGTCTCGGCCGCGACGGGGTCTTCTGGATCCGCGAGATGTTGCCCAAGCCCGAGGTCATCCAGCTCCTGACGCACGCCGCGGTGTTCGTCTGCCCGTCGGTCTACGAGCCGATGGGCATCGTCAACCTCGAGGCGATGGCGTGCGAGACGGCGGTGGTGGCCACGGCGACCGGCGGCATCCCCGAGGTGGTGGCCGACGGCGAGACCGGCCTGCTGGTGCCCATCGACCAGGGGCCCGACGGAACGCCGGACGATCCCGGCCGTTTCGCCGCCGACCTGGCCGAGCGCGTCAACGCCCTGCTGGGCGACCCTGCCAGGGCGCTGGCGATGGGCAGGGCGGGGCGGGCGCGGGTCGTCGAGCACTTCTCCTGGGAGCGCGTCGCCCGCCGCACGGCCGACCTCTACGCGACCCTGCGCTCCTGATCCGCCCGCCCCGCCGGGTGGCGTCCTCCGGCGGGGCGGACGGTGTCATTCGGCGCGTTCGAGGACGACCACCGGGATCGGCCGCTGGGTCTTCTGCTGGTACTCGTCGTAGGCGGGCCACGTGGCGGTCATGACCCGCCACATCTCGGGCTTCTCCGCCTCGCCGGCCGTGCGGGCGCGGGCCTTGAACCTGTCGCCCTTGACCTGCACCTCGACGTCGGGGTTGGTCACCAGGTTCTTGTACCACTCCGGGTGGTCGGCGTCGCCTCCCTTGGAGGCCACGACGAGGTAGGCGTCGCCGAAGCGCTGGTAGATCAGCGGGGTCGTGTACGACTTACCGGATTTACGGCCTTTAGTGGTGAGAAGAAGGGTCGTGGTGTTGTTCCACTCGTGTCCTTCTACGCCGTCGGTTTCCTGATATTTCTGGACATGTTCCTTGCCGTAGAGCATGTCAACAATCATGCCCTTCCGACGGGCTCCTGAACGGCGGTTCCCCCCGTCCGCAGGGGCTTGTCGCGCCGCTCGGCGTACCGGCAGGGCGGGCGGCGGCTTCGAACGCCCGCCGTACGGCGTCGGAGGCGGGCCGGTTACTCGGCCGTCCATTTCGAGTCGGGCATGAGCGTGACCAGCACGAGGTAGCCGAAGAAGCCGACGGCCAGGCCGACCGCGTAGCCGCCGAACACCACCGGCTCGCCCACCAGCGCCGCCACCAGGCCGCCGCCCACCGCCGCCAGCACCGCCGCCAGATCGCTCAGGCCCGGCGAGGACTGCCGCCGCCGCAGGGTCCCGTACGTGATCCAGCCGATCACCAGCCCGAAACAGATCGCGCCGAGCACCGCCATGCGGGAACCTCCAGAGCCGTTCGACAGATCGCCGTACGACCATGGCACGGGCACGCCCCGCCGGCTAGAGGGGCCGCTCAAAGGTAGGTCCTGGCCGCGCTCACCAGCTCGGCGGCGGCGCCGGTCGTGTCGACGTAGAGGGCGGTGTCGGGAGTGCGCTCGCGGACGTCCTGGTCGCGGATCGCGAACACGGCGGGAGGGACGCCGACGTCGCCGTAGCGGCCGGTCACGGCCCGCCCGATCGCCCGGCGCGCGTCGGCGACCACCTCGCGCGAGTCGTGGCCGGGACCGGAGGCCGCGAGATAGCCGAGCATGCCGGCGAAGCGCAGCTCGGTGAGCGCCGCCGGACGCTGCTTCGGCAGCACAGGACGGTCGAGCCAGAACACCCGGCCCGCCAGGAACGCGTCATAACCGGCGCCCTCGTCGCCGAGCACGCGCGTCGTCGCGGCGAGCAACTCCCCGAACTCGGCCAGCTCCGCCTCGGGCGGCAGGTCCGTGGTGACGAACAAGGGCACGATGAGCGAGTCGAGCATGTGAGTATCCCTCCGTGAGGAGGCTCATCGTAGGGTGCCCGACCGACAATCGCCGCCTCCACCGCTGACCTGCACCGTTGTGTTCCGATTCGCCCGTGCGGCAGAGGCTCGGAGTACCACCCCGTGAATGCCGTCCGCCCTCCTGATCACCGGAACCGTCGGCGCGGGGAAGACGTCGGCGGCCGACGCCGCCGGGGCCCTGCTCGCCGGCGCGGGCGTGCCGAACGCCGTCATCGACCTCGACTGGCTGCGCCGCGCCTGGCCGGCGCCCCCGGACGACCCCTTCCACGGCGCACTGACGCTGCGTAACCTGCGCGCGGTGGCGGCCAACTTCCTGGCGGCGGGGGCGGAACGGCTCGTGCTGGCCGGGGTGATCGAGAGCCGTGACGAGCGCCTGCGCCACGAGGAGGCCCTCGCGATGCCCCTCACGGTGTGCCGCGTCCACGTGGCGCTCCCCGAGGTGCGCCGGCGGCTCACGGCGCGGCACGCCGGCGATCCCGCCGGTCTTGACTGGCACCTCGCCAGGGCCGGGGAATTGTCGTCCGTCCTGGACGCGGCGCGGGTCGCCGACTGCACCGTGGCGGGCACCGGCACCAGGGCGCAGGTGGCCGCACGTGTGCTCGACGGCTGGGGCGGCTAGCGCCGGCTCCACTCGTCCTCGAGGGCCGAGTGCACGATCGAGTCGCGCCAGCCGTCCGGGGTGCGCAGGTGGTGGCGGATGCGGCCCTCCTCCACCATGCCGGCGGTCAGCATCGCCAGCTGGGCCGGCAGGTTGGCGGGGGAGCGGGCGCCCCAGATGCGGTGCAGCCCGAGGTGCTCGAACCCGAACGACAGCAGCAGGCGTACGAGGTCGGTGCCGATGCCGCGGCCCCACTGGTGGGGATGGAGCCCGAACCCGATCTCCGCGCTGTGCGGGTTGTCGGCCTCGACGCGCAGGCGGGCCACCCCGACGACGTCGCAGCGCCCGCGGTCGACGACGGCCAGCACGTACAGCAGGCGCGGCTCGGCCGCGGACGCCTCGACGGCCTCCTCGACCAGCCGGGCGACCTCGTCCAGGCTGCGCGGCTGGAAGGGCAGGTGCTGGGTGGCGGTGGGATCGCCGTAGACGGCGTGGAGTGCGGGCACGTCGGCCTCCGTGACGTCACGAAGGCCGAGCCGCTCGCCGTTGCACACCACGGGACGCATGCGCCGACGGTAACGCGAGTCCCGTGATCTCAACAAGCCTGCGTCAAGTGGCCAGTTGACTCCCGTAAGCACGGGCGACGAGTTCGGCGACGGCGCTGTGGGAGCCGAGCGGCTCCGCGTGCCCGGCGTCGATGGACGCGGCGGCCCGCTCGACGAGGTCGCGCGGCGCCTCGTGGCCGATCATGCAGGGGGAGATGGCCAGCCGGCCGGCGCCGGCGGCGCGCAGCCGCTCGGCCGCGACGGCCACGCCGGGCTCGCTGTCGAGCGAGGCGGCCACCACGGGCAGCGTGAGCCTGGAGGCCAGCAGCACGGCGGTCGCCTGGACGGCCTGCACCGCGCGCTCCCCGCCCACGGTGGCGAGGATGACGGCGTCGACGGGGCTGGAGACGTTCAGCAGGCGCACGCGGTCGGCGCGGGCCAGGCCGCGCTCGGCCAGCCTGATGTGCAGGGCCTCGGCCAGCAGCGGGTGGGGCCCGAGCGCCTCGGTCACGACGACGCCCTCGCCATGGGCGGCGACGACCTTGCCGATCTCCGCCATGACGGCGGGGTCGTCCCAGGTGAGCAGCGGCACGACGATGGCCTCGCGGCCGGAGGGCAGGGAGTCCGCCAGGTCGGCCACGCTCGTCAGGCGCACCTCGATCTGCGGATTGTCGACGCGCACGACGGACGCGATCTCCTCGGCCACCCCGGCGGTGTCGCCCGGCGTGGCGAGCACGAGCACGGGCGCGTCTGGAGGCAAGGACGTGGGCACGGGACGGCGGTGACGGCCACCACCCGGCCGGCGGGAACGTTCTCGTACAGGCAGGCTCACAGGCGGGCAGTTTATGCCTATTAGGCGACGGTTGTTCTGTGAATCGGTGGCGATTGCGTTACAACGGTACGGGTGTGACTGAGATCACCGCGCAATCCGGATAAGTGGGGACTTATCTCTACAGAACGCCAGGCGGGCGGCGGTGGCAGCCGCCGCCCGCGCCTTCCGCGGCGTCCTCAGGCGTTCACGCGAACGGCCCCACCTGGCCGGGCAGCGACGCCTTGGGGTCGTCGGCCGAGGCGGTGGCGAGGTCGAGGTCGCGGGTCTCCGGGGCGATGGCCAGGCCCACGGCGGTGACGGCCAGCGCGGCGACCACGTAGATCGACACCGCCACCGTCGACTGGAACGCCTCGAAGAGCTGGAGCGCGATGATCGGCGCCAGGGCGCCGCCCACGATGCCGGCGACCTGGTAGCCCATGGAGGCCCCGCTGTAGCGCAGGCGCGTGCTGAACAACTCGGCGATGAACGCCGCCTGCGGCCCGTACATCGCGGCGTGGGTGATCAGCGCCACGACGGCGGCCAGCGCGATGAGCGGGAACGACCGGGTGTCCAGCAGCGGGAAGAACGCGAACACCCACACCGCCGCCGCGACCGTGCCGGCGAGGTAGACCGGGCGCCGGCCGTACCGGTCGGACATCGCGCCCGCGATCGGGATCAGCACGAGCTGCAGCGCCGACCCGATGAGCACGGCGTTCAGCGCGTACGAGCGCGGCAGGTCCAGCTGCTGGGTGATGTAGACGATGATGTACGAGGTGAACGTGTAGAACGCCACGTCCACCCCGATCCGCGCGGTGAAGGCCGACAGCAGCGCGCGCGGGTGCGTGCGCAGTACCTCGACCAGCGGCATCCTCGCCTTGGCGCCCTGCTGCTCGACCTGGGCGAACAACGGCGACTCCGAGACCTTCAGGCGTACCCACAGGCCCACGAAGACCAGCACGCCCGACAGCAGGAACGGCACCCGCCAGCCCCACGACAGGAAAGCCGCGTCCGACAGCGTGAACGACAGGATCGTCAGCAGGCCCGTCGCCAGCACGTACCCCGCGGGCACGCCGACCTGCGGCCAGCTGGCGTTGAAGCCGCGGCGGCGGCCGTCGCCGTGCTCCAGCGACATGATCACCGCGCCGCCCCATTCACCGCCCAGCCCCAGGCCCTGCACGAACCTGAACAGCGCCAGCAGGATCGGCGCCACGACGCCGATGCTCGCGTAGCCGGGCAGCACCCCGATGAGGAACGTCGAGACGCCCATGACCAGCAGCGTCACGACCAGCACGGTCTTACGGCCCACCCGGTCGCCGAAGTGGCCGAACACGATGCCGCCGAGCGGCCGGGCGACGAACGCCACGGCGTTGGTGGTCAGCGAGGCCAGCGTGCCGGTGAACGGGTCGAGCGAGGGGAAGAAGAGCTGGGGGAAGACCAGGGTCGCGGCGGTGGTGTAGAGGAAGAAGTCATACCATTCCAGCGACGTGCCGATCAGGCTGGCGAGGATCACCCGCCGGGTCTGTTGCGTGGAGCCTGCCATCCGATTGCTCCTTGCCGTATTGGGGGGATGGCTATCAACGTAAGGATCGTTGAACAATTCGACAAGAGGTTTGCTCCATGATTGTCTGTTAATTGTGGACAACGTGGTTGCTGATCTCTCCCAGGACCGCCCCCGCCTGGGACGCAGCAGCACTGCGGAACGGGTGGCCGACATTCTGCGCGACCGCATCAGCGAGGGGTTCTTCCTGCCGGGCCAGCGCCTGTCGGAGGAGTCCATCTCCGAGGCGCTCGGCGTCTCCCGCAACACCCTGCGCGAGGCGTTCCGGCTGCTCGGTCACGAGCGGCTGCTCGAGCACCGGCTCAACCGGGGTGTCTTCGTCCGGCTCCCCTCCGTCGAGGACGTCCGCGACCTCTACCAGGTGCGCCGCGTGCTCGAAGGCGCGGCCGTGCGGCGCGCCCCGTCCGAGGAGGCGCTGACCCTCATCAGGGAGGCCGTGCGCGACGCCGAACGCGCCGCCGCCGAGGACGACTGGCAGGGCGTCGGCACCGCCAACATCCGCTACCACCAGGCGCTCGTCTCACTCAACGACAGCCGCAGGATCGACGAGGTCATGCGCCAGCTCCTGGCCGAGCTGCGGCTCGTCTTCCACGTGATGGAGAACCCGCGCGCCTTTCACGAGCCGTTCGTCGACCGCAACCGCACGCTGCTCGCGCTGATCGAGTCGGGTGAGCCCGAGAAGGCCGCCGCCTATCTCGACGACTACCTCGACCATGCCGAACGCCTGCTCATCCACGCCTACGACCCCAGCCGCTAACGTGAGCGCATGGACCGGATCTTCACCGTGGACGAGGGCCGTGCGCTGCTGCCGGCCGTCATCGAGGACGCCCGCGAGCTGATCGCCGCCCGCGCCGACCTGGCCGAGCTCGACTTCGCGCGGCGTTCGGGCGTGCGCTCGGAGCTCGGCGGGCTGCCCGAGATCAAGGGACTGCAGGCCCGCATCGAGGAGATCCTCGGCGGGTGGAGCGAGCAGGGCATCGAGGTGAAGGGCATCGCGCCGGTGCTCGTCGACTTCCCGTCCGTGCTCGACGGGGTGTCCGTACGGCTGTGCTGGATCGAGGGGGAGCGGGAGCTCAGCTGGTACCACCGCACCGAGCTCGGCTTCGCCGGCCGCCGCCCGCTCTGACGGCCCTTGACGCGGGGCGTCGCGCCGTGCTGTATTCAACCTATCCGTTGATAAACCGATAGGTTGAATATGATGCTCCTCGAGAACAAGGTCGCGGTCGTGTACGGCGCCGGCGGCGCGATCGGCGGGGCGGCGGCCCGCGCGTTCGCCCGCGAGGGCGCCCGGGTCCACCTCGCCGGCCGTACCCGGAAGACGCTCGACGAGGTCGCCGACGACATCCGCGCGGCCGGCGGCACGGCCGAGACCGCCGTGGTCGACGCGCTCGACGAGGCCGAGGTGGACGCGTTCGCCGACGCCGTGGCGTCGCGGGCGGGCGGCATCGACGTCTCCTTCAACGTCATCGGCGTCCAGGACGTGCAGAAGCCGCTCACCGAGATCTCGCTCGCCGAGTTCCTGCGGCCGATCGAGGTCGCCACGCGCACGCAGTTCCTCACCGCCAGGGCCGCCGTACGGCACATGATCCCGCGCCGTACGGGCGTGATCCTGCTGTTCGGCGGGGGCGGGCCGCAGACGGTGCCCGGCCTCGGCGGGTTCAAGGTCGCTCTGGACGCCATGGAGAGCATGCGCCGCCAGTGGGCGTGCGAGGCCGGCCCGTACGGCGTGCGCGTCGTCACCCTGGTGACCGGCGGCGTGCCCGAGAGCATCGCCGCCACCGAGCCGGCCAAGGAGGCGATCGCGGCCTCGATCGCCGAGTCGGCGCTGCTCAAGCGCGCCGCCACACTCCAGGACGTGGGCGACGTCGCCGCGTTCGCCGCCTCCGACCTGGCCAGGACCATGACGTCGGCGACGGTCAACCTCTCCTGCGGTGCGATCGTGGATCACTAATAAGGTGATCGCGCGTACCCCGACAGGAAGACCGGATGTCCGACGACGAGCTCAGCCGCACCTTCGCCGCCCTCGCCGACCCGACGCGGCGGGCCATCCTCGCGCGGCTGGCCGAGGGCGAGGCCACGGTCAACGAGCTGGCCGAGCCGTTCGATATGAGCCTCCAGGCGGTCTCCAAGCACCTCAAGGTGCTGGAACGCGCGGGGCTGATCACTCGGGGCCGCGACGCGCAATGGCGTCCCTGCCGTCTGGAGACCGCCCCGCTGGAGACGGCCTCCGCGTGGATCGACCGCTACCGCACGCACTGGAGCGACCGGTTCGACCGCCTGGAGCGGGAGATCCGGCGGGTCGAGAGCGGGCAGGAAGGGCACGAGCATGGCTGAGACCGAGTTCGTCATCGAACCGGGCCGGCAGGACATCGTCATGATCCGCCAGTTCGACGCGCCGCCCGACGTCGTGTTCCGGGTGGTCACCGATCCGGAGCTGATCCCGCGCTGGTGGGGCCCCACCTTCCTGTCCACCCGCGTCGACCTCATGGAGGTGCGGCGCGGCGGTCGCTGGCGTTTCGTCAACGTCGACGCGGGCGGCCGGGAGTACGCCTTCGGCGGCGTCTACCACGCCGCCGTGCCGCCGGAGCGGTTCGTGCGCACGTGGGAGTACGAGGGCACGCCCGGCGACGTCGCCCTGGAGACGGTCACCCTGATCCCGGTGAAGGGCGCCACCCGGTACGTCGCCCAGTCGGTGCACCGGTCGGTGGAGGCCCGCGACGCCATCGTGCGCGCGAACGGGGCAAGGGGCGGACGAGACTCCATGAACCGCCTGGCCGCCCTCCTCGCCGAACTCTTGAAGCCGTCCGAATAGCGAGACGGTTTTCTCATTCTCTGGACAGGTCGGGTACCTTCTGCGAAGGGAGAGAGGATCCGGCCATGGTGGAAGCGCGGGCGCTGACGACGCCGTACCAGGTCCGGTTCCGCGCGGGGCGGAACACGGGGTCGGCGGACACGGTCAAGAACGGCGTGGGCGGCTCGACGGGTCCGCGACCTCACGAGCTGCTGGAGGCGGCGCTGGCCACGTGCATGACCATCTCCGCCCGGATGGCGCTGGTGGACCTGGGACTGCCCGACACCGAGGCGCGCG
This sequence comes from Nonomuraea aridisoli, assembly GCF_003236395.1. Taxonomy (GTDB): domain Bacteria; phylum Actinomycetota; class Actinomycetes; order Streptosporangiales; family Streptosporangiaceae; genus Nonomuraea; species Nonomuraea aridisoli. Next base: position 8,047 of record NZ_POUD01000177.1, on the reverse strand, counting down.
TCGTGGTGACGCTGGACCGCCGGGAGGCGGTCACACGGTTCCGTTACGAGCTCGTCCTCGACCCGCCGGTGGAGGAGGCCCAGCGCCAGGTGGTGGCCGAACGGGTCAGGCAGTCTCCGGTGCGGCGCACGTTGAGCAGGGCGCTGGAGTTCGAGCCCGCCTGACGGCTCACCCGGGCCCGGCGGCAGCCCCGGCTCGGGGCCTCAGTGGGTGGAGGCGGTGGTGCGGGAGCGGTGGGCGGCGACGCGTTCGCGGGTGGCGCAGCGGGTGCTGCAGTAGCGGCGCGGGCTGCCGCCCCCGAAGTCCATGTACGGCCGGCGGCAGCTCGCCGACGCGCACAACCCGCCGGGCACCCGCTGATAGTCGGCCAGCAGCACCGCCAGCGCCATCGCCGACGAGGCGAGGAACCACTCCGCCCACGGCGCGTCGTCGCGGCCGTCGACGTGGACATGCCAGGTGGTCGTGCCCCCGTGGCTGGTCAGCCGGGGGGCGTGGGCGGCTCCGGCGAGCAGGTCGTTGAGCAGCGCCGCCGCCTGGTCGGCGTCGGGCGCGGCCAGCACCTCGCGCAGGCGGGCCGCCGCCGCGCGCATCTGCGCCACGTCGTCCTCGCCCAGGCCGAAGTCTCCGCTCTCGCCGTGCTCACGCAGGATGCGCGTCACGGACGCGATCGACGGCTCCTCGTGCAGCAGCGCCACGCACAGGTCGACGGCTCGCACGGCCATCGCCTTGGTCGAGTGAACCTTCACGCAAGCAGCGTATGCCGGGACGCCTGGTCCCGCCGGTCACCTGCCATTCCCCGCATCACTCCGGCAACCCCCGTGACCGCCCCAGACCGGCGATCTCAACGATCCCGCCCGACACCGCGAGTTCCCCGCCTGCTGTGCGACACCGTGAGCTCCCGCCTGCGGCGACGACACGGCGAGCTCCCGTACACGCAGACGGCACGGCGAACTCTGCCTCGCGCGGCGACACGGAGGCCTCTGGCATCGCGCGTGGACGCACAAGCGTGTAAACACCGTCCATCGGTGGCTGAGGCGTCATGGTCGGCGGCGTGGTGGTTCGTGGACGTTCGGGCGGGTCGTCGGAGACGTTCGGCGGGGGAGAAGGGTGACGACGGCGGCCGCCTGGAGGGCCGCGCCGACGGCGAGGGCCGCTCCGGTCGCGTACGCCGCCAGCGGCCCCGCCAGCGCCGAGCCGAGCGCGAACGAGGTGATCTTCAGGCTGGCGCCCGTGGTGAACACCTGGCCACGCAGCCGGTCGGGCGCCTCGCGGTGCCGTACGGCGAACAACGCCGTCAGCTGGGGCCCCTCGCCGGCGCCCGCGACGGCGGCGGCCACCACGGCGATCCAGAATGCGTCCGCCAGCGCCGCCACCGCCATTCCCACGCCGAGCACCGCGGTCCCGCCCGCCTGCACCAGATCCCAGCGCCGCACCCGGTGCTCGTGAGCGGCCAGCACACCGTTGGCCGCGAGCCCGCACACGGCGGCCACGGCCAGCAGCAGCGTGCCGTAACCGCTCTCCCCGGCCAGCCTGACCCCCATCACCGGCGCGGACACCACCAGCATGGGCAGCCCGGCGCACGACACCATGGACCCGACCGTCGCCCGCCGGAGCGCCCCGTTCCCGACGATGACCGTGAACCCCTCCCTCACTTCCCGTACAAGCCCCCGCACCGGGGCCGTACCGGCACGGGGACGCGGGTCCCGGTCACCCACCACGGGGTCGCGGTGCGCGGCCTCGGGGGTCTGCGGATGTTCCGCCGCCGGCGGGCCCTCCTGGGCGGGGCGGATAGGGAGAGTCCAGGCGGCGGGTAACGCGGACAGGAGGAGAACGGCGCACATCGGGAGGACCGCCGCGTTGCCGCCCGCCGCGGCGACCACGCCCACCAGAGCAGGTCCGGCCAGGCCGGCCGCGTTGTAGCTCATGGAGTCCAGCGCCGTGGCCCGGCCGAGCCGCTCCGGCCGGGCGACCAGGGGGAGTTGCGCCGTCCAGCCGCCCGTGAGCGCCGGGCCGAGCAGGCCGGTGGCGACCGCCAGCGCGATGAGCGCCGCGTCCGGCGCCCGGCCGAGCCCGGCGAGCACCAGCAGGAGACCGGCCGCGTACCCGGCCAGACAGTACGCCAGCAGCCGCCCCGGACGGCGTGCCCGGTCGATCAGCACGCCGAGAAGCGGCCCTCCGACGGCGGCCGAGACGGTCAGCCCGGACAGCAGCCACGACGCCAGCACGGGCGACCCCGTGACGGCCAGCCCCGCGACGAGCAGCGCCGGCCCCGACATCTCGTCCCCGGTCCGCGCGGCCACCGCGCCCGCTATGTAACGGCGTAACACCATCAAGACGTTACACGAGTCGCAGCCGGCAGGCCACGGCTTCCTTGAGCGGAGAAGCCGACCATCCCGGCACGCCGGCCCCCGTGGCGCGGACCGAACGCGGCCGGGCCCACCGTCCGGTGCCGAATGGTGTGGCCGCCCACGGCGTCCGGATGGCTCACGCCGAACGGCACCGACCGGAGCCCGGACACCCCGAAGAGACGCCGGTCGCGGCGTCGGCCGGAAGTCGGATGCCCTGAAGTGACGGTGGTCGTGGTGCCGCTGGGAGTCGGGTGCTTCGAAGGGACGGTGGTCGTGGTGCTGGCTGGGGGCCGGGTGCGCCGAAGCGACGGCGGCCGTCAGTCGGGAGCCGGGTGGCTCGGCTCGGGCGCCTTTGCCGGAGTGTCGGCGGCAGGAGGCGCCGGGCTCGACGGCTTCATCGCCGTCGTGCGGCGGCGCGAGCTGGGTTGACTCTCCCATGGTGGGAGACCGGAGACTGAGGCGGTGGACGACGAGGAGCCGCTGCTGAGCATCGGGGAGCTGGCCGAGCAAGCCGGCATGTCGGTGAAGCTGGTCCGGCACTGGTCCGACATCGGCGTGGTGCCGCCGGTCGCCCGCACCGCCGCCGGCTACCGCCGCTACGACGCCGAGGCGGTGGCCCGGCTGCGGCTGGCGCGGGCGCTGCGCGATCTCGGTCTGGGCATGGCGGTGATCCGTGAGGTCGTCAGCAGTGACCGCGGCCTGCCGGAGGTCGCGGCGCTGCACGCCGCCGCGATCGAGGCCCGCATCCGCACGCTCCGGCTGCAGCAGGCGGTGCTGCGCTCGGTCACCGACCGAAGACCCACACTCGAGGAGCTCACCACGATGACCGACCTGGCACGGCTGTCCGCCGCCGAACGTACCGCGATCGTCCGTGACTTCACGGCGCGGGCCGTCGGCGACGTCGGCCCGTCCGCGTTCCGGGAGGGGCTGCTGGCCGTCGTCCCCGATCTGCCGGACGAGCCGACCGCCGCACAGGCGGCGGCCTGGATCGAACTCGGCGAGCTGGTACGCGACCCGCGCCTGGCCGCGGCGCTGCGCCGCATGGCCCGGTACGCGGCCGAGCACCCGCCCCCCGCCCACGACCCGGCCGGCGCCGCGGAACGGGTCACCGACTTCTGGACGCGGCGGGTCGGAGAGGCGATGGCGGCCGGCATCGCCGCCGACTCTCCCACCGCCGAGCCGGTCGTCGCCGAGATCGTCGCCGCCTGGCTCCCCACCCAGCACGGGCTCGACGGCGACGGCGCCGAGGCCCGGCGCAGGCTGCTGGAGCAGCTCGAGGTGGCCGCCGACCCTCGCGCCGAGCGCTACTGGCAGCTCATGTGCGTCATCAACGGCATGCCCGTACGCCCCGGCATCGCCGCCGAGGGCGACTGGCTGATGACGGCGCTGCGGGCGAGCCCCGTCCCCGGCGCACGGGAGGCCGGCGTCGCCCGAGCCCTGGACACGCCGGGCGCACTGGCCCCGGAAGCGCTGCTGGAGGGATGCGCCCGCATCCTTGAGGAGGTCGGCGCGCTCGTGCGCGCCGTCACCCCCGCCCAGCTGGACGACCCCACGCCGTGCGCCGGCTGGAACGTCCGCGCCCTGCTCGATCACCTGACGTACGAGAACCTCATGTGGGCCGGCCTGGCCCGGGGCGCTCCACGCGCCGACCACGACGCCGACCACCTCGGCTCTGACCACGTGGCCGCGTTCCAGACGGCCGCCGCGGCGACGCTCGCCGAGTTCCGGCGGCCCGGGATGCTGGCGGAACGGTACGGGCCCGCCCCGGGGTGGCGGCTCGTCGAGCAGGTCGTCATCGAGATGCTCGTGCACGGCTGGGACCTGGCCAGGGCGATCGGCGCGTCCACCGACCTGGCCCCTGAGCTGGCCGAGGCCATGGAGCCCGCGGTGCGCGCCCTCTACGGCGACCTGCCGCGCACGCCCGGCGGCTCGTTCGCCCCGGAGCAGGAGCCGCCGCCCGGCGCGACGCACGCCGACCGGCTGGCCGCGTACCTGGGGCGTCCGCTCGCCTGAACCGGCGTACTCGAATGGATGTTTGAACAGTGGCGTAGACTCGGCACCATGACAGCCGCGTTCCAAGCATCTTTGCTCGATCTCGACGAGGAGCCAGGGCTCGGGCCGCTCGGCGGCACCGTCCGGCGCACCCACCTCGGCCGGGGCGCCTGGATCGACCTGCGGCCGGGCTGGCTGACGGGCGCCGACCTGCTGTTCGAGCGGCTGGCGGAAACGGTGCCGTGGCGGGCCGAGCGGCGGCGGATGTACGACAGGGTCGTCGACGTGCCCCGGCTGCTGAAGTTCTACGACGAGGGCGAGACCCTGCCCGACCCCGTGCTCGACGACGCCAGGCGGGCGCTCGACGCCCACTACGGGCGGGAGCTGGGCGAGCCGTTCCGTACGGCCGGGCTCTGCTTCTACCGCGACGGCCGCGACAGCGTGGCCTGGCACGGCGACACCATCGGGCGGGGCAGCGCCGAGGACACCATGGTCGCGATCATCTCGGTCGGCAGCCCGCGCCCGCTCCTGCTCCGGCCGCGTGGCGGCGGCCCGTCGATCCGGCGCGACCTCGGCCACGGCGACCTCATCGTGATGGGCGGCAGCTGCCAGCGCACATGGGAACACGCCATTCCGAAGACGACCCGCCCCTCGGGCCCCCGCATCAGCATCCAGTTCCGCCCCCGTGGCGTGCGCTGACGCGCCGGGAGCCGATCAACAGTGATCAAGCGCCAGGGCCTGGTGACGCCGCCCGCTACGGTTCGGCCACTACGGGATGAGGCCGCTACCGGCCTCTTCACAGGGGGCTGACTCCCGCGATGGCCAGCCCGAGGAGTCGATCTGCCGCGGCGACGGGGTCGGGGTGGTGCTCCGTGGCCAGGGCGATACCGGTGACCAGGGTGAGCAGGTCGGAGATGGTCACGCCCGGTCGCAGCGCGCCATCGGCGGCGGCGTTGCGCACCAGGGGCTCTCCGGCACCGGTGAGCTGCGCCGAGCAGCAATGCTCGTGCGCCACGCCGTGCTCGGCCGCCCGGGTCAGTGCGATGGCCAGCCCTCGGATGGTCGTGGCATCCGCGATGACGGCGCTCAGCCACTCCAGCAGCGCGGCCCGGCTGTCGGCCCTTCCGGTCAGCTCGCGGGCACGAGCGCACAGGGTCTCGACCTGTTCGCGGAAGACCGCCTCCAGCAGCGCCTGACGGCTGGGAAAGTGCCGGCGCACGGTGGCGGATCCGACTCCCGCGGTGCGGGCGATCTGCTCCAGGGACGCGTCAGGACCCTCCTCGGCGATCGCATCCTTGGCCACGGCGAGCAGCCGTACGTAGTTGCGCCGGGCGTCCGCGCGCTGGACGGGCATGGCGTCACCTCACGTTTGCTAAATGGCGGGGCCCGCCGTATGTTACCGGAACAGAAACGGCGGGGTCCGCCGTTTTGTCGTCGCCCACGCTTTGGAGATGTCCTCATGCCCACTGATCCCGCAACCGTCCTGGTCACCGGCGCCACCGGACGGCAGGGCGGCGCCACCGCGCGAGCCCTGCTCGCGGCCGGTGTGCCCGTCCGGGCGCTGGTCCGCGACCCCACCGCCGACCGTGCCAGGGCGGTCCGGGCGCTCGGCGCCGAGCTCGTTACCGGCGACCTCAACGATCGCGGCTCCGTGACCAGGGCGGCGGAAGGCGCCAGAGCCGTCTTCTCGGTGCAGATGCCCCCGATGAACGCAGGCGGCTTCGACTTCGAAGCCGAGCTGACCCAGGCCGTCAATCTGGTCGAGGGTGCGCTGGCCGCGGGCGTGCCGCAGTTCGTGCACACATCCGTCTCCGGCGCAGGGCGGCACACGGAGGCGCCCGGTTGGGCCGAAGGCCGTTGGGCACCGATGGAGCCTTACTACGCCGCCAAGGCCGGCATCCAAGACCGCGTGCGTGCGGCCGGCTTCACGCACTGGTCGATCATCAAGCCGGGCTTCTTCATGGAGAACTTCCTCCCGTCCATGACGTACCTGCTGCCCCGCGGTCTCGAGGGAGGTCTGGCGACGGTACTGAAGCCCGGCACGAGGCTCTCCCTCGTCGCGGTCCAGGACATCGGCGGGGCGGCCGCCGCGGCCATCACCGCACCGGAGCGGTTCCACGAGGTCGAACTGGAGTTGGCCGGTGACCACCTGACGATGACCGGCATCGCCGAGATCCTCTCCCGCGCTTGGGGCGTCGAGCTGACAGCGCCCGACATGACCCTGGAGGAGGCGGTCGCGGCAGGTATGCCAGGGCCTGGTGTCACTTCACACGAATTCCTCAACGTGGTCGGCCAACCCGCCCGCCCGGAGTACGCGCGGGCCCTCGGCATCCCGCTCACGACCTTCGAGGAATGGGCCCATCAGCACGTACCGGCCCGGTTCTAGGCCGGATCGGCCGCCCCGGCTGTCAGGTACGGGACCGGGTGGTGGTGAGGCGGGCGAGGCGGCCCTGTTCGCCGGAGGCCCAGCAGGAGCCGTCGCGGGCGCATGACACCGTGTCGTACGACCCGGTGTCGAACGACTGCCAGGTCCGCCCGCCCGTGTAGGTCACGTCGCTTCCCGTGGGCCCGACCGCGACGGCGGCCGAGGGCAGGTGGGGCAGCCAGGTGACGCCCGACCGGTACGCGGGAGGGGGCGCGCCGGCCGGCTGCCAGGTGGCCCCGCCGTCCCCGGTGACCGCCGCCGCCACGGGCGAGGACTGATCAGGGCGGAAGTCGCCGCCGACCGCGAGGCCGCGGTGCGGGTCGCGGAAGGCGAGCCCGAACACGCCGCGCGCCGGGTCGTCGGCCGGGATCGGCGTGGCCGACACCGTCCACGTACGGCCCCGGTCGGAGGAGTGGAACACCCGCGAGCGCTCCGCCCCTCCCGTGGCGAGCCACACGTCCCGGCCGCCGGCCGTGGCCAGGCACTGCCCGCTCGCCGCGAAACCGGCCTCGCCCTGCAACGCCGGCGGCATCCCGTCGGGGGGCAGCACCCGCCATGTCCAGCCGCCGTCGTCGGTGGCGAGGATGCGGAACCTGCCGTCCACGGGGTCGCTCATCGCCAGCCCGTGCCGCCGGTCGAAGAACGCCACGCAGTCGTAGAACGCCTGCGGCTCGTCGTTCCTGAACGTCTCCGTCCAGGTGCGCCCGCCGTCGTCCGTCCGGTAGAGGCGCGAATCGGGGCCCGCGCCGATGGACAGCGCGACCGCGTTGTCGGCGTCGAACGCCTCGATGTCGCGGAAGTCCAGCGCGGAGGCGCCCGGCGGGGAGACGTTCTGCCAGTTCCAGCCGCCGTCCCCGGTGCGCAGGACGGTGCCTCCGGAGCCGGAGGCCCATACGACGTCCCGGCTGACGGGGGCGAGGCCGCGCAGGCGCGCGCTCACCCCGGTCTGCTGGGCCTCCCAGCCGAGCCGGGGCTGCGGCCCGGCGGCGTGGGCGGGGAGGGGAGCGGCGAGGACGAGCGCCGCTGACAGTGCGCCCCACGCGATGCGAAGTCTCATGTCAGGGCAAAATAGTCCGAACGATCACATGAGTGCTAGAGGCAACGCCGTTCAGTTATGGCTGGGGTAGCGGCGTCAAGGGCTGGCCGGGGGCATGTTGATGCTGATGGTGGCTTTGTAGGTGGTCCGGTCGATGGCGGGTCCGCGGGCGTTGTATTTGGAGATCGCGCGTTTGACGATGCGGTCTTTGGTGCGGACTCGCCGGGCGGGCAGGAGCTGGGCCAG
>NZ_POUD01000176.1 GCF_003236395.1 Nonomuraea aridisoli | reverse complement strand
GGCCGGCGGCGTGGTCCGGTCGCGAGGGGCCGGGGTCCGGCCGGCGGCGGCTCGGGGACGCTCCCTGTCGGGCGCGAGCGGGTTCCGGGGCGAGGGGACCTTCGGCCCGGGCGGCGGCTCGGCGGGCTTGCGGGTGAACGGCGAGTGCCACGGCCAGGGCAGGCGGCGGTGGGAGCCGCGGCGGCGGCCGGTGACCCGCAGCGAGAGCACGAGGATGACGAGCACCATGGCGGCCAGCAGCGCAGGCGGGGTGCCTAAGACGTCGAGGGGCGACGACGGCGGGGCCTCGGCGCGCGGCACGGGGACGAAGGGCCGTTCGGTGGAGCGGATCTCGTCGCGTTCGGCGCGCTCCTTGACGATGCGCGGGACGCCGTAGCCGACGACCTTGTCCGTCTCCCTGGTCTTGCGCTTGAGCCAGACGCGGTCGACGTTGGCCTCGATGGTGTGGATCTTCGTGCCCTCGACGCGTTCGACGACGCCCACGTGGTCGACGCCCTTGTAGCTGCCGCCACCGCTCCAGTCGAAGAAGACCAGCGCCCCGGGCTCGGGTTTCTGCGTCCAGGCACCCTGCTTGATGAACCAGGCCGCGTGGGACGGCGTCCAGGCAAACTCACCGACATATTCGGAAATGCCCGCCTTGTTGGCCGCCCAGGCGAGGAACATGTCGCACCACGCCCCATTGCGGAACTGAGGATCTTGCACGCGATCCGCGTACCACTCGCCGAACTTGGTGAACTGGCCGCTCTTCTCCTTGTAGCCGAGTTCCTGCCGCACCGTTTTCAGCAGCTCGTCCGCGATCGGGTCCAGGACGACTCCTCCAGAAAACCGATAAATCACGATGGACTGTAATAGCGCCATCGAGAAATTGCGCGGCCCACTCAGAAAATGTCGCGCTATGAGGCGAAATATCGGCTCTGTGACGGATGAGGCGGGTGATACGGTGTCAGGCCCCCGCGCCCACACGGTAGACGGCCACGTCCCCCGCTCCCGGCGCGACCACGTCGGCCACGATCACGGTCACGTTGTCGGGCGAGCCGCCCTCGTTGGCCAGGTCGATGAGCCGCTGCACGGCCGCCGCCGGGTCCACCACCGTGGTCAGCACCTCGTGCAGCACCTCCGGCCCGAGCACGGTGGTCAGGCCGTCGGAGCAGAGCAGGTAGCGGTCGTCGGGCTCAGCCTCGCGCAGCGCCATGTCGGGCTCGGCGCGGCCCTCGCTGCCCAGCACCCGCAGCACCATGGACCGCCGGGGGTGGACGGCGGCCTGGTCCTCCGTTATCCGGCCTTCGTCCACCATCGACTGCACTAGTGTGTGATCCTTGGTCATCTGATAGAGAGCACCATCGCGAAGCAGATATCCGCGGGAGTCACCGAGATGAGCCAGGGCGAACCGGTAACCGTCCCAGAGCATGGCGGTCACCGTGGTCCCCATCCCCCGGCGGGCGGGGTCGATCTCGGCCAGCTCGACCAGCCTGCGCGCCGCCTCGTGCACGGCCCCTTCCAGCGCGGCCTCCAGGTCGGAGCCCGTCTCGGGAAGCGTGGCGTCGAGCTCGCGCATGACGGCGATCGCCGCCGAGCTCGCCAGCTCGCCGGCCGCGTGTCCACCCATGCCGTCAGCCACCACGAGCAAGCGGCCACTCGCATAGCCGGAGTCCTCGTTCTGCTCCCTGCGGCGGCCCACGTCTGATCCGGCGGCATAGCGGATGTTGTGCTTCATACCCTGCAGTAAATCATTGGTTGAAAGACTTCACAAGCAGATGCGCTGAAGACTCTTGTGAACTACTGTGGGGTCCATGAGCCACGACCCGACCGTCAACGCCGGGGACATCGCCCGGCTCGCCGGTGTCGGGCGGGCCGCGGTGAGCAACTGGCGCCGCCGCCACGACGACTTCCCCCAGCCCATCGGCGGCACGGCCAACCAGCCGTTGTTCTCGCTGCGGCAGGTCGAGTCCTGGCTGCGACGCTATGGGAAGTCCTACCAGGTCTCCCTGGGAGATCGGGTGTGGCAACGCCTGAAAGCCGCCGGTGATTTGCGGCTCGGCGAGCTGGTGGCCCAGGCCGGCGCCCTGCTGACCAGGGATTCCGACGTCCCGGACGCCGCGCTCGACCCCGAATTGGCGCGGCTCGTCCTGGAGCTGGGCGAGGAGCAGGGCCCGGCGGCCGCGTACGAGTTCCTCTGCGAGCGTTACCTCGAGGCCCACTCGCGCCGGCTCTCCGTCACCCGCGACGACGTGGCCGAGCTGATGGTGAGCCTGGTCGGCGCGGACGGCGCGACGGTCCTCGACCCGGCGTGCGGCGTCGGCACGCTGCTGCTGGCCCCTGCCCGTACGACGCCCGGGCCCGTCAGGGTGCTCGGGCAGGAGCTGAGCGAGACCTCGGCCGCCATCGCGGCCTTCCGGCTGCGGCTGCGCGGCGTCGAGGCCAGGGTCGTGCCCGGCGACTCCATGCGCCACGACGGCTTCGCCGGCGAGCGGGCCGACGCGGTGGTGTGCGATCCGCCGTTCAACGAGCGGGCCTGGGGTTACGAGGAGCTCACGGGCGACCCGCGCTGGGAGTACGGCCTGCCGCCGCGCGGCGAGTCCGAGCTGGCCTGGGTGCAGCACTGCCTCACCCACGTCAGGCCGGGCGGCCTGGTCGCCATCCTCATGCCGCCGGCCGCCGCGAGCCGCCGGGCGGGGCGCCGCATCCGCGCCAACCTGCTGCGCGCGGGGGCGCTACGCGCGGTCGTCGCGCTGCCCGGCTCCGACCTGTGGCTGCTGCGCCGCCCCGCGGCCGGCGAGCGTCCGCCGTCCGACGTGCTGATCCTCGACGCGGCGGCCGACCTGGCGGCGGTCGAGCCGGCCTGGCGCGCGTACGTCGAGGAACGCTCCGAACAGACGGTGCGCATCATCGACCTGCTGGCCGACGAGGTCGACATGACCCCGGCCCGCCACCAGCGGCGCGACGACGTGGGACGGGCGTTCGCCGAGGCGCGCGACCGCTTCCTCGCGGCCACGGCCGTGCCGCCCGACCTCAAGGTGCTCGACCAGCCGCTCGACCAGCCCGCCACCACCCTCGGCGACCTGATCAAGGAGGGCCTGGTGACCGCGTCGCAGGCCCCGCCGAAGATGGCCGCCGACGGCGGTGACGTGCCGGTGCTGACCTCCGACGACGTGCTCAGCGGCAGCGCCCCGTCGGGGGCGACCACGATGCAGCAGGGGCTCGTCGCGATCCGCCCCGGCGACGTGGTGGCCTCCTACTCCGCCGTCCGGGTCATGGCCGACGGCGACGGGGCGGTGCTGGGCCCCCATCTGACCCTCTACCGGGTCGACGCCCGCCGGCTCGACCCCGACTTCCTGGCCGGCTTCCTGCGGGCCGCGGGCGGCCGGGTGACGACCGGCTCCAGCCGGTTCGACGTGCGCCGCACCCGCCTGCCGCGGCTGCCGCTGAAGGAGCAGAAGGCGTACGGCGCCGCGTTCCGGCAGCTCGCCGTGCTCGAAGACGCCATCCGTGAGACCTCGTCCCTCGGGCAGACGCTGATCCGACTGGGCCTCGACGGCCTGGCCGAAGGCCACCTGCACCCGCAGTCCTGACGGTGTAGCTTTTGCCGAATGTAGTGATTTTCCACGAAAGGCAGCGCGGAGGGGCTAATGGTCATCGGCGACCGCTATGAGCTCGACGACCTCCCTCTCGGGCAAGGCGGCATGGGAGCCGTGTACGCGGGCCACGACCGCCATCTCGACCGGCGGGTGGCGGTGAAGCTGCTGCGCCTGCCGAGCGGCCCCGACCCGGAGCTGGAGCGCAGGTTCCTGCGCGAGGCGCGCATCCTGGCCCGGCTGGAGCACCCCGGCGCCCCCGTCCTGTACGACTTCGGCACCCACGAGCAGCGGCTCTACCAGGTGATGCAGTTCATCGAGGGCGTCACGGTGGCCGACGTGGTTCACGAGCACGGGCCGCTGCCCGTGCCGTGGGCGGCGGCGATCGCGGCCCAGGCGTGCGCCGTGCTGTCGGCGGCCCACGCGCTGTCGATCTGCCACCGCGACCTGAAGCCGACGAACCTCATGCTCTGCCCCGACGGCAGCGTGAAGGTGCTCGACTTCGGCCTGGCGATGTTGCGCGAGTCGGACGTGACGACGTTCACCAGGATCGGGCAGATCATGGGGACGCCGGCGTACATGGCGCCCGAGCAGATCCAGCACGGGGTGGCCGAGCCGCGCAGCGACCTGTACGCGCTCGGCTGCGTGCTGCACGAGATGCTGACCGGGCGCCAGCTGTTCACCGGCCCGACCGACTACGTGGTCTTCGAGAAGCAGGTCAAGGAGAGCCCGCCGCCCGTGCCGGGGCTGCCGGAGCCGCTGGGGGCGCTGCTCGCCCAGCTGCTGGAGAAGAGCCCGGACGAGCGCCCGAGGGACGCCGACGAGCTGTACGAGCGGCTCGACCCGTTCGCGGTGGACCTGCCGATGTTGCCCGGCTTCCTGACGACCTCGCCCAGCCCGGGCCGCATGTACGCCCGGATGGCGGGGCGCGTCCTGGGCGGCTGACCCTGCCGCGCCAAGCCGCTAAGGCATCTACCTGGAGAGCCTTCAGGCATCCCGGAGCGCCACGTTCATGGGCGAATGGCGCTCACCAGCCATACGGAGCCGCGGATGCGGACGCCGTCCGGGGTTTCGTAGGCCGTCAGTGCGGCCTGGAGCTCCTGGCGGGCGCGGGTGGTGGCGGCCTCGTCCACGTCTTGGAGGTTGAAGCGGACCGGGGCCTGGCCGAGGATGAAGTCCGCCGCGTCGGCGGCGTCGCGGCCGTAGTCCATCGGCGCCTCGACCGGCCGCACCCGCACCTCCGTCAGCCCCGCCGCGCCGAGCACCTGGTGGATCCGATCGGGGTCCGACAGCGATCCCATGCCCTGGGCCGCGGGTGAGGGTCGGCGCATCAGCGGCGCGAGCGCGGCGGTGGCCTGGGCGTACTCGCTGCCGGGACGGCCGGGCTGCGGGACGATGAACACCATCCGGCCACCGGGCCGCAGCGCGCGGGCGATGTTGGCGAACGCGGCCACGGCGTCGGAGAAGAACATCACGCCGCCGCGGCTGATGACGATGTCGAAGCCGCCCTGGTCGAAGGGGTGGACCTCCGCGTCGGCCTGGTCGAACCGCACGTTGGCGATGCCCTGGTCGGCCGCGTCGGCGCGGGCGCGGGCCAGCATGGGCTCGGAGATGTCGACGCCGACCGCCCGCGCTCGTGTCGCCAGGCGTGCGGCCAGCAGGGTGAGCTGCCCGGTGCCGCATCCGATGTCCAGGACGTCGTCGTCGCCGCCGATCGCGGCGAGTTCCAGGAGCGGCTCAGTGAAGCCGTCCATCATCGCGTCGTATCGGGGGGCGTTGTCGGCCCAGGCCGCCCCCTCCCACCCGTTCCACGCTTCGGCCTGCTGGACGTTGACGACGGTGTGCATCAGATCTCCTTCGTGGGCGGTGGTCGGCTCACGCTTCTCCGGCTCGCGCCGCAGCGTGAACCAGAAGGTGGGCGCCTCGTTCGTTCCTGGGGTGGCGTCGACCAGCTCCCAACCGGCGAACCTGGCACGCAGTTCGTCGGCGGTGACGCCGGAGATCGGGTCGTCGAACGCCTCGGGACCGTAGCCGAACATCAACAGCCGTGCGCCGGGAGCGGCGCGGCGGGTGAGTCCGGCGGCGTAGGCGTCGCGGCGGTGCGGCGGGATCCCGCAGTAGCAGCTCAGGTCGAAGAACAGGTCGAAGGGGCCGGGAGCGTCCAGTTCATCGAGGCGGGTGGCGTCGCCGCACAACAGCCGTACGGCCGCTCCGGCCGCCGCTGCCTTGGCCCTGGCCCGCTCGACCGCGCGGTCGATCAGATCGACGGCTACGACGTCCCAGCCGTGCCGGGCCAGATAGACGGCGTTGGTTCCGGTGCCGCAGCCGAGCTCCAGGGCGCGGGCCGGCGGTAACGCATCGCGCCCCTCCACCAGGGCGACCAGCTCGGGAGGTGTCACTCCGGTGTCCCACGGCGGCCGGTCGGCGCGGTAGTAGGTCTCCAGCTCGCGGCGGACGGCCTCCTCCTGGGCGCGTTCGGCGTCGATCTGAGCAGCGTCCATGGCCTCTCCCGATGTTTTTAGAGTTGAACTCTAGTGTTCTCCTCTAGAGATATACTCTCGCCATGGACACCGTCAAGCGGCCGGACAAGCGGGCCGAGCGCTCACGCCGCACCCGCGAGAAGGTCATTCAGGCGGCGCGGGAGTTGTTCATCACGCAGGGCTATGGGGCGACGAGCCTGCAGGAGGTCGCCGACCGGGCGGGCGTGGCCGTGCAGACCGTCTATTTCGTCTTCGGCAACAAGCGCACGCTCTTCAAGGACGTCGTCGACACGTCCATCGCCGGCGACACCGAGCCGGTGGCCACCATGGAACGCGAATGGTTCCGCGCCGCCTGCGCCGCGCCCACCGCTGCCGACCAGTTGCGCGCTCACGTGCGCGGCACTTGCCAGGCTCTGGGCCGGGTCGCCCCGATCATGCCGGTGATCGCGGCCGCCGCGGCCACCGACCCGCAGATCGCCGCGCAGTGGCCCGACGGCCCCGACCCGCGCTACACCGTGCAGCACGCCGCGGCCCAAGCACTGGCCGGCAAGCCCGGCGTCCGCCCCGGCGTCTCCGTCGCGACGGCCGCCGACCTCCTGTTCGGCCTGCTCAGCCCGCAGCTGTACCTGCTCTTCGTCCAGGACCGCGGCTGGTCACCGGACGCCTGGGAGGAATGGGTCCGCGCCACGTTGATCGCCCAGCTCTGCGCCGACCCCGCGCCAGGCACGATGCGCTGATCCCGCGCCAGGCACGATGCGCTGATCCCACGCCCGGCTCCGCTCCGGGACGCGGCACCGCGGTCCGCGTGTGGAAGATAGGGGGGATGATCCCGAACCGTGCCGCCGTGTCCGCGGCCGTCGCCGTCGCCGTCGGCCTGGGGGTGTACGTCGCGGCGCGCGGCCTGCAGGGCACGCTGTGGGTGCTGGCCAGGGCGGCGCACTCCCCGCGGTGGCTTCCCGCGGCCCGCGAGGCCCTGGCGTCCTGGCTGAACGACCCGACCGGCGCGACCCGCTAGACCCGGAAGACGCGGAGCTGGAGGGCGAGCGTCGTGTAGTAGCCGACCAGCGTGGTCAGCTCGAACAGCTCCCGCTCCCCCAGCAGCGCGTACTCGTCGTCGTCCAGGTCGCCCTTGGTCACCAGGGCGCGGGTGACGGCGAGCACCGCCGCCTCGCCCGCGTCCGGCAGGCTCAGCGGGGCGCCGTCGCGCAGCGCCCGCAGCTGCTCGTCGGTGAAGCCGAGCCCGCGCGCGATCTGCTCGTGGGCCGCCTGCTCGAACGCGCTGTCCTGGTGCGCGGCCACGACGAGGATCGCAAGCTCCCGCGCCCGGTCGCCGAGCGAGGACCGGTAGCGGACGGCCGCGCCCAGCTCCTGCAGCGGATCGCCGACGGCCGGGCTGAGCAACATCGCGTTGAACGGCCCCGTGAGCCCGCCCGCCGGATCGACCATGAACCGCCCGCGCGGCCCGGTGGTGATCTTCTCGTAGAGCTCCCCGGCCGCGGGGTCCAGATCGTGCGGTGGGGTCCTGCGCAACCGTGCCATGCCGTGATCGTAATCTTCAGCGCGTGATCCGGTAGTCGAGGTGGGCGACCGGCCCGTCCAGCCCGACGCCCGCCGCGTCCGGCAGGCCGTCGAACAGCCGGGTGCCCGCCCCGAGCAGCACCGGGGCCAGGTGGATGACGCCCTCGTCGATGACACCGGCGGCGAGGCACTGCCGGACCAGGCTCGCCCCGCCCGAGACGCGCACGTCCTTGCCGCCCGCCGCGGCCTTCGCCTGCGCCAGCGCGCTCTCGAGGCCGTCGGTGACGAACGTGAACGTCGTGCCGCCCTTGCGCACCCACGGTTCGCGGGCCTGGCCGGTGACCACGAACACCGGGTGGTGGAACGGCGCCTCCTCCGGCCAGCCGACCTCGCCCTCGTCGAACATGCGCCGGCCCATCACCGAGGCCCCCGCGCGCTCGATGGTCCGGCGCACGAGGTCGTCGTCGGGGCCCGTCTCGCCGCCGTCTCCGCCGCCGATCAGCTTCGTGAACGCCGCCGTCCGGTACATCCAGGTGTGCAGCCGTTCGCCGCCGTCGCCCAGCGGGTTGCCGGGACGCGCGTTCGGACCGGCGATGTAGCCGTCCAGCGACATCGCGAGATCGAAGAACACCTTGCCCATGACTCTCTCCTGCCTGTTCGGGGTTCCTTCGCAGCAGAGTCGGAGCCACGGCGCGCGTCTCGACATCCCGCGCCGGCGGATTTGCCGGGTCAGGTCAGCCAGACCGTGGTGTCGGATGGGACGGCGCCGTCGTCCAGGGGGCCGCTGGCCAGGAGGACGCGGCCGGGCGGCAGGGGCACAGGGGTGGGACCGAGGTTGGTGACGCAGGTCAGGCCGGAGTCGCGGGTGAAGGCGAGCACCCGCTCACCCATCGGCAGCCAGGTCAGCGTGCCGTCGCCGAGCAGGCCCCGGCGCAGGCGCAGCGCCGAGCGGTAGAGGTTGAGCATCGAGCCCAGGTCCGTACGCTGCGCCTCCGCCGTCAGCTTGCGCCAGCTCTCCGGCTGCGGCAACCACGGCGTGCCGCCGCCGAAGCCGAACGGCGGCTCCTCCCCCGACCACGGCAGCGGCACGCGGCAGCCGTCGCGGCCCGGGTTCGCGCCGCCCGAGCGGGCGTGCATCGGGTCCTGGCGCAGCTCGTCCGGGAGGTCCTCCACCTCGGGCAGGCCCAGCTCCTCGCCCTGGTAGACGTAGACCGAGCCGGGCAGGGCCATCGCGAGCAGCGCCGCCGCGCGGGCCCGCCGGTAGCCGAGCTCCAGGTCCGACGGCGTGCCGTGCAGGCGGCCGCCGTGCTCGAACGCGGTGTCGGCGCGGCCGTAGCGGGTGACGGGGCGGGTCACGTCATGGTTCGACAACACCCACGTCGGCGGGGCGCCGATCGGGGTGTGCGTGGCGAGGGTGAGGTCGATGACGCGGCGCAGCTCCGCAGGGTCCCACGGGCACGACAGGAAGTCGAAGTTGAAGGCCGTGTGCAGCTCGTCGGGGCGCAGGTAGCGGGCGAAGCGCTCCTGGTCGGGCAGCCAGACCTCGCCGATGAGGACGCGCCCGCCGTACTCGTCGGCGATCTCCCGCCAGCGCCGGTAGACGTCGTGCACCCCGTCGAGGTCCTCGTACGCGGTGTCCGACTTGACCAGCAGGGCGGCCGAGTCGATGCGGAAGCCGTCCACCCCGCGCTCGAACCAGAAGCGCAGCACGTCCTCGAACTCCCGGTGCACCTCGGGGTTCGCCCAGTTGAAGTCGGGCTGCTCGGGGGCGAACAGGTGCAGGTACCACTGGCCGTCGGGGACCTGCGTCCACGCCGGGCCGCCGAAGATCGACTGCCAGTCGTTCAGCGGCTCGTCGCTGAACCAGAACCGGTCCCGCCTGGCCGGGTCCGCCAGCGCCTCCTTGAACCAGGCGCTCTCGGTGGAGCTGTGGTTCGGCACCACGTCGATGATCACCTTGAGGCCGAGCGCGTGCGCCTCCTCGATGAACCGTTCGGCCTCGGCGAGCGTGCCGAAGACCGGCTCGATGCCCCGGTAGTCGGCCACGTCGTAGCCGCCGTCGGCCATCGGCGACGGATACCACGGGTTGAGCCAGACGGCGTCGATCCCGAGATCCCTCAGGTACGGCAGGCGGGCGCGCAGGCCGGCCAGATCGCCGATGCCGTCGCCGTTCCCGTCAGCGAAACTCCGCAGGTAGACCTGGTAGATCGCGGCCCCCCGCCACCACGTTTGCGACATGCGCTATCCCTTGATGCTTCCGGCGGTCAGGCCCGCCATGATGTGCCGTTGGAAGACGAAGAAAACGATGATCATGGGGACGGCGGCGATGACCAGCCCGCCCATGACCTGGTTCTGGGTCACCGCGCCGGCCGTCTGCGACAGGCCCACGCTGATCGTCATCTTCTCGCTGTCGGTCATGACCAGCAGCGGCAGGACGAAGTCCTTGAACGCGGTGACGATCGTGAAGATGGAGACCACCCCGAGGATCGGCCGCGAGACCGGCAGCACGACCGACCAGAGCACCCGCAGCGGCCCCGCTCCGTCGATCTGCGCCGCCTCGATCAGCTCGCGCGGGATGGAGTCGAAGAACCGTTTGAGCAGGAAGATGTTGAAGCCGTTGGCCGCCGCGGGGAACCACAGGCCCCACGGGTTGTTGAGCAGCCCGAGGTCGACGATCGTGACGTACAGCGGGATGAGGATCACCATCGGCGGGATCATCAGCGTGGCCAGCATCGCGCCGAGGATCACGTTCCCGAACGCCGGCCGCAGCTTCGACAGCGCGTACGCCGCCGCCACGTCCACGCACATGCAGAAGACCCACGCGCCGAGGGCGTAGTAGACGGTGTTGGCCAGCAGGGTGCCGATGTCGAACAGCTCCCACGCCTCGAAGAACGGCGCGAGCGTCGGCTGCGCCGGGACGAGGGTCGGCGGCACCTGCGCGACCTCCTCCGGCGTCTTCATGGCGCCCGTGACCATCCAGTACAGCGGGAACACGAACGCCAGGCTGAACGTCACGACGACCGCGGCGAGCACGAGCCAGTAGATCCGCCGCCCCCACCTGCTGTTGAGCTGGTGCGGCGAGACGATCGTGCGGAACTGCACGTGGATGGGCTTGGGCGTCCGGGCTCTGCCGCGCTTCGGCCTGGTGGCGGCGACGGACGTCATGCCGGGTCCTCCCTGGTCCACCGGAGCTGGAGGGCGGCGAAGACGAGCAGCACGAGCATGAGCATCATGCCGAGCGCGCCCGCCTGGCCGTAGTTCATCTGCGAGAAGGCGAACTGGTACATCAGGTACGCCACCGTGACCGTCGCGTTCTCGGGCCCGCCGCCGGTCAGCATGTACGGCTCGATGAACACCTGCATGGTCGCCACGATCTGCAGCATCAGCATGAGCAGCAGGATCAGCCGGGTCTGCGGGATCGTGACGTGCCGGATGCGGCGGAAGATCCCGGCCCCGTCGAGCTCGGCGGCCTCGTACAGCTCGGGCGGGATGTTCTGCAGCGCGGCGAGGTAGATCAGCGTCGCGCTGCCCATGTTCATCCACGTCGCGACGAGCACGAGGGAGATCAGCGCGGTGGAGGAGCTGTCCAGCCAGGCCAGCGGCGGCAGGCCGGCGAGGTCGAGGAGCTGGTTGAACAGCCCGGGCCCCGGGTCGTAGAACCACCGGAACAGCAGCACCGCCACGATCGGCGGCAACATGACCGGCAGGTAGACCACGAACCGCAGGTAGGCCCGGGCGTGGCGCAGCTCGTTCAGCACGAGCGCGACGACGAACGGCACGGCGTAGCCGCAGACCAGCGCGAGGAACGTGAACTCCACGGTGTTCAGCCAGGCCTCCCAGAAGGCCGGGTCCTGCACGGCCCCCTGGAAGTTGGCCAGGCCCACCCACTCGGGCGGGTTGATCAGGTCGGTCCTCTGGAAGCTCAGGACGAACTCCCTGACCATCGGATACCAGGCGAACACCGTGAAGCAGAACAGCGCCGCGCACAGGAACCCGTAGGCCGTCAGGTTGCGCCGCAGCACTCCCATCAGCCCTTGGCCGCCAGCAGGTTGTTGACCTTGGTCTCGGCCTCGGCGAGCAACTGGCCGATGTCGGCGTCCTTACGGCTCAGCACGGCCGACATGGGCACGTCGAGGACGGCGTAGATCTCCTGGGCGTGCACCGGCTCGGCCTTCGGCGGGATGGTCGCGGCGGCCTCGACGTAGCTCTGGTAGTTCTCGACCGGCAGGGTGGCGTGCTTCACCCGGTCGGCCTGGATGGCCTGGCCGGTGGGCGAGTCGCCGTAGACGGCGTTGTCGGGGACGCCGACGGGGTTGCCGATGGCCTTGCCGCGGGCGAAGTCGAAGCGGCCCTTGCCGACGGTGTTGAAGCGGAAGTCGATCCACGCCATGCCGGCCTTCGCCTGCTCCGGTGTGGCCTTCGGGTTGATCATGTACGCCTCGCCGCCGCTCAGCGACGCCTTGGCCTCGGGGAAGCCGGTGATGCCGTAGTCGGAGACCTTGCCGCGGAACTTGGTGACCACGTCGGTGACCACGTCCGGCGCGCCGAGCATCATGCCGACCTTGCCGCCGCCCATCGCCACCATGAGCGACTCCCAGCCGATCAGGAGTTTGTTGCCCATGCTGTTGTCGATCCAGCGCATGTCGTGCAGGGTCTGCAGCACGGCCTTGCCCTCGGGCGAGTTGAAGGCGGCCTTGGTGTTGTCGGGGGTCAGGACGTCGCCGCCGCGGCCGTAGATGGCCTGGGTGAAGTGCCAGCCGCCGGTGTTGCCGCCGGAGTACTCGCCGAAGCCCACGTAGCCGGGGCCGAGTGCGGCGATCTTCTTGGCGGCCTCGCGTACCTCGGCCCACGTCTTGGGCGGGTTGTCGGGGTCGAGGCCCGCCTGGGTGAACAGGGCGCGGTTGTAGACCAGGCCGACGCTGTAGAGGACGTTCGGCACGCCGTAGACCTTGCCGTCCCTGGTGACGAGCTCGCGCGCGTCGGGCCGCAGGTCGTTCCAGTTCTTGATGAGGTTCGTGTGCGAGGTGATGTCGAGCGCCTGGCCCTGGGAAATGACGTCGTTGTAGTTGGTGACGGGCACCACGAAGACGGTCTCCATCTGGCCGCCCGCCAGCTTGGGCCCGAACGTCTTGGGATCGAAGCACGGCTGCTGGTCCGTGCTCTTGACCGTGACCCCGGGGTTGGCCTTCATGAACGCGGCCACGTCGTCGTCCCAGGCCTGGCGTTCCTTGGGCGCGGTTCTGGCCGGCTGGCAGGCCACCGTGATCGTCACGGCCTCGGCGCCGCCGGCGGCGGGGGTGGCGGGCTCACCCGATCCGCACGCCGTGGCCCCGAGCCCGAGCACGGTTACGAGCAAGAGTCCAGTGGATCTCCGCATGGTCTGACCCTTCTGATGCGAGGTGTCCACACCATAGGATCAGCGACCAAAATGAGCAATATTCCGACGAAATATCGCAAGATAACGACTGCGTTACGAGCGAACGCGCGCGGTGGACGCCCTGACCACGAGCTCGGGCTCGAACAGCAGCTCGTCGGCGGGCACCACCGCCTTGCCGATCTGCGCGACGAGGAGGTCGACGGCGGCGCGGCCCATGGCGTCGATCGGCTGGCGGACGGTGGTGAGCGGCGGGTCGGTGCAGTTCATCATCGCGGAGTCGTCGAAGCCGATGACGGACAGGTCGCCGGGCACGGACAGCCCCGCGCGGCGGGCGGCCCGCACCGCGCCGAGCGCGAGCAGGTCGCTGGCGCAGATCACCGCGGTCACCTCGCGCCTGACCAGCCGGGCGGCGGCCGCATGCCCGCCCTCCAGCGAGAACATCGTGTGCTCGACCAGCTCTGGGTCGCCGCCCCGCGCCTCGAACGTCTCCAGCTTGCGCCGGGAGGGGATGTGGTCCTTCGGGCCGAGCACCATGCCGACGCGCTCGTGCCCGAGCGCCCGCAGGTGGGCCAGGGCGATCTCGGCGGCCACGGCGTCGTCGCACGACACCTGCGGGAAGTCGAGGTGCTCGACGGCCGCGTTGACCAGCACCGCGGGCAGCCGGCGCTCGTGCAGCAGCCGGTAGTGGCCGTGGGCGGCGTCGGCCTGGGCGTACAGGCCGCCGACGAAGACGACGCCGCTGACCTGCTGCTGCAGGAGCAGGTCGACGTAGTCGGCCTCGGAGACGCCGCCGACCGTGCGGGTGCACAGCACGGAGGTGAAGCCCTGCTGGGCCAGGGCGCCGCCGACCACCTCCGCGAAAGCGGGGAAGATCGGGTTCTGCAGCTCGGGGAGCACCAGCCCGACGAGCCGGGCGCGGTCGCCGCGCAGCTGTGTGGGGCGTTCGTAGCCGAGCACGTCGAGCGCCGTCAGCACGGCCTCGCGGGTCGCGTCGGACACCCCCGGCCTGCCGTTGAGCACCCGGCTCACGGTCGCCTCGCTCACCCCGACCTTCTTGGCCACCTCTGCGAGTCGTCGCGTCATGCGCAAACTATACGACCATGTACGCAAGCACTTGCAATAACTTACGTGGATTTGCGTACGGTGACAGAGTGGAGTCAGAAGACTTCACAACGTCATATCCGCGCGAAAACGACTTCCTCTTCATTTGCACTGGTCAAGACTGTGATCAAACTTTTCTCAGATTTTTAGCCAACCATCTTCCCTCCGGCGGACTCAAAGGAGTAGAGAGCCGGCCACCCCGGGCCGGTCCGACTACGGGGAGAGGAATCAGCACCCTCATGAGAAAGATCGCAGTAGGCATACTGTCCGCCGTCGTGGGCGGAGCCATGCTGGTGTCCGGAGCGGGGGCCGCCTCGGCCGCCGCCAAGCGTGACGCCGAGATCAAGATCCGCGACATCAGTCCCAACCCGGTCGCCGTCCAGCGCGGCCGCACGACGACGGCGTACTTCGACATCGGGGCCACCCGCGACGTCCGCCGGGTCGAGCTCAGCGTGACGCCCGCCGAGGGCCTGCGCACGATGCGCACGAAGGACGTCAGAGACCTGGAGGGCTGGCGCTTCGCGATCGGCTTCAACGAGCACGACCCGAGCGGCAAGTGGCGGGCCACGGCCACGGCCTACGACCGCTTCAACAGGGTGATCGCGAGGGACTCCGCGTTCTTCTCGGTCTACCTGAAGAGGAGCAAGGCCGACACCCGCGTCGAGCGCTTCAGCGCCGACCCGTCGTCGGTCCGCTCGGGCCGGACGATCGGCTTCTCCGGCTACCTCCAGGCCGAGAACCGCGGCTGGAGAGGCGTCCGCGGCGAGCGGGTCAACGTCTACTACCGCGCCAGCGGCTCCAGCGCCTGGAAGTGGGTCGCCGCCGGCACCACTTCGTGGAACGGCAAGTTCACCGCCCAGACCCGCGCGTTCCGGAGCGGCTCGTTCCGCGCCGTGTACGCCGGTGACGAGCGCCTCGACAGTGCCACGAGCCGCACGGACTACGTGCGGGTCTACGGCCCCGTCTGGCGCCGATAACCCCCTCCCCGGAGGCCCGGCCTTTCCCGAGGGGCCGGGCCTCCGGCATGTCCGCCATCGACACCGTGAAAGTCGGGGCTTGGCGGGTAGCGTCCCGATATGGCCGACGACCTGCTGAAAGACTTCAACCCGTTCGACATCTTCGACGCCGAGGCGGCCCGGCTCGACCGGTTCTTCTCCGGGCTCGACGAGGCCGGCTGGCAGCGCCCGTCCCGGTGCGCGGGCTGGTCGGTGCGCGACGTGCTCGGACACCTCGCCGGTGAGGAGCTGTACAACCACGCCTGCCTCGACGGCACCGTCGAAGAGCTGACGAGCCGGCTGACCGTCGAGGGCGTGAGCGGCTACAACGACTTCAACGAGTGGTCCGTACGCCGCCGCCGCGACGTGCCCGTCGAGGACGTACTGGCCGAGTGGCGCACGAAGAACGGCGAAACCCGCGAGCGCATGCGCGCCCTCGGCCCCGAGGCCCTGCTCGACACGATGGCGGGCCCGTACCCGGTGGGCCGGCAGACCTTCCACTACGACTCCGAGTACGCCACCCACGCCGACGACGTGGCCGCCCCCGTCGCGCCGGACGAGATCGACGGACGGCTGATGTGGCGGGTCGCGGTGGGCCGGTTCGTGCTGGCCGAGCAGGGGGCCGACGTCCAGGTGGAGCAGACGGCCGAGCAGATCTGGGTCAACGTCGACAGCGTCAACGCCACGCTGTCGTACCCCCAGTTCGTGGAGGCCACGGTGGGCCGGCTGCCCGAGGGGCACGGCCTCGACCCGCGCGTCGTCTCCGCCCTTCGGTGCCTGGCCTGAGAGGAGGACCGGCCATGTGGTTGCGCAACCGCGAGGGGACCGAGCCGGTGACCGCCCGCAGTCCGCTGCGGCTGCGGCGGATCCTGTCGTCGGTCGTCCTCGTGATCGCCGTCATCGCGGCGGTGGTCTTCGCCGTGCTGGCCATGAACACCGGCGCGCAGGTGTGGTTGTGGGAGGCCGCGATCGCGGCCGCCGTCGCCGTCATCGCCGCCCTCGACCTGCTGGTGCTGCGCCACCGGCGCTCACGTGGCGAGAACGGCGGCCAGCAGCAGCACGATCACTAGGAGGCCGAGCACGAGGATCACCCACGCGTGGAACGCCCGGCCGCGCGGCAGACGTCCGCGCCAGCGGCCGGCCCGCGCACGCTCCGCCTCGACCCTCTCGATCTCCGCGAGGCGACGGGCGAAGTCGGGGTCCTCTTGCTCGAGGGCTCGCTCGATCTCGGCGAGGATTCGGCGTTCCCTTCCGGAGAGACCCATCGCACCACCACTGCTCTCACGCCGCTTCCCTCCTTCTACCCGTGGGTAGCGCACGCATTCCGCCCGGAGTTCAGTGCGGGAAGACCCGGGGCGGGCGCGGCGTGACCTCGTCGCGGTAGTCCTCGATGATCGAGGCGATCTGGCGGGCCAGCACGGTGTCCTCGATGCGGTCGAGGTAGAGCGAGCGCGCGGCCAGCGCGTCGAGGTCCACGGCGAAATAGAGGGCCATGAGCGGGTTGACGAACAGTTCGCTGCCCTTGGTCCGGTCGGTGAAGCGCACGTCGCCGAAGTCCCCGCGCACGGCCGCCGCGATCGAGCCGTTCACGATGCTGGGGTGGGAGGGCATCTCGCCCCGGGCGTGGGCGACCGCGTCGAGGTAGAGCTCGCCCGGCGCCGTGGCCCTGGACAGCGAGAACGCGCCCAGGTAGGCCCCGTCGCGCTCGAGGGCGGCGAGGTTCTCCAGCACCTGCGCGTGGTTGACGCCGTGGTAGGCGTCGACGCCGAAGCCGAGGCAGACGACGACCTTCACCGGCACGTCGAGGCCGCGCACCGCCGCGAGGCTCGCCATGTCCTCGACAGGGGTGCCGAGCCCGGCCTCGTCGCCGCGCATGAGGATGTCGGTGCCGCCGTCGACCAGGACGACCGCGTCGATGCCGAGGTGGGCGGTCAGCCGCTCGTACGCGGCCCTGAGCGGGCGGACGCCCACCCTGGGGAACGCGTACACCGTCGAGGGCAGGCGCCGGGAGTGCAGCCAGCGGGCCAGGGCGCGCTCGGGGAAGTACCAGTCGCGGGAGTCCGTGTCGGGGCCGACCGCGGCGACGTCCTCGGCGAGCCAGACGTCCAGGCCGAGCCCGTCGAGGTGGCTGAACGACAGGTTCGCCAGGTACGCCTCCTTGCCGCGCTCGCGCAGCGCCAGGGCGAGGGGCAGGCCCGCGTACACGTCGAAGCCCCCGCCCGCGCCGGCGACGAGGATCCGGTGAGAGCCCTCAAGCCGGGCGGACAGGGGCGAGTCGAGCACGCATCACATCTTGCCGTACCGCTGGTTGAACCGCTCGACGCGGCCGGCGGTGTCGAGGATGCGGCCACGTCCCGTGTAGAAGGGGTGGCTGGCCGACGACACGTCCACGTCGATGACCGGGTAGGTCTTGCCGTCCTCCCACTCGACCGTCCTGTCGCCGGTCTTGGTGGAGCGGGTGAGGAACGCGAAACCGACGCTGGGGTCGCGGAAGACGACCGGCCGGTACGCGGGGTGCAGGTTCTTCTTCATGGCCGCTTCAACCGTTCGGGAATGGTTTTCATTCCCTCATCTCGGGGTCCAGTCCGAGCGCGCCGCGCCCGCCGTCCACGGGGATCGTCGCGCCGGTGACGAAGGCGGCGTCCGGGGAGAGCAGGTGGGCCACGACGGCGGCCACCTCGGTCGGCGCGGCGACCCGGCCCAGCGGGTGGAGCCGGGCGAACTCCGCCTGCACGGCCGCCGCCTCCTGCGGGCTCTTCGCGGCCAGGTACTCCTCGTAGCGTTCCGTGGCCACCGAGCCGGGGGCGACGGCGTTGACGCGGATGCCGTGGCGGCCGTAGTCGACGGCCAGCGCCCTGGTCAGCCCTTCGACGGCGGCCTTCGCGGTCGCGTACGGCAGGCTGCCCGGCACCGCCCTGGCGGCCTGGTGGGAGGTGATGTTGACGACGGCGCCCGGCCTGCCGACGGTGAGGAAGTGCCGCACGGCGGTGGCGCAGCCGATCAGGGCCAGGTCGAGGTTGGCCGCGATCAGCGCTCTGACCTCGGCGATCGGGGAGGTGTGGACGGAGGCGTCACGGAAGACGGCGGCGTTGTTGACCCAGCCCGCCAGCGGGGCCGCTTCCTCGGCTCGTGCGGCGGCCCGGGCCGTGATCTGCTCGTCGGCCGCGTCACCGATCACGGGGACGACCCTGGGACCGGCCCAGGCCAGGGCTTCCGCGTCGCGTTCGACGGCGACCACGGTGTTCTGCCCGTCCTCGCCGAGCAGCCGCTCGACCACCGCCTTCCCGATTCCGCGCCCGCCTCCGGTCACCACGTATGAAAAGCTCATGATTCGACGCTAGCGATGGTTCTCCGGGCAAGCGGGAACGAAAGAACAATGATCGCCCGACCGACGTCGCCCGCCCGGATGGTCGCCGCGCTGGCGATCACGCAGACCGCCGGGTACGGCGTGCTTTATTACGCTTTTTCGGTGTTCATCCCGCCGATGTCGCGGGACCTGAGCGCCGGGGTGGCCGAGCTCACGGGGGCGATCACGCTGTCCGTGCTGGTGTCGGGGCTGGTGGCGCCGGTCGTCGGCCGCCGGCTCGACCGGCACGGCGGGCGCGGGCTGATGACCGCGGGCTCCCTCCTCGGCGCTCTCGCCGTGCTGGCCTGGTCGCAGGTGCGCTCGGTGGCGGAGCTGTACGTCGTGTGCGCGGTGATGGGCGTCGCCTCGGCCATGGTGTTGTACGAGGCGGCGTTCGCGGTCATCGTGGCCTGCTTCGACGCGGCGCGGCGGGCGCGGGCGCTGCTGGCGGTGACGGTGGTCGCGGGGTTCGCCTCCAGCGTCTTCCTGCCGCTGACCGGGGTGCTGGTCGAGCTGTACGGGTGGCGGCGGGCGCTGGTCGTCCTGGCCGCCGGTTATGCCGTGACCGCCGTCCCGCTGCACGCGCTGGCCGTACGCGGGCGGGCGGCGGCGCCGCACGCCGACCGGCGCGAGATCGTGCGGACGGCGCTGCGCGAGCGGCCGTTCTGGCTGCTGGCGGCGGCGTTCCTCACCCAGACGGGCGCGGTGGCGGTGATGGGGGTGCTGCTGGTCACGTACCTGATCACGCTCGGGCACCCGCCCGTGTTCGCCGCCGGCGTGGCCGGGCTGCTCGGGGTGCTGTCGGTGACCGGGCGGCTGGTCACCACCGGGCTGCAGGCGCGCTGGCCGGTGGCGCTGATCACGGCGGCCATGTTCGGGCTGCAGGGGCTGGCGGCCGTGCTGCTGCCTCTCGTGGGACGCGACGCGGCGGGCGCGGTGGTCGGGGTGGTGCTGTTCGGGCT
>NZ_POUD01000175.1 GCF_003236395.1 Nonomuraea aridisoli | reverse complement strand
CGGGTGGACGCCCTGCTGGAGGCGGCGTCGCTGGGGGAGGGGCGGCTGTCGGAGCAGGCCGTGTCGGCCGCGCGGGCGGTGGCCGAACGCGCCGGGGCACGACGGGGGCTCTCGATCGACCACACCGTGGCCGCTCTGGCCGGGGCCACGGGGAGCGGGAAGTCGTCCCTGTTCAACGCTCTCGCGGGTGACGAGGTGGCGGCCGTGGGCGTCACCCGGCCGACGACCTCCACCGCCCAGGCGGTGCTCTGGGACGGCGAGGGCGCGGGCCCGCTGCTGGACTGGCTCGACATCCCGCAGCGCCACTCCACCCGGTCTCAGGCCGGCGCGCCCGACATATCCGGACTTGTCCTCCTGGACCTGCCCGACCACGACTCCATCCGCCTGTCCCACCGCCTGGAGGTCGACCGCCTGGTGGAGCTGGTGGACCTGCTGGTCTGGGTGGTCGACCCGCAGAAGTACGCCGACGCCGCGCTCCACGAGCGTTACCTGCGCCCCCTGGCCGCGCACCGCGACGTGATGCTGGTGGTCCTCAACCAGGTCGACCGCCTGCCCGCCCAGGCCGTCGACCGCTGCCTGAGCGACCTGCGCCGCCTGCTGGACGGTGACGGCCTGACGGACGTGCCGGTCCACGCCGTGTCGGCGCGTACCGGGCAGGGGATGGACGACCTGCGCAAGCTCCTCGGAGACCGCGTCGCGCAACGTACGGCGTGGTCCGCCCGCCTCGCCGCCGACGTCACGACCGCCGCCGCCCACCTGACCACCGCCGGCCCCGCCACTCCCGAGCCGGAGCCGGTCGCGAGCGGCGGCGTGCTCGCCCAGGGCCGGGCCGAGCCGGTCGGAGAGGACGTGACGCCACCGCCGGTGGGCGGCGGCAAGCGGCTGGAGGGGGCCGGAAGGGCGCTCACCGGGGCGTTGTGCGCGGCGGCCGGCGTGCCCGTCGTGGTGGAGGCCGTGGCGAAGGGACACCGGCACCGCGCCGTCGTCGCCACCGGCTGGCCGGTCACCCGATGGGTCCGCAGGTTCCGCCCCGACCCGCTGCGCAGACTCCGCGTCGGCGTCGCCCCCACGACGAGACCCGAACTCCCCGCCTCACGTGAGGAGGCCGGCGGGATCGTGGGGCGGACGTCCGTTCCGGCGGCGTCTGTGGTGCAGCGTACCCAGGTCGACACGGCCATCAGGGACGTCGGCGAGGTGGCCGCGTCCGGGCTGCCGGGGCCGTGGGCGGCGTCGGTGCGGCAGGCGGCGCGGTCGCACGCCCGCGAGCTCGCCGACGCGGTGGACCGGGTGGTGGCCACGACCTCGGCCGGCGCGACCAAGCGCCCGCGCTGGTGGCGGGCGGTGAACGTGCTGCAGTGGCTGGTGTTCGCGGCCATGCTGGCCGGGGTGGTGTGGCTGGGCGTCCTGTTCGCGGTGGACTATCTGCGCCTGCCCGAGCCGCCGGTCCCGACCGCCGGGGAGGTGCCGTGGCCGACGGTGCTGCTGCTGGGCGGCGTGGCGGCGGGCGTGCTGATCGCGTTGTTGTCGCGGCTGGCGGCCTGGGCGGGCGGCGCGCGCCGGGCCCGCCGTACGGCCAAGGCCCTGCGCGCGGCCATCGACCAGGTCGGCGCCGAGCTCGTCCTGGAGCCCGTGCGGGCGGAACTGCAGACGTACGCCCGCTTCACCGACGCCCTCACCCGCGCGGGCTCACCGCGACCCTAGCGAGCCGGCGACCGTGCGCAGGGCCCACAGGAGGGGGCGCAGGAGCGGATGGGCCTCCGATCCGCGGCGTACGGCGGCGAAGACCCGGCGCTCCGGCCCCGGCGTGTGCCGCACCACGACCCCCGGCGCCGCCATGTCGCGCAGCGCCAGCCGCGGCACCAGCGCCACCCCCGCCCCCGCCCCGACCAGCGCGACCACGGCACGGAAGTCGTCGGAGCAGTGCACGAGGTTCGGCGTGAACCCGGCCTGCTGGCAGGCGAACGTGATCACATCGTGCACCGGATTGCCCGGATAGGGCCCGATCCACGTCTCGGAGGCCAGCGACACCAGCGTGGCCGACCCGGCCAGCGGATGTCCTTCTGGAAGCACCAGGTCGAACGGTTCGGAGTAGAGGGGGCTGCGCCACAGCCGGCGGTCGGAGGCGTCGGGAGCGCCCCGGTATTCGACGGTGACGGCCAGGTCGGCCCCGCCGTCCAGCAGCATGGCGAGGCTGTGGTCACCCTCGGCGTCGAGCACCCGCACCCGCAGCCCCGGCGCGGTCGTGCGCAGCGCCGCGATCGCGGGGGAGAGCGTCGCGCTGATCGCCGTCGCGAAGCAGGCCACGGTGACCTCACCCGCCTCGCCGGTCGTGTACGCGGCCACCTCGGCCTCGGCCCGCTCCAGCTGGGCGAGCACCTCGTTGGCGTGACCCAGCATGATCTTTCCGACGGCCGTGAGCCGCACCCCGCGCCCGTCACGGGTGAACAGCCGGTGGCCCACCTCGTGCTCCAGCGCCACGAGCTGCTGCGACACGGCGGACGGGGTGAGGTGCAGCGCCGCCGCGGCCGCCGTGACCGTGCCATGATCGGCCACCGCGCGCAACGTGCGCAACCGGCGCGTGTCGATCATGGCCTCACTCCGTTCGGCGGCGCTCCTGCCGGCGACGGCGCTCCCGCGCGGAGTGCCGTCGCCTGGCGAGGATACTCAGCCCCGGGCCTGGACGAACGCCTGGACGGCGCGGTCGACGTCCTCCGTGGAGTGGGCGGCCGAGAGCTGGACGCGGATGCGCGCCTGGCCGTGCGGGACGACCGGGTAGGAGAAGCCGATGACGTAGATGCCGAGGTCGAGCAGGCGCTCGGCCATGGCGGAGGCCTTGGCGGCGTCGCCGATCATCACGGGCACGATCGGGTGGTCGCCCGGCAGGATGTCGAACCCGGCCTTGGTCATCTCGCTGCGGAAGCGCGCGGTGTTGGAGCGCAGCTGTTCGCGGGCGTCGGCGGAGGTCTCCAGCAGGTCGAGGATGCGCAGCGACGCCGAGGCGATGACCGGGGCCAGCGAGTTGGAGAACAGGTACGGGCGCGAACGCTGGCGCAGCAGCTCGCAGATCTCCTTGCGGGCCGCGACGTAACCGCCGCTGGCGCCGCCGAGCGCCTTGCCGAGCGTGCCGGTGATGATGTCGATCCGGTCGGTGACGCCGTGCAGCTCGGGCGTGCCCCGGCCGGTCGGGCCGACGAAGCCGACGGCGTGGGAGTCGTCCACCATGACCATGGCGTCGTAGCGGTCGGCCAGGTCGCAGATCTCGCGCAGCGGGGCGACGTAGCCGTCCATGGAGAACACGCCGTCGGTGACGATCAGCCGCCGGCGCGCCTCGGACGCCTCCTTCAGCCGGGCCTCCAGCTCGGCCATGTCACGGTTGGCGTAGCGGAAGCGCTGGGCCTTGGACAGGCGGATGCCGTCGATGATGCTGGCGTGGTTGAGCGCGTCGGAGATCACCGCGTCCTGCGCGTCGAGCAGCGTTTCGAACACGCCGCCGTTGGCGTCGAAGCAGGAGCTGTAGAGAACGGTGTCCTCCATGCCGAGGAACTCCGACAGCCGGCCCTCCAGCTCCTTGTGCACCTCCTGGGTGCCGCAGATGAAACGCACGGAGGCCATGCCGAAGCCCCAGCGGTCGAGCGCCTGCTTGGCGGCCTCGACGACGGTGGGATCGTCGGCCAGGCCCAGGTAGTTGTTGGCGCAGAAGTTCAGCACCTCGCGGCCGGCCACGGCGACCTGCGAGCTCTGCGGGGTGGAGATGACGCGCTCGGGCTTGAGCAGCCCGGCCTCGGCGATCTCGTCGAGCGTCGTACGCAACTGCTCCCGCACGTTCGTGAACATCTAGGCACTCCTGTTCATGGTCGCGGCCGCTTCGGCCTCCGTTGGCTCGTTCCCCGCGCTCTCCGGCCGAGTCGCGTCGCTCCAGTCCAGGATGACCTTGCCGGTGCGGCCGCTCGCGGCCGTGTCGAAGGCGACGTCGAAGTCTCGGTAGGAGAACCGATCGGTGATGACGGGGGACAGGTCGAGACCCTTCTCCAGCAGGACCGACATGTTGTACCAGGTCTCGTACATCTCGCGGCCGTAGACGCCCTTGATGGTGATCATGGAGGTCACGACGGCGGACCAGTCGATGGCGAACTCCTCGGCGGGCAGCCCCAGCATGGCGATCTTGCCGCCGTGCGTCATGCTCGCGATCATCTGCCGGACGGCCGCCGGGTTGCCGGACATCTCCAGCCCCACGTCGAAGCCCTCGCGCAGGTGGAGCCGGCGCATGCCCTCGTCGATGGAGGACCTGGAGACGTTGAGCGCGAGCGAGACGCCGAGCTTACGGGCCAGGTCGAGGCGTTCGTCGCTGACGTCGGTGATCATCACGTTGCGCGCGCCGACATGGGTGGCCACGGCCGCCGCCATCAGCCCGATCGGGCCGGCCCCGGTGATCAGCACGTCCTCGCCGACGAGGGGAAAGGACAGCGCGGTGTGCACGGCGTTGCCGAACGGGTCGAAGATGGCCGCGATGTCCGGGTCGACCGGCACGCGGTGCACCCACACGTTGGAGGCGGGCAGCGTGAGGTACTCGGCGAAGGCGCCGTCGCGGTTGACGCCGAGGCCGACCGTGTTGCGGCACAGGTGGCGGCGGCCCGCCATGCAGTTGCGGCACTTGCCGCAGACGATGTGGCCCTCGCCGCTGACGAGGTCGCCGACGGAGATGTCCTCGACGCCGGGCGCGACCTCGACCACCTGGCCGGAGAACTCGTGGCCGATGATGAGCGGAAGCTCGAGCGTGTGCCGCGCCCAGTCGTCATATTTCCGGATGTGGAGGTCGGTGCCGCAGATCCCGGTGCGCAGCACCCGGATCTTGACCTCGCCGGGCCCCACCTCCGGCTCCGGCACGTCGACGAGCCAGAGCCCGGGCTCGGCCTTCTCCTTGACCAGCGCCTTCATCGCACCACTTCCCCCTCTACGAACCTAACGCACTGTGCCCGGTCGGCTCGGCACGTGTCCATCGAGGGATTCTTAAGTGCCCCCACAGCTCTCCTTCACGCGACGACCGCAGCCAAGCATGGCTGTGCGCAAATATGCTTGTTTTGGCCTGGTTATCTGCATAAATCGGTATTAACCTCCGAATCGGTCCGTACCTGCGGGCCGGGCACCGCGGTCGCTCACGTCGAAAGGGACACCAGTGGAAGACCTGCGCATCGGAGTCATCGGGCTCGGGCTGCGGGTGAGCATCGCCCTGGCCGCCCACCGCCCCGGCAGGGGCTCGGTCGTGGCGGCGCTGTGCGACTCCGACCCGGACGTGCTCAAGCGGCAGGCCGGGCGGTTCGAGGCGGACTTCCGCACCGAGAACCACCGGGAGCTGCTCGACCGGCCCGACATCGACGCGGTCATCGTCAACACCCCCGACGACACGCACGAGCGCATCGCCGTCGACTGCCTCCAGGCCGGCAAGGCCGTCTACCTGGAGAAGCCGATGGCCATCACCGTCGAGGGCTGCGACAACGTCCTGCGCGCGGCCCGCGAGAGCGGCACCCGCCTGTACGTCGGCCACAACATGCGCCACATGGGGGTCGTCCGGCTGATGCGCGACGTCATCCGCAAGGGCGTCATCGGCGAGCCGAAGACCGTCTGGGTGCGCCACTTCGTCTCCTACGGCGGCGACTACTACTTCAAGGACTGGCACGCCGACCGCACCCGTACGACGGGCCTGCTGCTGCAGAAGGCGGCGCACGACCTCGACGTCATCCACTGGCTGGCCGGCGGCTACACCACCCGGGTCAACGCCCTCGGCGACCTCCTGCTCTACGGCGACCTGCCGCGCCGGGCGCCGGACACGCCGCGCCCGGAGGGCTGGCTCCAGGAGTACGAGTGGCCGCCCACGGCACGCGAGAATCTGCACCACGTCATCGACGTCGAGGACGTGTCGGTCATGAACATGCGCCTGGACAACGGGGTCGTCGCCGCCTACCAGCAGTGCCACTTCACCCCCGACTACTGGCGCAACTACACGGTCGTCGGCACCGAGGGACGGCTGGAGAACTTCGGCGACGGCCCCGGCCACACGGTGAAGGTCTGGAACACCGGGCCCACCGGCTACCGGGACGACTGCGACATCGCGTACAAGGTGCCGGCCGCGGAGGGCTCGCACGGCGGGGCCGACGCGCAGATCATCGCCGAGTTCTGCCGGTTCGCCCGCGACGGCGGCGCGACCGACACCTCGCCGGTGGCGGCCCGGATGAGCGTGGCCGCGGGCTACATGGCCACGATGTCCCTGCGCGACGGTGGCACCCCGTACGACGTCCCGCCGCTGGACCCGGAACTGGCCGCGTACTTCGACAACGGCCAGATTTGCTGAGCGAAGGAGCCGTCTCGGGAAGGGACCCGGCGCTGACCCCCTTTACCGCTCGGTGTGGGAGCTGACCTACCCCGAACTGGCCGCGATCGCCGGACGGCCTCACCTCGACGGCGCCGTCCGTGGAAGGCGGTGGGAACTCGGGTGGGGGTTGTGGACAGTAGACGTATGTGTGATGAGCGAGATCGACCGGGCGCTCGCGAAGCGTCTCCCACGCCGCACCGTCCTGGTCCCCGCCCTGGGGGCCGTCGCCGCCGCCGCGGTGGCGCTGCCGCTGCTCTTCGGCGGCGGACCCGCGTACGCGGTGACGAAGGGCGCCGACGGCCTCGTC
The DNA here is from genome assembly GCF_003236395.1 of Nonomuraea aridisoli. GTDB lineage: Bacteria > Actinomycetota > Actinomycetes > Streptosporangiales > Streptosporangiaceae > Nonomuraea > Nonomuraea aridisoli. Next base: position 12,794 of record NZ_POUD01000175.1, on the reverse strand, counting down.
CACATCACCATCAACGAGGCCAAGGACCATCGGCCCGGGGCAGACGGGCGTGCTGGAGTTCAGCGTCGGCGAGGTCGGCGGAAGCGTGGTCGCCGGCATCTGGGGCCGGGTGGGCGACGGCCCGATCGCCGCCTGTGAGCTGGTGGACACCGCTGAGGCGCCGCTGTCCCACTGAGGTGCCCGCCGCGGCGCCGGGCACCTCGCGCGGGTCAGCGTTCGGCCTCGGAGCGTTCGCGGTCGGTCGCCGGGAACGGGGCCGGGTCGGGGACGGCCTGGGTGAGCTGGCGCGGGCCTTTGGGGCTCTCGGCGTCCTGGGCGTCGGCGACCGCCTCGGCCGCCGCCTCCGAGGCCTTGGCGACCTCCTCGTCCATCTCGGCCGGCTCGGGCCGTTCGTCGCGCGTCGCCTGCGAGGGCGGCAGCGCCTCGGTGAACGCCTTCGAGACCCCCTGCAGCGCCGAGGTGACCTCGCTCGGGATCACCCAGAACGTGTTGCCGCTGCCCTGCGCGAGCTGCGGCAGCACCTGAAGATACTGGTACGCCAGTAGCTTCGGGTCGGGGTCGTTGCGGTGGACCGCCTGGAAGACCTGGTCGATGGCCCGCGACTGGCCCTCGGCCTCCAGGATGGCCGCCGCCCGCTGGCCCTCGGCGCGCAGGATGCGGCTCTGCTTGTCGCCTTCGGCGGTGAGGATCTGCGACTGACGCTGGCCCTCGGCGGTGAGGATCGCCGCGCGCTTGTCACGCTCGGCCCGCATCTGCTTCTCCATCGCGTCCTTGATGGTCTTGGGCGGGTCGATGGCCTTGATCTCGACGCGGTTGACGCGGATGCCCCACTTGCCGGTGGCCTCGTCGAGCACGCCGCGCAGCTGGCTGTTGATGGTGTCGCGGGAGGTGAGGGTCTTCTCCAGGTCCATGGAGCCGACGACGTTGCGCAGCGTGGTGACGGTGAGCTGCTCGACGGCCTGGATGTAGTTGGCGATCTCGTACGCCGCCGCCCGAGGGTCGGTGACCTGGAAGTAGAGCACCGTGTCGATCTCGACGACGAGGTTGTCCTCGGTGATGACCGGCTGGGGGCGGAAGGAGACGACCTGCTCGCGCAGGTCGATCACGGGGTAGACCCGGTCGATGTACGGGATGACGAAGTTGAGGCCGGGCTTGAGCGTGCGGTGGTAGCGCCCGAGACGCTCGACGTTGCGCGCACGGGCCTGAGGGATGATCCGCACGGCCTTGAACAGGGTGACGACCGCGAAGAGTATGACGAACAATCCGACTATGAACAGCGGATCCATTGGATCACTCCCGGGGATAGACGAGGGCTGTGGCCCCCTCGATCTCGATGATGTCGACGGTCGCCCCCGCGGGGATGACGAGAGTCTCGTCGTAGGCGCGCGCCGACCATTCCTCGCCTCCGACGCGCACGCGCCCGTCGCGGCCCGTCACCTCGGAGACGACGTAAGCGGGTTTCCCGACGAGTGCCTCCACACCGAACCGCTGCAACTGCGGCTGCTGGACATGACGCATCGCGATCGGCCTGAGCACGAACAGGCCCGCCGCGGAGGACAGCGCGAAGAAGATTAACTGCAAGGGCACCGGCAGCCCGAGCGCCGCGGTCGCGGCGGTCAGGAGAGCGGCCGCGCCCAGCAGGCCCAGCGAGGCCGTCAGCGTGAAAATCTCGGCCACGCCAAGGACGACTGCGAGGATTACCCAGATGACCCATGCGTCCATGTCTTTGGCCCTCCTGGTGGGAACAACGGGCCGGAGTTCGTATGTGGTTCCCTCTCCCTACGTTAGTCCTCATTTCAGCGCTCCGGCACCCGCGCCAGTGCGCTTCCTTGCCGCCATTTCTCCCACGGCAGCTGCCAGAAACCCCAGCCGTTGTCCCATTCGAGAAGACGGTCGGTGCCGGTGATGACGACCGGATCGCCGCGCAACGAGTTTGCGTAGAACCAGGCCGCCTGGTCGGGCCTGGCGTTGACGCATCCGTGGCTGACGTTTTCCCGGCCCTGCGCCCAGACGTTGTCCTTGGCGTGCACGTATTCGCCGCTGTCGGAAATGCGTACGGCGTGGTCGATCATCAGGTCGTAATAACCGGGATCGCCTTCCTCGCGGCCCGGGGAAATCATCCGCACCGGATTCCCCTTCTCCATCGTCAGGTGGATGCCGCTCGTCGTGGTGTATTCGTGCGTCGTCGCCATGCCGGCGCTGATGGGCATGCGCTGGACCGGTATTCCGTCGCGGGTGACGACCATCTGGTGGGTTCTCGTGTCGACGGTGCTGAGCTGGTGGCGGCCCACCGTGAAGGAGAACGTGGTGTCGGCGCCGCCGTACAGGCCGCCCGCGCGCAGGCCGGCCAGGTGGGCGGTGACGGTGACGGTCTGCCGCGGCGCCCAGTACGCACGCGTACGGTAGACGACCCGCGTGTCGCTCACCCACCGCCAGGCGCCCTCGACCGGCCGCTCGGCGGTGACCTCGAGCGCCCGCTCGACCGCCGCCCGGTCGGGCACGGCCCGGTCGAAGTCGAGGATGATCGGCATGCCGGTGCCGACGGTCTCGCCGGGCAGCGGCGTGGTCGCGGCCACCTGGAACGTGCGGGACAGCGCGCGGGTGCGGACGCGGCCCATCGTCACCGCGGCCGGCGCCCCCTCGCGGACGGCGGTGGCGGTCACGGTGTATTCGCTGGCGGGTTTGAGCGTCCAGTCGGTGCGCCAGGTCGTCCGCGAGGGGTCGAGCCGGCCGGGCACGGGCTCGCCGCCCTGGGTGACCAGCACCTGGCTGAGCGTGCCGCCCTGCGCCGTGACGACCAGGCCGCGATCGGTGCGGGCCTGGACGCTGTCGAACGGCGGCCAGACGCGCACGACCGGAGGCGCCGCGGGGGTCGCCGCCGTGACCGCGCCGCACCCACAAATCATCACAAAAGCGGCCAAAACGACACAGAACAACGCGGCACGCCGCATGCGACTCCTGCTTTCCGAGGGACGGGGGGTGATCCCAAGATTAGCGGTCTGTCACGATGCAAGCACGCCAAGTGACTTATCCGACGGTTCCCGACACCTCGCCCAATGTCAGGTCGCCCGCCGTGGCCCTGATGGTGACCGTGTCGCCCTCCTGCAGGAACGTCCGCGTCTCGCCGCCCGGCAGTTTGATCGGCTCGGTCCCGTTCCAGGTCAGCTCGATGAGCGAGCCGCGCTGGTCGGGCTCTGGGCCGGAGACCGTGCCGCTGGCGAACAGGTCTCCCGTGCGCAGGGAGGCGCCGTTCACCGTCATGTGCGCGAGCATCTGGTCCGGCGTCCAGTACATCGCCGAGTACGGCGGCCGCGACACGACCTCGCCGTTCAGCACGATCTCCAGGTGGACGTCCAGGCCCCAGTCGCCCTGCCGGCGCAGGTAGCCGCCCGGCTCCGGGTCCTGCGGGCGGCCCGGGAGGCGGGGCAGCGCCTCCAGCGGCGTCACCCACGGCGAGACCGACGTGGCGAACGACTTGCCCAGGAACGGCCCGAGCGGCACGTACTCCCACGCCTGGATGTCGCGCGCGCTCCAGTCGTTGACCAGCGTCACCCCGAACACGTGGTCCTCGAACGCCCCCGCCGGCGAGCCCATCTCGGTCGGCACCCCGACCACGAACCCGAGCTCCGCCTCGATGTCGAGCTTGCGGGACGGCCCGAACTCGCCCGGCCCGAGCTGCCCGGACGGGCGCTTGACCGGCGTGCCGGACACCACGACCGTGCCCGCGCGGCCGTGGTAGCCGACGGGCAGGTGCCGCCAGTTGGGCTGCAGCGGCTCGGAGCCGGGGCGGAAGATCCGGCCGATGTTGCTCGCGTGCTCCAGGGAGCAGTAGAAGTCGACGTAGTCGGCCACCTCGAAGGGCATGTGCAGGCGCACGTGCTCCAGCGGGATCAGGTGCGGCTCGGTGACCGCGAGGTCGCCGGTGAGCTTGTTCCGGATGAGCGTCCTGGTGTCGTGCCAGGCCGTGCGGCCCCTGGCCATGAACGGATTGAGCGACGGCGCGGCGAACACCTCGTCGTGCAGCGCGGGCGCCAGGTCGAGCACCCGGTCGCCGTAGCGCACCCCGACCCTCGGCCGCTCACCGGGGCAGGAGAAGACGCCGTAGGGCAGGTTGTCGACACCCCAGCTCACCGGCGAGCCTCCTCGATCAGCCCGAGCGCGTGCAGGTCCTCCAGGGGCGCGCTGGTGTTGCACGAGCCGTAGCTCACCAGCAGCCGCCGCGCCTGCTCGGCGGTGTCGTCGTTGACGGCCCCCGCCATCCGGACGAGGTGGCCCACGTCGGTGGTGCGCAGCACGGGCGCGGGGTCGCGGCCCTCCACGGCCTCGCAGACGGCCAGCAGCAGGTTGAGGAAGCCGTGCCGGTCCACGCCGAGGGAGGGGTCGAAGTGGCGCACGGCGTGGTGCAGGCCGGCCGTGGCCTTGAACGGCACGTCGTTGTCCACGCAGAACCGGACGAACTGCGCCAGGTGCTCGACCGGCGGGAACTTGTCGGCCGTCGTGCCGCCGCAGCGCACCTTCAGCCCCGTGCCGGCGGGCACGCTGAGGCCCGGCCGGCCCGCCGGGATCTCCACGAACAGCCGCACGCCGGGCGGCAGCGCCAACTGGGCGACCAGCGTCTCGATCGGCGTGTCGGGCGGCAGCACGGTCTCCACGAGGTCGACCGGCAGGTCGCCGAAGTCGGGCATCTCGTCGGTGTCGAGGATCAGCCCGACGCGCCGGGGGCGTACGTCCTTGCCGCGCAGCCGTTCGATCCGGCTCGCGGGGCACAGCAGGCGGTGGGTGAGGACGGGGTGGCCTGTCTCCAGGTCCCGCATGTGGCGCGCCAGCGCCTCGTCCATGTGCAGGGACGTCGGCGGGAACAGGCCCGCGTCGTCCACCAGAGCGGCGTAGAGAATCATCGTGCCCAGGTCCAGGCGTATCCGGGGTCCTCGCAGGACAGAGCGTCCCTGCCGAGGTCGAGCGGGCGGAAGGTGTCCACCATGACGGCCATCTCGCTCGTCGTCGTGACGCCGCGTCCGACCGCGTCGATCACCGCCTCCACCGCGCCGGGCTGCGGCCCGTGGGTGAACCCGGCCGGGTGCAGCGAGATCGAGCCGACGTCGATGCCGGAGCCCTTGCGCGCGGAGTAGTCGCCGCCGACGTAGAACATGAACTCGTCGGAGTCGACGTTGTGGTGGTTGTACGGGATCGGGATGGCCTCGGGGTGGTAGTCGAGCGGCCGCGGGCAGAACGAGCACACCACGAACCCGGGCCCCTCGAAGGTCTGGTGCACCGGCGGCGGCGCGTGCGTCTTCTTCACGATCGGCTCGAAGTCGTCGATGTTGAACGCGTACGGATAGAGGTAGCCGTCCCAGCCCACGACGTCGAACGGGTGGTTGCGGTAGACGAGCCTGGTCAGCCCGCCCCGGGTGCGTACGAGGACGGGCACCTCCTCGCCCTCCACGGTGAACGGCTCGGCGGGGGCGCGCAGGTCGCGCTCGCAGTAGGGCGCGTGCTCCAGGAACTGGCCGTACTGCGACAGGTAGCGCTTCGGCGGCCTGATGTGGCCGGAGGCCTCGATGGCCAGCACGTTGACCGGCCCGTCGGGCACCCAGCGGTGGATGGTGCCGGTCGGGATCACGACGTAGTCGCCCTCGCCGGCCTCGATCACGCCGTACGTCGACTCGAAGCGCACCCGCCCGCGCTGCACGTAGACGCACTCGTCGCCCATGGAGTTGCGGTAGAGCTCGCTGGGCCGGTCGCTGGTGGCATACGACAACCGGACGTCGGCGTTGCCCGCCAGCAACATCCGCCCCGAGACCAGGTCGCCGGCGCTGGAGAGCTCCTGGGTGCGGAAGTGACGCGGCGAGAGCGGCACGTTCGGCTCCAGCCTGGTGGCCGCGGCCGGCGTGACCGCCTCCGCCTTGACGATCGCGGTGGGCAGGTGACGGTGGTAGAGCAGCGAGGAGTCGGACGAGAAGCCCTCCTCGCCCATCAGCTCCTCGGCGTAGAGGCCGCCGTCCGGCCGCCTGAACTGCACGTGCCGTTTACGCGGCACCTCTCCCACGACCCGGTAGTACGGCATACGCACCCCGCTCTTGGCGTCCGTTAATCGGACACTAATGTCCTGTATACGTGCTTACCGTCCGCCATCGCCCGGGAGATGTCAACCCAGCACGGCGGCCAGCTCGGCGGCGGCGGCCACCACGCGCGGCCCGGTGGCCTCCTCCAGCGGCCCGAACGTCACCACCCCGACGGACGCCTCCAGCCACGGCAGGCCGGGGACCGGCGCGGCGACGCCACGTGCCCCTTCCTGCAACTGCCCCTCAGAGAGGAAGTAGTCGTGCCGCCCCTCGCGCAGCGCCAGGATCGCCTGCCCGGCCGCCCCTTTCGTCAGCGGATGCCGTGACCCCTCCCGGTAGGCGACGTGCATGTCGGTCCAGGACGGCTCCACCACGGCCACCGCCAGCCCGTCGTCGCCCTCGGCCACGGTCAGGTGCGCGGTCGCGCCGACCTGCTCGGCCAGCCGCCGCAGCGTCGGCACCGCCGCCGCCCGCAGCAGCGGCTGCACGGCCTGGGCCAGCGCCAGCACCCCGAACCCGAGGTGCACCCGGCCCTCGGCGTCCCGGCGCACGAACCCCTCGCCCATCAGCGTCGTCAGCAGCCGGTACACCACCGGCCGGCTCAGCGACAGCTCGGCGCTCAGCTCGGTCGGCGTGCGCCCGCCCCTGCCGTCGGCGAGCAGGCGCAGCAGGCGGAGCCCGCGCTCCAGGGTCTGAGCTGATTCAGCGGCCATGCGACCGATTATGGGACGCCGCCATGGTGACGCCGGCCGAGGAAGGGGTACGTATCCCGCCACGGGAACCGGGGGGTGACGATGCGGCAGTGGTGGGTTCTCCTGCTCGCCGGGCTGGCTGTGTGCGCGGTGGCGCCGATCCTGTCGTCCATCAACGCGCCCATGGTGGAGATGTCGCGCGAGACCCCGGTCGAGCCCCGCAAGGTCAGCCTGACCTACCACGACCCCCCGGACGGGCTGCTCGTCGAGGACACCGTCTACCTCACCGAGGGCATCGAGGTGAACGAACGCCTGCTGGCCGCGGGCAAGGACGTCGCCTTCCGCCCCGGCCACCTCGCCGCCGGCGTCAGGGTCGACAGGAACGGCCGCCTCTCCGGCACGCCGCAGCAGGCCGGCACGTACGTCGCCTCGGTCGTAGGGTGCGCCGGGCGGACGTGCGACAAGGACGACGTGACCCTGGTGGTGCTCGGCAACGTGCCGTGGCAGCCGCGCGAGCTGGCCTTCCCCGGCCGGGCCGGCGCCCCGCTCGACGGTGAGATCGGCGTCGAGGGCGGGCCGGCCGGCGTGCTGCCGACCTTCACCGTGACCGACTACGAGAAGCTGCCCAAGGGCGTGAGCATCGGGCCCGACGGCCGGGTGGGCGGCGTCCCGGCGGCGCCGGGCGCCTTCGAGGTGCCGGTGCGGATCTGCGTGGCGGGCAACTGCGCGGGCGTGGTCGTCCAGCTGCTCATCGCCTGACGTCTCTTGCGGCGGGGCGCCCTCTCCGGTCACCGTGGTCTCATGAAATCGGTCATTGTGGTCGGGGCGGGCATTTGGGGCGCATCGCTGGCGTTGCGGCTGGCCGAGGCGGGCTGGCAGGTGACGCTGGTCGAACAGCACAAGCCCGGACACGTCCGGCAGTCCAGCGCGGGGGAGACCCGGCTGCTGCGCAGCGCGCACGGCGTGGACGAGTGGTACACGCGCCTCGCGTGGCGGGCCCGGGACGCCTGGCGGCGGCTGGGCGAGCGGGCGGGCGTCACGCTGTACGAGGAGGCGGGCATGATGTGGTTCGCCGGGACGCCCGACGGGTGGGAGCACGCCAGCTCCCAGGTCCTGAAAAATCTGGATATTCCGTGTGAGGTGCTCGACCCGGCCGACGGCGGCCGGTTCTTCCCCGACTTCCGTGGCGACGACCTGAGCTTCCTGCTGTGGGAGCCGCACGCGGGCGTGATCAGGGCCAGGCGGGCCACCCAGGTGACCGCCGCCCTCGCGGAGGCCGCCGGGGTCCGGCTGGTCAGGGCGCGGGCGGTGCCGGTGGCGGGCGACGGGGCGCCGTACGCGTGCGCGGTCGAGGTGGACGGCGAGGTGCGGCAGGCCGACCGGGTGGTGTGGGCGTGCGGCGCGTGGCTGCCCGCGCTGTTCGACGGGCTGCCGATCAGCGTGACCAAGCAGGACACCCTGCACTTCGCGGTGCCGCCCGCGTGGTCGGTCCCGGAGACGCCGGCCTGGGTCGACCACGGCGCCTCGGCGTACGGGCACGGCGACGTCGACGGGGTGGGCATGAAGGCCACCTCCGACGCCGAGGGGCGGCCGTACGAGCCGGAGCACGGCCCGCGCACGGTCGACCCGGAGAGCGTCGAGCAGGCCAGGGCCTACCTGCGGCGCCGCTTCCCGTCCCTGGCCGAGGCGCCGGTGCTGTTCACCCAGGTCTGCCAGTACGCGCTCACGCCCGACGCCGAATGGCTGATCGCCGAGGCCGCGCCCGGGGTGTGGCTGCTCGGCGGCGACTCGGGCCACGGGTTCAAGCACGCCCCGGTGCTGGCCGAGTACGTGACGGGGGTGCTCGCCGGCGACCACGCCCCCGAACCCCGCTTCGGCCTCCACGAACGCCAGGAGGCCCGCGGCCTGCGCACCAGCGGCCGCATCGGCTGACACCCCCTGACCGTGGAGGGCGTCTCCCTGCGCGGCCCTGACGGTGGTCGTCCCTACCGGGTGCAGGTGGGCGGTCCGCAGGGGAACTCGGGGGGCTGCGGGCGTGATCCGGGCGGGTCCGGTGGCGGAGACTTCGGGGACCACGCCGCATTCCCTTGGAGGACCGCCATGAGCACCGTCGTCAACGCCCGCGCGACCGTCGAGCCGCCGCCCGTCGTCCACGCCGCCGTCATGCTGTGGCTGGCGGCGGTCGCGTTCGGTGTGTTCGAGACCGTCCTGGTGGTCGCCAGGGAATTGTACGAGGGCACCTCGACGGTCGCCGAGCTGCTGCCCGGAGCCGGGCTCCGGCTGGTGGTGTTCGCCGGGGCGATGTTCCTGGCGCTGCGGCTCCGGGACGGGGCCGGGTGGGCGCGCTGGACACTGGCCGGCACGCTGGGCGTGTTCGGCACGCTCTCCCTCGTGGTCGAGCCCGTCCGGTGGCTGCTGGCGGGCGGCTCGATCGCCGAGGCCGTGGCCGGGGCCGACGCGGCCGGGCTGGCGTTCGCGGCCGGCCGGGTCCTGCACGTGCTCGCCGTGCTCGGGGCGATGCTGCTGATGTTCCAGCCCCGCGCCACGGCGTACGTCAGGTCTGACGTCCCTTCGCTCAGGTCGCAGTGACCTGGCGGCCGGGGTCGGTGGCCTCCTGGGGGCGCGGGGCGCGCAGGTTGCGGACGCCCGGGGACAGCAGCGCGGCCAGCGTGGCGATCACGATGATGACCGCGCAGCCGAGCAGCGACTCCTTCGTGCCGAAGAGACCGGCCGCGCTCCCGGCCACCAGCAGCCCGATCGGGCCGAACATCAGCGACCCGAGCATGTCGTACGAGCTGACCCGCGACAGCGACTCGGCCGGGACCTCGCGCTGCATCGTCGTCTGCCACAGCACGCCGAACACGTCGAAGCAGACGCCGAGCACGAACGCCCCGGCCACGATCGCCCACAAGGGCGCGTCCGCCCCGAGCAGCGCGTACGGCAGAGCGGTCGGCAGGCACAGCAGGACGGCCACCAGGATCGGCCGGCGGGGCCGCAGCCGCAGCGACAGGGCCACCCCGGCGATCGTCCCGATGGCCTCGCCCGCCAGGAACGCCGACCAGGCGGCCGGGCCGCCCAGGCTCTCCTTGGCGATGAGCGGGCCGAGCACGCCGTGCCCGGCCTGGATGGCCATGACCATCAGCGAGAACTGCGCGACCACCACCCAGATCCACTGGCGCGAGCTGAACTCCCGCCAGCCGTCGCGCAGGTCGGTCAGCACCGAGTGGCTCTCACCGGCCGACCGGTCGCCCGGCGGCAGGCGCAACATCGCGATCAGCGTGCCCGCGATCGCGTACATGGCGCCGCTGATGGCCAGCGCCCAGCCGCCGCCGAACAGCACCACCGTGCCGCCGCCCAGCACCGCGCCGGCCACGCGCGAGGCGTTCGCGCCCAGGCCGAGCAGCGCGTTGCCGGCCTGCAGCCGGTCGAGCGGCACGACCTCGGGGATGATCCCGGTCAGCGCGGGGAACGCGAGCGCCGTGCCGATGCCGCTGAGGGCGGCCGCGACGCCCAGCGCGACCAGCGGCGTCCAGCCGGTGAGCAGCATCGCCGCCAGCCCGAAGAACCCGGCCGCCATGAGCAGCTCGCCGGCCATCATCACCCGCTGCCGCGGCATCCGGTCGGCGACCACGCCGCCGACCAGGATGAACAGGATCATGGGCACCGCCTGCGCGGTGAGCACCACCGACAACGTGGAGGCCGTCGCCCCGGGCAGGTTGAGGATGCCGAACGCCAGGGCGACCGGGGAGAACGCGCTGCCCAGGACCGAAATCGTCCGGGCGGACAGCAGCAGGGCGAAGCGCCTGTCCCGGAGCAGCCCGAGATCATGTGTGAATCCGTGCACCTGCGCCGACCCCCTGAAATAACGGCAAACTCCGTTATTCTGCCGTACTCGCCGCTGGTTGTCGCCGGAATATTTCGCGTCGACGTCCTACCGACCAAGGCGTGAACAAAGTGTTGATGTCGTTGTACGCAGCTGATCGTCCGGATAGTGTGCGATTTGCCCGCGATCACTCCCTGGAAGCAAAGGTGCCATGAGAAAGCGGTTACGGCAGGTCTTCGTCATCGGACTCACCCTCTCTCTTCTTGGCATCGGCGTGCCGGCGTGGTCCCAGGACGATCCGAGGAGCTGCAACGACGAGCTCCCGGCGGGCACCCCGTCGTACGTCGTCTGCCGCTGGCTGGCGACTCCCGAGGAGGCCCTGGAGATCGCCAAGTTCTGGCTCGACAACGACGGCCAGAACATGATCGACGCCGACCCGCAGAACCCGATCACGATCGACTGCTCCGAGCCGGGCAACGAGTGCCCGACCGACTCCGAGGGTGACGGCGAGCTGCACGACGTCGACTCGCCCGACGTGCCGGGCGCCGTCGACGGCGGCACGCCGGAGTGCCAGAACGGCGAGCAGTGCTACGTCGATCCCAGCGAGGTCACCGCGGCGGAGAAGGCCGCGGCCATGGAGACCCCGACCGGCCAGGCCGCGCGGCAGGCGGTCGCCGAGACCACCATGCGCGTCTGGATCGACACCGAGCTGTCCGACGACTACAAGGCCGGCAAGCTCGCCGAGGCCGCCAAGAAGGTCGCCGCGCTGGCCGCCGCCCAGCCGGGCGTCGTGGGCGTGCGGTTCACCTCGCAGCTCGGCTACGACCAGGCGTTCGCCACCGCCGAGGAGCTGGACGCGTTCGTCGCCGAGACCACGGCCGCACTGCGCACCGCGCTGCCGGGCAAGAAGCTGGCCGCGCACACGGTGGTGCCGATCCTGGGCTGCGGCGCGAACGAGGCCTGCCAGGCCGAGATGACCGAGAAGTACCCGCTGCTCGACCCCGAGCGCATCGGCGCCTGGCTGGCCAGGGGCTACATCGACCAGCTCACGCTGGACACCGGCCACATGGCCACCGAGTACGCCGCCTGGCAGATCGACGCCGCCCAGGCCCAGCGCAACCAGTGGATCCAGGTCGGCGCCCGCGCCTGGGACGCCTACGCGCAGATCTCCGCCGAGGACGCCTCGTTCGCCTCCGTCGGGTCCGCCCAGCTCACCGAGGAGCAGGCCACCCAGGCCATCGCCGACCGCATCGCCACCCCGCTGCAGAGCGAGGCGGCCGAGACGGTCACCCTGTGGAGCCGCTGGCAGAACGACCAGGGTCAGGTCAGCCGCGTGTACGGCGAGCAGTGGGCCCCCAACGCCACGTGGGACCAGCTCAAGAAGCTCTCCTCGATCCGCCCCCGCCTGGCCACCCTGTACGACCCGGCCCACCCCGAGGTGGACGTGGCCACCGACCTGAAGAACCTCTCGGAGGTCTTCGGCCAGGTGTACCTGCACGCCGCCTGACGATCCCCTCGTACGGCCCCCTGCTGATCGCGGCGGGGGGCCGTTCGCTTTTCCAGGCGTGGCCTCGCGGCCAGGGTCCTGTGGACGGGCGTTGCCCGCGGCTGCGGCCCGTGAGACGTTCGAAGCCGCGGGAAGGGTCACGGGCCGGCGGCCGCCACAGGAGGCCGCCGGGCTGTGATGGACAGCGCCAAGGCCGACCCGACGTCGGGTAAGTCGCGTTTTCGGTATCTTGCGTAACTCGAGATGACCGAACACCCCCGACAGAAGGGAACGGCGCGTGTCTGACGATGCCGGCCTTCAGGCGCTTCGCGAGGCGGCGCGTCTCTCGCCCGACAACCTCCCCCTGCGTCAGCTCCTGGCCCAGCAGCTCCTGGACAAGGGATACCTGGCCGAGGCGGAGGCCGAGTTCCGCGCGGCGCTCGTGCTCTCTCCGAAGAACCACGACATCACGGAGGGCCTGGCCGAGGTCTTCGTCCGCCAGGGCCAGCACGGTGCCGCGCTGGCGGCGCTGGAGCCGCTGCTGACCGCGCCCGGCTGCCCGCCGCGTCTCGGCGTGCTGGCGGCGCGGGCGCTCCTGGGCGAGGGCGACACCCAGGGCGCGTCGGCGCGCTACCACGACGCGGTCGCCCGCGACCCCTCCGTGGCCGACCCCGATCTCGCCGCCCGCCTGATGCCCCTGGTCACGCCGTCGATCTCGCGGACCCCGGCGC
>NZ_POUD01000174.1 GCF_003236395.1 Nonomuraea aridisoli | reverse complement strand
GTATAAGAGCCAGGGCTACCAGGGTGCGAATTTCTTCCAGGCCCACAGTGTCGGGGTGGCCAGAAGAGAGGACGGCTTCGAGGAAGCCGGGAGCGTCTGGGCCTGCCTTGGCTTTGAGCTGCTGCTCCAGAGTCTCGAGGCCGGCGATCTCCAGCAGGGTGATGAAGCTTTCGGCTGCCAGCAGGAGGTGCTCGTGCGGCGGTAGGGAGGCTGGGGCGAGGTCTCCTCGATCGACGAGATGGCTCAGGACGATGGGGCCGAGGGCCGGGTCGTCGCGTAGGCGCGGGAGGCGGGCACGGATCTCCGGGAGGGTTTCTCCCAGGACGTGGAGGAGGGCCGAGGCGCGGCTGCGGAAAGGGCAAGCGCGTACGGCCTGGAGCAGGGCGTCGATGTTGTGGCCGGGGTGGGCGAGCCAGCCGTCGAGTTCGGCGACGGCGCCGTCGTGGGAGTAGTGCTCTGAGATGACGCCGAGGAGACTGGCGGGGGATGCGGTGGCGAGTTCGCCGATCAGCGGGGCGTCGCGGCCCTCCGCCAGCAGGCTGTCGCGTACGGCGCTCAGGGCGAGCGGGGTCAGCCGGGCCAGCAGGAGGTCCGGGGCGGACAGGCGGGCGCGGAGGCGTTCGACGGCGTCCGGGGGAAGTTCCTGCTCCTCGTGGTCGAGGTCGCTGGTGTAGAGCGGGTCGGCGGGGCCGTGGGTCAGCTCGACGGCGCCGAGGTCGGACAGGATCTCGAACGTACGCCCGAGGTCGTGCGCGACCCACTCGCGCCCTGACTCGTCGTCGCTCAGGAGGAAGCCGTCGAGGAAGTAGTCGCGGCAGGCGAGCCACACCGTCTCCTCCAGGCGGGCCACGGGCATGGCGTCGAGGCCGTACATCGAGTTGAGGAGGTCAGGCAGCGTCTCCGGAAACGAGCCCGCCAATGGGGATTCTGAGGTGCAGACCCATCGGCCGAGGTCGGGGAACACCGTGAACGCGCGTCGCCACAGCTCGAAGGGGTCGCGCAGGAGCGGGCCGGCCTTGGCGACCTGGAGGAGCCGGCCCTTGCTCGTACGGATGAGATGGAGCTTCTTCGCCCAGGTGAGGAGGAGAGTGACGTGGTGGAGCTCGGTGCTGGTGCGTGCTTGGCGGTTCTCCTCGCCGGTGCCGAGGAGGGCGGCCACTTCGCGGGCGTCGGCGAGACTGAGGTTGCCGGTCTTGGTCAGGCTGCGGCCGTCCGGGCCGACCCACTTCGTCAAGGCCGCCAGGCGCCGTACGGTCTCGCTGCGGGCGGCGGCCTCGGTGAGCTCGGATTGCGGGGGGAGGGCGATGGGCGGCTGGGGGAAGGCGCGTTCCTCGACGGCGTCACGGCCGAGGAGGCGGGCTTCCATGATGTCATTCAGCACATCGTGGTCGTACTGGATGACGCCCGCGTCGATGTCGCGTCTGAACTGTTCGAACGCGTCCTGGTCGGTGATGTCGACGCCGTGCGAGAGCGCCACCTGAACCCAGAACTTTGCCAGGCCCTGGCGCGCCGGGTCGTCGAGGGCCTGCGGGTAGTCGGCGGCGGCCCGGTCGATCGCCTCCTCGGCCGCGGCGAGGGTGGCGCCGCGCGGGTCGAGCAGGCCCGTTGTGGCCAGATAGTGCAGGTACGTGCGGAGCACCTCAGGCGCGGTGTCGAGGACCTCGCGCTCGGCGACCAGTTGGGCGGGGATCCAGTTGAGCAGGAAACGCCGGATCTGGGGCTCGTCCCAGTAGGCCAGGCGGCCGTCGCGGCTCTCGTGGCGGGCGTCGAGGGCGGCTTCCAGCAGCAGGCCGTCGGCCGGGCGGTCGTGCTGCTGCGCCCATGCGAGGCAGCGGCGGACCAGCAGGGCCTTCGCCGCCTCGAAGTCGTCCTGTTCTTCCGGTCCGAACCAGGTACGCAAGCCGATGCTCCCTGCCGTCGTGGGTGTCGAGGGGCACCAGTATCCCGGCTCCGCCGGTTGTCGTACGGCTTTGTGGGTGTCCGGTCCCCGCATCGGTGCGGAGACGGGGTTAGGTGGTAATGGTTCGGCCGGTCAGGCGGGAGTGTTCGGTGGACCAGGCCACCAGGTGGCTGTGGAGGCTTTCCGCCGGGAAGGAGAGGATCGGGGAGAGGGCGCGGGTGGCCACGGCTGCGAGGAAGGCGTCCACGAGGGCCGCGTCTCCGCCGTCGTGGCCGCCTCCGGCTGTGGGGTCGCCGGGCGGGGCGGGTGTCGATGACCTCCGAGCGGCTGGTGGTGAAGTCGTGGAGGGTCAGGCGGTCGCCGTCGCCTTCTATTGAGCCGTGGGTGCCGAAGATGCCGGTCTGGCGGTGGAGGGATGGGGTGAAGTCGGTCATCCTGGGGAAGCGAGCCCCTTGCTGGTACGACAGAGCCACTGGAAGACTCGCGCCACTGGCAGAAGGGGCCGCTGGAAGGCATGCCCCTTGCCTGTGGGAGAGAGCCGCCGGGCAGGCTCGTCCGCTGCTCGTCGCGAGGCAGGGTCCTAGGAGGAGGCAGGACGGTCACGCTCGCCGTCGTCGGCGCGGGCTCGCGAAGGCTCTCGTACGCCCGCCATGCCACCGCGACCGGCCGCGCGCAGGTGGTCGCGGTGGCCGACCCGGTGCCCGCCCGCCGAGCGAAGTTCCCCAGCGCCGCCCCGTACGCCGACTGGCGCGAGTTCGCCGCGCTCCCCCGCCAAGCGGACGCCGTGATCATCGCCACCCAGGACCGCGACCACGTTGAGTCTGCCCTGCGCTTCGCGGAGCTGGGCTACGACATCCTGCTGGAGAAGCCGATGGGCGTGTCGCAGGACGAATGCCGCGCCATCGTGGCGGCCGCCGAACGCTCCGACGCCATCTTCGCCGTCTGCCACGTGCTGCGCTACACCCCGTACACCAAGACCCTGAAAGCGCTGCTGGACGCCGGCCGCATCGGAACCGCCCACCGGCCGCCGCCGACCGCTGCCTCGACTGCACGGCCGAGCCCACCTGCCCGTACTCCGCCCCCCGCCTCTACCTCCCCCTGGTCGGCCGCGAGATCTGGCCACTGACCGCGGTGACCGACGACGTGTCCGAGCAGGGCGTCGAGGCACTGCGTACCGGCCCGTACGGCAGATGCGTCTACGCCTGGGACCAGTGAGGAGGTGCGCCGTACGAGGTGGGCGGAGGTCAGAAGGCGCGGGTGGCTTCCAGGAGGGCGGCGTGGACCTGGTTCTCGGGGAGGTCCATGGTCTTGACGGCGCCCCACTGGAGGGCGCCTAGGAGGGCCCAGGATTTGAGGCGGGTTTCGGGGGTGGGGTTGGTGCCGGCGAGTTTGGTGTAGATCTCGTCGCGGAAGGTGCGGACGGTGGTGCGTCCGGAGTCGGCGTCGTCGGGCGCCGGGTCGTCGGCTGCCAGGTCTTCCATGAAGAGGCGGATCACGGAGCGGTAGCGGACGGCGAAGTCGACCAGGGCCTCGATGAAGTCCTGGCGGGAGGCGTACTGGGTGTCGAGCAACTTCAGCATGTCGCCTGCCGCGGGGGAGAGCAGTTCGGCGGCGAGGCGGTCCTTCGGGTGGAAGTGGTAGGCGACGGCGGTCTTGGTCAGGCCCACGGCCGCCGCGATGTCGGCCAGGGAGGTGGCCGCGTAGCCGCGTTCGGCGAAGAGTGAGCGGGCGGCGTCGAGGATCCGGGTGCGGGTGTCGTCGGCTGTGGCCATCGTCTCATTTCCCTCAGGGAGACAGCCTTCCGGATATTTCCGGTTTTATCGTATGTCCTGTACGACCGTACAGGACGGCCGTCTAGCGAGGGACACGGAAGCGATGACACGGTTGCTGGGCCGGCTGGGCGGCTGGTGCGCGCGCCACGGCTGGATCGTACTGGTCACCTGGGTGCTCGCCGCCGCCGCCCTCATGGGAAGCAACCTGGCCTTCCCCAGCCCGACCAGCAGCGACGCCAGCATCCCCGGCACCGACGCCCAGCGCGCCCACGATCTCATGAAGACCGGCTTCGGCTCGGGTTACGAGGCGGGCGGCACGGTGCAGCTGCTCGTGTACTCCGCCGACGGGCCGCTGCTGGAGGAGACCCGCAAGGAGGCCGTCGAGGACGCCGTCGACCGGCTGCGCACGATGCCGCATGTCGCGGAGGTGGAGACGCCGTTCCGCATGGGCGGCATCTCCTCGAACCTGCAGATCGGCCTGATCGGCGTCCGGCTGGAGGGCCACGACCCCGACGCGATCGGCACGATCACGCAGGACCTGTCGAAGGCCGCCGACCCGGCGCGCGAGGCGGGGCTGGAAGTGGTGCCGGCCGACAACTCCAACCCCGCCGGCAAGGAGATCAAGACCGGGCCGAGCGAGGTCGTGGGCGTGATCTGCGCGCTGGTGGTGCTGGTGTTCGCGTTCGGGACGCTGGTGGCCGCGACGGTGCCGATCTTCGTGGCGCTGGTCAGCGTGGCCTCGGGGCTCGGCCTGATCGGGCTGCTCGGCTGGGTCGTGGACATGCCCAAGCAGGCCGGCATCATGGCCACGATGGTCGGGCTCGGCGTGGGCATCGACTACGCGTTGTTCCTGCTGTCGCGTCATCGCCGGCTGCTGGCCGACGGGGTGCCGGTCGTGGAGTCCGTACGCCGTACCGTGGCGAGCTCCGGCGGGGCCGTCGTCTTCGCGGGCGGCACCGTCATCATCGCGTTGAGCGCGCTGCTGCTGGCCGGTTTCCCGCTGCTGGCCACGCTGGGCTGGGTCACCGGCATCTCGGTGGTCGCCGCCGTGCTCACCTCGGTCACGCTGGTCCCGGCCCTGCTCGGGCTGCTCGGCCACCGCGTCAACGCGCTCAGGGTGCCGTTCCTGCGCGGCTCCGGCGCGGGCGGCGCCGGGTGGGCGGGGCTCGGCGCGTGGGTGGCGCGCCGGCCGTGGCGGGTGCTGCTGGGCGCCGTCGTGGTGCTGGGCGCGCTGGCCGCGCCCGCGCTGGCGCTGAAGCTGGGGCCGATCGACGAGGGGTACGGCGCGCAGGGCTCGGAGTCGCGGCGCGCGTACGAGCTGATGGCCACCGGCTTCGGGCCGGGCTCCAACGGGCCGCTGATCGTGGTCGCCGAGCTGCCCGAGAAGGTCGACGACGCCGACGATCCTCTGGTGGAGGACCTGGCCCGCGAGGTGAAGGCCGTCGACGGCGTGGCCCACGTGGGCGACCCCAAGGTCAACACCTCCGGCCGCTCGGTGCTGCTGCAGGCCGTTCCCGAGTACGCCCCCAGCGACGAGCGCACCGCGCAGGTGGTCAGGGACGTCAGGGCCATCGAGCTGCCCGGCGTGCGGGTGCACGTCGGCGGCGAGGTCGCGGGGCTGACCGACGCCGGCGACCGCCTGGCCGAGCGCACCCCGCTGGTCATCGCCGTGGTGGTGCTGCTCAGCGCCCTGCTCCTGCTGCTGGCCTTCCGCGCGCCGCTGGTCGCGGTGAAGGCGGCGGTGATGAACCTGGTCTCGCTCGGGGCCGCGTTCGGGGCGCTGGCGCTGGTGTTCTCGCTCGGGCTGGGGACGGGGCTGGTGGGGATGGATCCGCCGGTCAGCTCGTCGTACCTGGCGCCGCTCTTCTTCTCGGTGCCGATCGAGAGCTACGTGCCGCTGATGTTGTTCGCGGTGCTGTTCGGGTTGTCGATGGACTACGAGGTGTTCCTGCTGACGGCGGTGCGGCAGTCGTACCTGCGGCACGGGCGCAACGCGCGGGCGGTGGCCGAGGGGCTCGGCTCGACGGGACGGGTGATCACGTCGGCCGCGTTGATCATGGTGGCGGTGTTCACGGCGTTCATCGCCTACCCGGACTCGCTGGTGAAGACGTTCGGGGTGGGGCTGGCGGTGGCGATCGCGGTGGACGCGACGATCATCAGGGGGTTCCTGGTGCCCGCCACGATGGTGCTGCTCGGGCGGGCCAACTGGTGGTGCCCGCGCTGGCTGGACCGGATCCTGCCGAACCTGTCGGTCGAGGGCCACGAGGAGGACGGTTCCGCGCCCGAGCCGCGCCGCCCGGAGCCGGTCAAGGCGGGCGTCTGACCGTCAGTCGTCGTCGGTGAGGTGACAGGCCGGGACCCAGCCGACGACGCCGGTGGTGGCGTCGCGCCCGTGGTACCACAGGGTGCTGTCGAAGTGGGCGTCGCAGCGGTAGAGGCCGTGCTCCTCCGAGCGGTTCGGCTCGAAGCCGTGGCCGGGGTGGCCGACGCCGTTGCGGACCGAGCCGGCGCGCGGCTCGGCCCAGATGACCACCCCGTGCGCGGCGAAGTCGTAGCGGAGCCCCGTCAGCGCCGCGGACGCGAGCAGGCCCGCGACGGCGACTCGTGTGATGTGCACCGGCTCACAGTAAGGCAGTGATCACTCAGCGTTCCAGCTCCTTGCCGCCGCGTCGCCAGCCGAGCAGACCGCCGTCGAGCGGCCGCGCGGTGTAGCCGTGCTCGCGCAGCAGCCGCACCGCCTCCGGCGACACCACGCAGTACGGCCCGCCGCAGTACGCCACGACCTCCGCCTGCCTCGGCAGCTCGGCCAGGCGCTCGCGCAACTCGGCCAGCGGCACCGAGATCGCGCCCGGCACGTGGCCGGCGGCGTAGTCGCCCGCCGATCGCACGTCCACGACGACCGTGCCGGGGTCGGCGAGCCGGTCGGCCAGCTCGTCGGCGGTCACGCCCTCCAGCGAGCCCATCCGCGCCCGCACGGCGTCGCGCAGCTCGGCCAGCCGGCCCTCGGCGAACGCCTGCAGCTCGCCGAGGAAGCGCGACACCCCGTCGTCGGCCAGGCGGTAGTAGACGCGGGTGCCGTCCTTCCTGCTCGTCACCAGCTGGGCGGCGCGCAGCTGCTGGAGCTGGGCGGAGGTGTTCTTCAGCGGCACGCCCGCCGCCTGCGCCAGCTCCTCCACCGTGCGCTCGCGCTGGTCGAGCACGTCGAGCAGGCGCAGCCGCACCGGGCTGGCCAAGGCCTTGCCGACGCGGGCGAGCTGCTCGTAGATCGGTTCTTCGGCGAACATCAGACCATGTACTGGTCGTGCCGGCGGTAGAGCTCCGTCCACTCCTCCGGCGAGAGGCTCCGGCCGGTGGCGGCGATGTCGGCGAGCTCCTCGAAGTACGCCTCCCGCGGCGCGCCGGGCGTGAACAGGATGAGCATCGAGGCGGGCTCGCCGGACTCGTTGCGGAAGGCGTGCACGCCGCCCTCGGGCACGAACAGGAAGTCGCCCGGCCGGCCGTCCGTCCACTTCACGCCGTCGTAGAGCCGGATCGTGCCCGACAGCACGTAGAACGACTCGGTCATGGTGCGGTGGAAGTGGGCGCCGGGGCCGGACGGGCTGGGGCCCATCTCCCACCGGTAGAGACCGTACGCGCCGCCGGTGAGGCCGCCGGTGGCGAGGTAGTGGACCTGGGTGGTGCGCATGGGCAGGTCGGGCGGGTCGCCCGCGCTCCTGAAGACGCCGCTGTGCTCGCCGCTCTCGCCGAAGTAGCGCTGCTCGGGGTAGGACATGCCGCCTCCTCTATTGTTCTAAGGATTTTTAGAGTAGCGCGGGCAACACCTCCGTGGCCAGACGTTCGAGCTGCTCGGCCTCGTCGGTCATCGGGTCCAGCAGGACGAGGTCCGCGCCCGCCTCGATCACCTCGCGCAGCCCGCGCACGACCGTCTCCGGCGGACCGGCGACGGCCGACTCGGCGGTGCCGTACAGGCGGCGGAGCTGATCGCCGAGCCGGTCCTCCTCGCCCACGGACACGTAGACGCGCTTGGCGACCCCGTACCCGGCCGGGTCGCGGCCGGCCCGCTCCAGCTCGGTGCGCAGCGTCCGCACCTGCTCGGCGAAGGCCGCCGTCGTCGCCGCGCCGGCGCCCACGAACCCGTCGCCGTGCCGGACCGCGCGCCGGATCGCCGCGGGCCGGTGCCCGCCGATCCACACGGGCGGATGCGGCTTCTGGTACGTCTTCGGCTCCATGGTCCCCTCGACCTGGAAGAACCGCCCGTGGAAGGAGACCTGCGGCTCGCTCCAGCAGGCCTTCATCAGCTCGATGCCCTCGACGAAGCGCGTCACGAACCCGTCGGGGGAGACGCCGAAGGAGCCCAGCCGGTCGCGGCCGCCGAGGCCGAAGCCGACCTCCAGGCGGCCGTGACTGAGCTGGTCGAGCGTGCTCAGGCTCTTGGCCAGCTGCAGCGGCTGGTGCAGGACGCTGACGAACACGGCGCAGCCGATGCGCAGCCGCTCGGTGCAGGCGGCCGCGTACGTCATGACCTCCATCGGGCCGAGCGTCGGGACCGGGGAGAGCGTCCCCTCGCGGGTCCAGGCGCTGTGGAAGCCCAGCTCCTCCACGCGCGCCAGGTAGGCCCGGAACTCGCCGGGGTCGAACGTGCCGTCGGCGACCTGCTGCGGCAGGGAGACGGCGAACCGGATGATGGCATCAGTCATGTCCGACCGGATAGCCGCCGTCCCCGCCGTCAAACCTCCGGGCGGCTACGCGTGCCGCTCGGTGAAGTCGAGGATCTGCCGCCAGGCGTCCTGGCACGCCTCGGCCCACTCGCCGTAGGAGCGGTCGAAGAACGAGTGCGGCGCGCCGTCGTAGACGTGCTTCTCGTGCGGCGTGCCGGCCCGGTCGAGCGCCGCCTCGTACGCCGCGAACTGCTCGGGCGTCGTGGCGGTGTCGGCTCCGCCCATGAGCATGAGGATCGGCGCGCCCGGCCCGGAGGCGGGCTCGTCCACGAAGCGCAGCGTCGGGTAGAAGCCGATGCCGCCCGCCAGGCCGTTGCCCTCGGCGGCCTGCCGCAACGACTGGGCGCCGCCCAGGCAGAAGCCCACCGTGAACACCGGCCCCGCGCCGGCCAGCGCCTCGGTGGCCGCCTTCGCGTCGGCCCGCACGTGGTCGCTGGTGAGCTGCTGGACGTGCGGCATGAACGCGAAGTCGTCACTGCGGTCGCCCGTGTCGGCGGTGCGGCCGAAGTAGTCGATCGCGATCGTCTGGAACCCCGCCTCGGCGAACCGCACGGCGAGATCGCGGTAGTACGGGTGCAGGCCGCGGACGTCGGGCAGGATCACCATGCTCCGGCCGTTCGGCTGCTCGGGCACGGCCCGGTAGCCCAGGAACCGGTTGCCGTCGGCGGCGGTCAGCTCTATCTGCTCCTGAGAGGCCACCTTGCCCTGCACGGGCGGGGCCGGGGGCCTGCTGTCAGTGGAATGGCACATGGTCCCAGCATGCCCACAGCGGCTCAGACGGTCGCACGCGACCCCGGCGTTCGCGATCGGAGTATTCCGATCGGCAGGGTGGAAAAGTACATCCATGACCTTTCACCCCAATCTCGATCCCGAACTGCGGGCCGCGGTCGAGCGGATGACGACGCTGCCGCAGGGCGCGTCCCTGTCGTACGAGCTCCTGGCCGAGCAGCGGGAGCAGCTCGGCGCGATGGTGGCGGCGATGCCCCGCCCGGACACCCGCGTGCTGATCGAGGACCGCATCGTGCCGGGGCCCGAGGGCGCGCCCGACGTCCGGCTGCGCACCTACCGGCCGCCGCAGGACGGCCCGGCCCGTCCGGGGCTCTACTGGATCCACGGCGGCGGCATGATCATCGGCGTGCCTGAGCTCGACGACGCGATGCTCGTCGAGCACGTGGAGCGGCTCGGCATCGTCGCCGTGTCGGTCGAGTACCGGCTCGCGCCCGAGCACCCGCACCCCGCGCCCGTCGAGGACTGCTACGCGGGCCTGGCCTGGGTCGCCAAGAACGCCGCCGAGCTCGGTCTCGACCCCGCGCGGCTGGCCGTGGGCGGCGCCAGCGCCGGCGGCGGGCTGGCCGCCGCGACCGCGCTGCTGGCCCGCGACAGGGGTGGGCCGGAGCCGGCCTTCCAGCTGCTGATCTGCCCGATGCTGGACGACCGCGACGACACGCCGTCCAGCCACCAGTTCGCCGAGGCGGTGGTGTGGGACCGGGAGGCCAACCGGTTCGGCTGGCGGGCGCTGCTCGGCGACAGGGCCGGCGGCGACGACGTCCCGCCGTACGCGGCTCCCGCGCGGGCCACGGACCTGGCGGGGCTGCCTCCGGCGTTCGTGGACGTGGGGGAGCTGGAGGTGTTCAGGGACGAGTGCGCCGACTACGCGCTGCGGCTGGCGCGGGCCGGGGTCTCGACCGAGTTCCACCTGTATCCGGGGGCGTTCCACGGGTTCGACATGATGGTGCCCGACGCGGCGCTCAGCGTCCGGGCCCGGGAGACGCGGCTGGCGGCGCTCCGGCGGGCGCTCCGGATCCCGTAGCCGTCAGGCGCGGTGGCGGCCTCTCCTGACGCCGCCCGCGCCGACCAGGAGGGCTTCCTCGGGCGCCGTACGGTGCCGGCGCCCGCGCGGGGTGAGGTCGGCGAGCGTGAGGGGCTCCTCGACCGTGTGGCGACGGCGGCGGCCCCGGTAGGCGCCGCCCTCGCGCAGCCTCGGCGGGCTGAACGCGTCGAACGCGCTCGTCGCCCCCGGGATCACGATCCGCTCGAACGGCCAGGTGTCCACCACCAGCTCCAGCGGGCCCGTGTCGACGACGACCTCCAGCGGGCCGGTCTCGTCGCCGAAGGCGTAGCGGCCGCGGTCGAAGTCCGGCTCGTACGGGTCGGTGTCGAAGGAGGGGGTGAACGGGACGCCGGCCGTGGGCTCCGGCGCGGCGGGGCCGAGGGCGTGGCGGCGCGAGGCGCCGTCCATGGAGAGGTCGAACGGGCGGGTCTCCAGCGGCATCCGGGCGTGCCGGGCGCGCGCCCGGCGTCGGCCGTCCTGTCCGCCGCCCTGGGTGGCGTCCTGAGGGGCGGAGACCTTCAGGACGGCGGCGGGCTCCAGGATCGCCGTCGGCTCCAGCGCGGCGTTCGGCGCCAGCGCCGCGGCCTGCTGCAGGGTCGCGGCAGGTTCCAGGGCCGTGGTCTGTTCCAGGGCCGCGGTGTTCCGGGCTGCGGCGGGCTCCAGGGTGTGCTCCTGGGCCGTGGGCTCGGGGAACAGCGCCCGGCGCAGGCGCCTCTCGCTCGGCTTGCGGTGGCGACGGTGGGCGGCGCGGGTCCGGTTCGTACGGGGTCCCGCCACTGCGGCGGCGGCGACGCGGAGGCGGCGGGTCCTGGCCACCGCGAGCAGCGTGAGCGCGGCCACCAGGGCCGAGCTGATCAGCGTGGTGGTGGGGGAGTCGATGACCGGCAGCGGGCCGGTGGCGGAGGCGTCCGTGTGCGTGGGGAGCGGTTCGGCCGTCGCCGCCGTGGTGTCCGCCGTGGTGGGTTTGGCGTGCTTGGCCTTCTTCGTCGTGTCCGGGGAGCCTTCGGAGGCCGACATCCGGGGCGGGGCGGCGTTGCGCTCCGTGGCGGACGTGTGCGCCGACGACGAGCGCAGAGCCGGGGCGGTCTCCTGCTTCGGGCCCTGACCCTTGGCCGGGGCCTGCGTGCGGACCTCGTCCCCGGTGTGGGTCCGGCCCTGGACGCCGTCGCCGGGGAACCCGCCTTCGACCCGGCCCTGTGACCGGTCGCCGTGCCCTGCGGGGCCGCCGGACTGGATGCGGCCCCCCGGGATCAGCGAGCTCAGCGACTCTCCGGGCAGCTCGCCTTCGACCCGATCGGCCTTCTTCTGCGCCTCCCGCTCCAGCCGGGCCTTGACCTTCTCGGGGTAGCCGTAGCCGACGACCTTGCTGGTGTCACGTTCCTTGCGCTTGGCGACGCCGCCGTCGACGTTGCCCTCGATGGTGTGGATCCGGTCGCCCTCGACCCGCGTCACGACGCCGACGTGGTCGATGCGGTTGATGCTGTTCGAGCCGCTCCAGTCGTAGAAGACGATCGCGCCGGGCTCGGGCTTGTTCCCCCACGCGCCCTGCTTCTTGAACCACTTCGCGTGCTCCACGGTCCAGGCGAACTGGCCGATCCACTCCTCGTAGCCGAGCTTGTGCGCGGCCCAGGAGATGTACATGTCGCACCAAGGGGCGTTGGTGAAGGCGTCGTCGTGCTCGACGTGCTCGCCATACCAGTGGCCGAACTTGGTGTACGCGTCGCCCTTCT
This sequence comes from Nonomuraea aridisoli, assembly GCF_003236395.1. Taxonomy (GTDB): domain Bacteria; phylum Actinomycetota; class Actinomycetes; order Streptosporangiales; family Streptosporangiaceae; genus Nonomuraea; species Nonomuraea aridisoli. The sequence goes on along the minus strand of NZ_POUD01000174.1, from coordinate 7,582 downwards.
CGCGGTAGCCGAGCTGGCTCTCGAGCAGTTCGATGAACTTCTGGATCTCTGGCGTCATGGACCTCGGGAAGAACCTTCCGGGCAGACCGGTTCATCCACGCAGCCCTGGGTAGCGGTGGGTACACCGGGACAAGTGTGGCCAAACCGGATGGTTGGCATCTTCTGCGATCAGCGAGGTTACCGGCCCGTAACCCCTGACCGAGCACACCCCAAGGGAGGGGTCAAGACCCTGGGGCGGATGGAAACTGCAGGTCAAAACGGTGCCAGAAATGTCCAAAGACAGAGGTTTAATCGGCAAAGATCTACCCTGGGGTGATAGTTCGCTATCCGCTCGGCCGAGGACCTGGCGCGCTGCCACCACGACCGCCGGAAGACAAAGAACGATGAAGGCCGATCTGCTGATCGATGCCGGTTTCGGTCGCCACGGGCCGGGCGATCTGCTGGAACACCTCTTTGACCGCTTCGAGTCGGGGCTCGTGTGATCGCCCCGCGGGTCGGCGCCTGCCACCGCGCCCCCCGGCGCCAGGGTCAGCATGCCCGTCAGTTTCGCGGCGATGGCCGCGTCCAAGACCTGGCGAGGGATCTGCGATGTCAGCGCGCCAGACAAGATGACCAAGCAACGCCGCAAACAAGATCGCTATCTAATCGGCATCGGGGATACGCCGAGGCCGAGGGCGCACTCGTTAGGAGAGTAAGAGGTAGTAGCGTAACGGATCTTTCCCGTTACTGAAATCGATCTTTACAATATGCGGAGTTCCGTGTGAAGATCACTCCGTTTGCCTGCCCCTGCACGAAAGGCTGGAGTGAAAACATCACGATTAGCGTCCGGATTACCTTTTCGGACGCACCGCTATGCTGCCCTGATCGCGACTGTGGCCTTACCGCTCTCCATGATGAGCGCCCCTGCGATGGCTCAGGAACCCGCGCCATCCCCTGTTCCATCGATATCACCACCAGATCCCCTTGTCACCCCTACCACCGAAGGGTTGGCGAAGGCCAAGAAGGAAAGCCGTCGACTTGAAATCGAGTCGTTGCGCTCAGAAACCGCAACGTACTATGCCAACCCGGACGGCAAAACGGTTCGGGCGGAACTCCATACCCAGCCCATTCGCGTCAAGAATGCCGATGGCAAGGGATTCAGGCCGGTCGACACCACCCTTGAGGAATCGGACGGCGCTATCAGGCCCAAGGCCACGAAGGGCGATCTCGTCTTGTCCGCAGGCCGAGATAAGACGCTTCTCAAAAGCCAAGTGGCCGACGCCACGGCGAAGATCACTGCTCCGTCGGCGTTGCCCAAGCCCAGGCTGAAGGGGAGCACCGCGACCTACCCGAACGCGTACGGCAGGGGACGCGACTTGGTGGTTACCGCGAACCCGACCGGGTTCCGGCAGCAAGTCACCATTGCCGAACGGCCCACCGGCCCGATCTCATTCCGAGTGCCGCTCGATCTCCCCTCAGGTCTGTCGTTCGAGAACAACGCCGCAGGCGTACCCACCATCGTGGACAAGGACGGCAAGACACTGACCGAGGTGCGGCCGACTCTGGTGCAGGACGCCGGCGCCGCCGACTCCAACGCCCCACTCGATTCCGGCAAGGTCGGCAAGGCCGCAGTCACTCTCGCCGATGACGGCAAGACCTTGGTCTTCACGCCGGACGCCGCGTTCCTGGCCGACCCGGCAACGGTGTACCCGGTGACGATGGCGGCTGCGACGTCCGAGTGGTACGAAGGCCATACAGGCGACTGGTACCACGGCGGCATGGACACCTGGATCAATGACGTCGACTACCAGGACAGCTGGGACACCTTTATCCAGGACCAGATCGTGGTCGGCAAATCCTACGCCAGCGGCATCGCCAAGCGCTGGCGCGGCTACCTGCAGTTCCCCGATATCTCCGAAGAGTTCCGCGGCAGCAGGGTTGAGAACGCCGACCTGCACCTGTGGAATTACCAGTCCAATGACTGTGGGCTGTCGATCGGCTCCGGCATCACTGCGCGGCGGATCGTCTCCGACTGGGATGAGACGACGCTCCACTGGAACAGCCAGCCATCCGTTACCAGTGAGGGTGCGGACACCGAGTACGGAGCCTACAGCGAAGACTGCGCCGGTTCCATGAACTATGCCTGGGACCTGACCCACTCGCTCAATGGGGTCGTCCAGGCGTGGGTGGACGGTGCCACCAACTACGGCATTCAGCTCACCGCCGGCGACGAGTCCGAGTTGCGAAATTGGCGGCGCTACCGCTCCGAGGACGCCGGCGGCTGCACGACTTCCCCGTTGGAAGCCTGTAGAGGGCAGCTCCACCCGCCTATCCTCACCGTTGACTTTGAACCTGCGCCCAAGATCTTAACCTACTTCTCGGAAACAGGGCCAAGGAGGAGCTCGCCTCCCACCTTTGAAGAGGCCACGGCTCTCCACAGGGAGCCGGTTGAGGGTATTCCGGACAGGCCGGGTTCAACGGACGCGGAAATCCTCGCCGCAGAAGGCACCCGTACTATTCCGTACGAAATCGGACCGGACAAGTTGGGTCCTCTGCCGGGTGAGGACTGGTCGAATCCTCAGATCGAAGACCAAGACGGTCCCGCCTCGGACGATCAGACGCCTCCGGCTCTCATCGAGGTCAGTCCTGGGAGAGGTGCTACCGATGTACCGATCTCAACACAGATCAGAGCCGTGTTTGACGAGCCGGTTTGGGAACCGCGGCTCACTCTGAAGGATCCCGCAGGTAACGTGCTGCCCGGTACGACGCAGCTCGACAGCGAGCAGAAGGTGGTGACATTCAGGCCAGATCAATCGTTGGCGAATGACACCCGCTACACCGTTGAGATGTCGAACGCCCATGACGCCGATGGAAACATGATGGCGACCGACATCTGGTCATTCTCCACTCCCGTCGCCGCACACTGGCGCTTCGACGAAGGCTCGGGAACCACCGCTGCTGATTCCTCAGGTCACGGGCATCACGCCACCCTTGGCGAGACAACGGTGTGGGTCACCGGAAAGAGCGGAAACGCGGTCTCCAACGTGCCGTCGCAGGCGAGGATCACTGCTTCGCGCGAGGCGGCCCGCCAGGGGAAAGCTGTCGAGGTCCTCGGCGAGACGACCGCGACCAGCATCACCTACGCCCAGCCGGACGGGAAGACGTTCAAGACCGAGGTCACCGTTGGGCCGGTTCGGACGAAGCAAGGCGACACTTGGGTACCGATCGACACCACTCTGGCCGAGCAGGGTGGCAAGCTGCGGCCCAAGACCCTCGCCGAGGGCGCGGTCGTGGAGTTCTCCGCCGGTGGCACGGATCCGTTCGTGAAGATGTCCGCCGACGGCAAGTCCTACGCGCTGCGCTGGCCGACGCCGCTGCCCAAGCCGACCGTTAAGGGGAGCGTCGCCACCTACACCGACGCTGCGGGTGTCGGGGCCGACCTGGTGGTGACGGCGTTGCCGGCCGGGTTCCGGCACGAGGTGGTGCTGCGCCAGCGGCCCGCCAAGCCGCTGGAGTTGCGGATCGGCGTAGATGACGACGGCCTGACCTTGACCGAGGGCAAGGGCGGCCGGCTGCTGCTGAAGGGCAAGGACAACAAGCTGGTCGCCGCGGCGGCGCGGCCGGTCATGTGGGACGGCAGCGGCAAGGACCGGCCTGCGTCGGTCAAGCGCGGCGAGGCCGCCACGGACGTGGTCACCAAGGACGGCCGTACGGAGCTGGTGGTCAAGCCGGACCAGGCGTTCCTGACCGACGCCGGCACCACCTACCCGGTGCGGATGGCCGCGGCGATCACGCTACCGCTCAGCGCTGACGTGGACGTCAGCACCTTCGACACAGTCGACTGGCCCGCTTATTCGGACAATGAGTACCTCATGGCCGGCACCATGTCGGACGGGTTCAAGGCGCGGACGCACCTGAAGTTCGACGCCATGGGTCTGCAGGGCAGCACGGTGACCGGCGCCACGCTGTCGATGAACACCGTCGACAGCCACAACTGCGGCCCGGCGCTCGCCCGCGGCATCCAGGTCGCCCGCCTGACCGAAGGCTGGGATCCGGACACCATGTACTGGGACGGCATGCCCGCCCACACCACGGAGGACGCCTCCACCAACTTCAAGGGCGTCAACGAGGACTGTGCCGTCTGGCCGGACAGCATGGAGTGGGACGTCACCGGCATCGCCCAGGACTGGGCCGCCGGCGCCGCCAACCACGGGCTGGTGCTCAAGTCGCCCGGCGAGGCGGACGTCAACAACTACCGGGTGTTCACCTCCGCGGAATACCTCGACGCCGACGGCTACCCGCCCACGTTGACCATCACCACCGGCGGGCCCGCCTCCGAGCCGGTAGTCTCCGCACCGGCCATCACACCGGCGCAGATCGTGGACGGCACCACCGTGACCAGTTCGCTCACCCCGCAACTGACCGCCACCGTCGCCGACACCGCGGGCGGCAGCCTCACCGGCGAGTTCGAGGTCGAACACGATCCCGCCGCGACTGGGCAGGGCGCCGGCCAGATCTGGGCCGGAGCCTCTACGGTGGTTACGTCCGGTGGCCAGGCCACCGTCACGGTCCCCGCAGGGAAGCTGACCGATGGCTGGAAGATCCGCTGGCGCGCCCGCGCGGTCAACGCCGCCGCCTCCACATCCTCGGCGTGGTCGGACTGGCAGACGGCGACCGTGGACGTGCCGGACCCCGTCTCCGAGCCCACTGTGGGTGCACTGCAGGTCACGCCTTCAGAGCAGGTGGACGGCACCACCATCACCCCCACCCTGACCCCGTCACTGCGGGCACAGGCGAACGATCCGGCCGGCAAGCCGCTGCGCGTCGAGGTCGAACTTGAGCACGACCCCGCCGCAGCCGACCAGGGCACCGGCCAGATCTGGTCCAGGAGCGCCGACAACGTTCCTGCCGGTTCCCAAGCGGCTGTCACCGTTCCGGCCGGCACGCTGAGCGACGGGTGGAAGGTCCGCTGGCGAGCCCGAGCGATCTCGGCCACGGCGGCTTCCGCCTGGTCGGACTGGCAGCAGGTCACCGTGGACGTCGTCCAGCCCGGAGAGGAACCACTGGCACAGACAGCCGGGCCGGTGATTCGCACGGACCAGAGCTTCACCGCAGCCGCCTGGCTGCGATGGAGCGACAAGGACGGTGACTACACCGTCATCGAGCAGAAGGGCACCCACCAAGCGCCCTTCCGGCTCGGCAACACCCCCGACCACGGATTGGTGTTCACCTTCACCAGCGCCGACATCGCCGAGGCGACGGTCGAGGGCGTGCTGTCCGGCGTCGAAGCACCGGTCGACGAGTGGTTCCATCTGGCCGGAGCTTACGACGCCGCAGCCAGGACAGCCACGCTTTACCTCAATGGCAATGCCGTTGGGACCACATCCATCAGCTTTGCGGCATGGAATGCGGATGGTCCCATGGTCTTGGGCGCCAGCCTGCAAGGCGATCTCGACGACGTTCGGGTCCACCAGCGTGCTCTGTCCGAGGGTGAACTGGTGACCCAGCACAACGGCATCGCCGAGCAGACTTCCGCGAAACTCGGCTCGAGCGGCGCTGTCGACAAGAATGACTCCTCGACGGCGCGAGCAACGATGCGCGCGACCCAAGAGGAGTTCCCGTACGACCGTCATACGCTGGAGTGGTGTGAGCAAAAGCGGGAAGCTGAGAACGACGACGACCGGCTGAGAGACAGTGTCTGGGGTGAGGTCCGCCCGTACAGCGGCTGCACCGCCAGGTTCCACAGTTGGCTGATCTGGACCGTCGACACGGAGCGGAGCAGGCAGACGGGCAGGACCGTAGTCTTTCCTACGCCCATCTGGATGTACTTCCACGTTTCGGTCGCCATTCACACCTATGCAGGAAATGAGACAGGAACCGGCGTCCAGGGGGGCACGGCAGGACGCCTCCCACGCGACATCAAGGTGTGGACGAAGCTGTCCAACGTCTTAATTCCTGGCGACGATGACCCCATAGTCGTGGGCACGCTGAAAGTCAGAGTCCGAGCCAAGGCCGGCAAGGATACAAGCAGATGCGCCCAGATCGAGGGGCCCGCCAATGGGGAACGCAGTGGCGACGTTCCGGACTACGGTGAGGAGTGGCGAACGGATTTCGTCTTCCGCTCCTCGGGAGCCCTCTTCGACAGTTGCACGATCCGTCCTTGGCTCTCTCTCCAGATATCCGCCTGGCCGGACAAGAGCGTCGAAATGTGGGATATTCCACGTAATCCAACAGCTACCAACGACAACGCCGCGAAGGTACGCTGCGACAGCCTGGCCAAGCACGTGTACAAGGGCGGATGCGTCTTGGTGGGAGCGAACGCCCTATACACCATGCACCGGACCGACCCGTTCACGGGGGACGTAGCGAAACACATTCATGATGCGTTCTACTCTCCGCATCTGACCGCTCCCCACTTCAAAGACGCGAACGGCTCGCCCATCGCCAAGAAAGTTCCGGGCAATTATGCGACCGGCGGAACTGCCTTGACATACGTCTCCAAATCCGCGAAGGCCCCCGATGGGAGCACGTATCGAGGGAAAAACAAGTACCGCCAGCGCACCGACTGCCAGCAATGGTTCCCAGGAGCTGATGACGACGAAGATCCTGACCCGAACGACGTCCCAGACGAATTGCAGTGCGACGAGTTCCCCTTCAAGTCCACAAAAGAAGGGCCAGGCTCCGCCGGATACAACTACTCCATCCGAGCACTTCGCCGTGACCAGAACGAGAACGCCGGGACCGATCTCGGCATCTTCTACGCTCGCTACCGGCTCGTGAACAGCAGCCAGTTCTGGGTCAACATCAAGTAAAGCCGATATGGTGGCCCCGCACTCCGGTGCGGGGCCACCATCATGGCTAGGAAAGAGTAGTGATGAACGAGGACTACACGCCCTACGATCTCCTGGACGAATACGGGCTCGATGACGAGTACTTCGGTTTCCACGCCGCCTGGGTGGCGGGAATCGACGCCCGGGAGGCCGCACGCCGAATGCGGGCCGATCTCGACAGCGCGGTGGAGTGCGGTATCCATGACGTGTACGAGCAGCTGGGCGGCCTTGGCGAACGCGACGGCCTCATCCTCGTCGGCCAGGCAGGCGCCTGGGTCCTGATCGTGCAGCTACGGGGCTGGGACTGCACACGCGACCAGGCTCTGTCCATCGCCTCCAGTGGCGGCGGACGCGCGGTGGCGATCGGGTGGAACGCCGATGGTGACGAACAACTCATCTACGCGGTCGACGGGCGGATCCTCACCTACACGGACTTCTCTCCACGCCCGCGGCGGGGCGGAGCGGACCGGCATGCGCTGGACGAGTACATGGAGGGGCTCTCCTTCGTGGACGACATCGACGCGGAGGAAACGAACATCGACACGGCACTGACCGTGATCGAACGCATCACGGGGCGGGGCATCGACCAGGACTGGCTGGAGTCGACACACACGGGTTATGTGATTCCTCAGGGGGCCTGGTAGTCACCGGTTCGTCCCGCCGCCGTCCGGAGCGGATTGATCGGCGGACGGCGAGACCGGCGGCAGCCGCTCAAGGGACGGCTCCGGCGAGGGCTCGTCGGACGGCTGCGGTGGGGCTGTCTCTTATACACA
>NZ_POUD01000173.1 GCF_003236395.1 Nonomuraea aridisoli | reverse complement strand
GGGTGGGAGGGGCACCTCCGCGACCTTTCCCCGGGAGTCACGGAGGTGCCGTTCACGGTCGGGGGACCGGGGTTCCGACTTTGCCGCTTATCGGCAACGTACGGCTCGTCGAGGCTGCGTCCGGCGGCCCTGTCGCGTACCGCGTCTTCCCCACCAGGCTCTTAGTAATGGCGAAATTTCCTGATTTGGAGTGATATGACCCAGCCTGCGCGCAGTGCACCCCGTCTCTTCGGGCGGGGCTCCTGGACCGAGGCCCGCCGCATCGCGGACATCCTGCGCAAGGAGACCATCGGCGGGGCCCTGCTCCTAGGAGGGGCGGCACTCGCGATGGTATGGGCCAACTCTCCCTGGTCGGCTGCCTACGAGTCGGTGCGCGGCCACACGATCGGCCCCGCCTCGCTGCACCTGAACCTCGACCTCGCGACCTGGGCCGCCGACGGGCTGCTGGCGATCTTCTTCTTCGTGGCCGGTCTGGAGCTAAAGCGCGAGTTCGTCGCCGGGGACCTGCGCTCGCCGCGGCGGGCGGCGGTGCCGATCGCCGCAGCCGTCGGCGGTGTGCTCGTTCCGGCCCTGCTCTATCTGCTGGTCACCCGGGACGTCGAGGGGGCCGCGGCGGGATGGGCGATCCCGACCGCCACCGACATCGCCTTCGCGCTGGCTGTGCTCGCGGTCATCGGGCGGTATCTGCCGGCGGCGCTGCGGACGTTCCTGCTCACGCTGGCCGTGGTCGACGACCTGCTGGCGATCTTCATCATCGCCGTCTTCTACACCGGCGACCTCGCGCCGGTGCCGCTGCTGGCGGCGCTCGTGCCGCTGGCGCTGTTCACCGTGCTGGTGCAGCGCCGCGTGCGCTCGTGGTGGCTGCTGCTGCCGCCGGCCTTCGCGGTCTGGGCGCTGGTGCACGCCTCCGGGGTGCACGCGACCGTCGCCGGCGTGCTGCTCGCCTTCGCGGTGCCGGTCGTGCGCAGCATGCGCGCGGGCGGGCCCGAAGCCGGTCCGGGGCTGGCCGAGCACTTCGAGCACCGCTTCCGGCCCCTCTCGGCCGGGGTGGCGGTTCCGCTGTTCGCGTTCCTGTCGGCGGGCGTGCACCTGGGCGGGCTGGACGGCGCCGTCACCGCCCTCGGCGACCCGATCGCCCTCGGCGTCGTGGTGGGACTGGTCGTCGGCAAGCCCGTCGGAATCATGGCCGCGACGTGGCTGGTCGCCCGCTTCACCCGTGCCCACCTCGACGAGGGGCTGACCTGGGTGGACGTGCTGGGCCTCGCCGTGCTGGCCGGCATCGGCTTCACGGTGTCGCTGCTCATCGGCGACCTCGCCTTCGGCGCCGAACGCGGTGACCACGTCAAGATGGCCGTGCTCGCCGGCTCGCTGGTGGCGGCGCTGCTGGCGACGGTGATCCTGCGCCTGCGCAACCGCGCCTACCGGCTGCTGCACGAGGCGGAGACCGCCGACCGCGACCACGACGACGTCCCCGACGTCTACCAGGGCGCGGACGCCCGCGAGCTTGCCGACGGCAGGTAAGGGGAAACGGGCACAGGCGCTCATGCGCACCTCTGGCTTGCCGACGGCCTCCCACTTCGGCGAGTCTGAGCTCATGGATGCGGAACGGTACGAAGCGGACCACGCGCGCTGGGCGGAGATCGCCGACCGCGCCGGCGCCGACGCCGGCGGCGTTCCCGCCGAGTGGCTGCGGGAGTACCTTCCGCTGCTGGCCGACGTCAGCCGCACGGGCCGGCGCCCGGACGCCGCGGAGCTGGCTTCCATGCGGGCGTGCGGCGAGTCGGCGGCGCGCGACGGCGTGCCGCTGCGCGCGATCATCGACGTGCACCTGAGCGCCACCTGGATGAGCTGGCCGCTGCTGCCGGGCATCGTGGGCAGCAGGCGCGCCGAGGAGCTCCGCTCGGCGGGGGAGGCCGTCTTCAAGGCCGCGGACCGGTCGGTCGTGGCGCTGGTCGAGGGGTACGAGCGGGCGCAGCGCATGATGATCCGCCGGGAGGAGGCGCTGCGCCGCGAGTTCATCGACGACCTGCTGCACGGCCGCCGCGACCTCGGCGCCCTGGCCGAGCGGGCGGCCCGCTTCGGGCTGCGGCTGGCCGGCTCCCACTTCGTCGCCATCGCCGAGGCCGAGCGGCCCTTCTACGACGGCGGCCCGGTCTCCCGGCACGTGGAGGCGTCGTTGCTGAACCGGTTCGGCCTCCAGGACCTCATGGTCGCCACCAAGGAGGGCCTGCTGGTCTGCGTGTCCTCCGGATACGTGGAGGGCGTGAGCGAGGCGTTCGCCTCCCTCGTGCAGGAGATGATGACGGACGACCCGTCGCTGCGGATCGCCGTGGGCCGTGCCCACCACGGGCCCGGCGGGGTCGTGCGCTCCTTCGAGGAGGCCCGCAACGTGGTGGCGCTGGCCCGCCGGCTGCAGCTGCCCGAACGCGTGCTGCGCGCCTCCGACCTGCTCGTCCTCCAGGTGCTGCTGCGGGACCAGGCGGCGATCACCGAGCTGGTCGAGGCGGTGCTGGGCCCGCTGCGCGCCGCCAGGGGAGGGCCGGGCACCCTGCTGGAGACGTTGTTCGCCTACTTCTCCACCGGCGGCGTCGCCACGCTGACGGCGAATCGGCTGCACGTCGGCGTCCGTACGGTCACCTACCGCCTGGAACGGGTCCGCGAGCTGACCGGCTACCGCCTGGACAACCCCATCCAGCGGCACGCGCTGGAGACGGCCACCCTCGGCGCGCGCCTGCTCGGCTGGCCCGCCGAGACCGTCACCCGGCCCTTCACCTCCTAGCCTGGCTCTCGCACGCCCGCACCGTGAGCGAGCGGCACGTCTGCCCGTGTGGGCGCCGGCTCCCTGCCGCCGGTCGGCCAACCCGTTCACAGGAACGACGGGTGGGCGGGGCGCCAGTTCAGCCACAGGCGCGCCCGGTGGTTCGCGGCCCCGCGCAGCCGCGTCATGAACGCCACCCCCCAGGCCCCCGCGAACAGCCGTGCCATGAACACGGGCAGTCGCTTCGGCGCGGGACCGCCGAGCCTGGCCGCGTACGCCGGCACCCACTCCCGCATGGGCACCGGGTGGTCGTCCACGACGTTGAGCACCCCGGTCACCTGCCGGTCCAGCGCGGCGACGATCGCGGTGGCCGCGTCGTGGACGTGCGTGAAGGAGAAGACCGAGCCGCCGTCCCCGAGGATCGGCAGCCTGCCGTCGGCGACCTGCCGGGTCATCGAGCCATCGGTGTCGTAGTGCGTGCCGGGGCCGGTCAGGTGGCCGAAGCGCAGCGCGAGCCCGCCCCTCTCGCCGGTCAGCCGTTCCAGCTCGATCAGTGCGCGCAGCGACGGCTGGAACGGCGCGGGCGCGTCGTCCCACAGCGGCTCGTCCTCGCCGGCCGGCTCCGCGCCGGGCCGGTAGACGTAGGCGAGGCTCTGCGTGATCACCCTCGCGCCGCCCGCCGCCTCCAGCAGGTTCCGCGTGCCCTCGCCGCGCAGCCGGTTGGTGACCGCGAAGTCCCGGGCGAACGTCCTGGGGTTGATCGCCGCCGGGACCCGGGTGGCCAGATGGACCACGGCGTCCGGCGCGGCCCGCCGTACGGCGCGCACCGAAGCCTCGCGGTCCAGCAGGTCGGCGGTGAACGGGACGACCTCGTGCCCGACCGAGGCGAGGAGGGGGACCAGCTGACGGCCGACGACGCCCGTGGCGCCCGCGACAAGAACTCTCATGCCATCCGGACGGGGCACCCCGCCCGGATGTGACACGGCGCGTCACCGCCGGAGGCCGTCCAGGAGGGCGAACTGCTCGCCGGTCAGCGTGCGATCGCGCGCCGGCGCCTGTTCGGCCCGCTCACCGACGAGCAGGTGGGCCGGCTGAGGGAGATCATGCGGGCTCTGTGGCAGGGGCTGGACCCCGCACCGGACAGGCCCGGCCCGTACTCCGACGTCTTCGGGGCGGACGCGTAGCGCGACGCCCTTTTGTCGGCATTTGGGGGAGATGGGGTTGAGCGGGAACCGGTGCGGCGTATCGTCCGAGACGCTGCCATAGCCGGAAGTAAGGGAACGACATCATGAGCGTGTGGTTCGTCACCGGGGCGTCCCGCGGGTTCGGCGCCGAGATCGTCCATGAGGCGCTGTCGCGCGGTCACCAGGTCGTCGCGACGGCGCGGAGCGTCGAGTCCGTCCTGGCCGCCTTCCCCGACGCGGGCGACGGCCTGCTGCCGGTGTCCCTCGACGTGACGGACGAGGAGCAGGGGCGGGTGGCGGCGGAGGCCGCGCTGGCGGCGTTCGGCCGGATCGACGTGCTGGTCAACAACGCCGGCCGCGGCCTGCTCGGCGCGGTCGAGGAGGCGAGCGACGCCGAGGCGCGCGCCGTCTTCGACACCAACGTCTTCGGCCTGCTGGCGGTCACCCGGGCGGTCGCGCCGGTGCTGCGCGCGCAGCGCTCCGGCACGATCGTGAACCTGTCGTCCGTCGGCGGGTTCGCCGGCTCGCCGGGCTGGGGCGTCTACGGCGCGACGAAGTTCGCCGTCGAGGGGCTGTCGGAGGCGTTGCACGCCGAGCTGGCGCCGCTCGGCGTGCACGTCCTGATCGTGGAGCCCGGCTACTTCCGTACCGACTTCCTCGACTCCTCCAGCCTGCAGGCCACCGCCGCGCAGATCGCGGACTACGAAGGCGGTCCGGTGGGCGCGACGCGCGCCCGCGCCGCCGACGTCAACCACCAGCAGCCCGGCGACCCGGTCAAGGCCGCCAAGGCGATCGTCGACGTGGTGGACTCCGGCAAGGCCCCGCTCCGCCTCCAGCTCGGCTCCGACTGCGTGGCGGCGGTGGAGCGCAAACTGGAACGCGTACGCCGCGAACTCGACGACTGGCGCTCGGTCTCCGTGGCCACCGACCACGACGACGCCTTCCGTACGAGCTGACCAGCGGTGGGCGACCCACCGCGACGTCCTCATGGAGGACCTTCTGGGCCTTCTTCCGGGGCGGACGGCGTCGAGCGGGCGTTCTGCCAGTACGAGAGCACCACCAGGACGACCGCGCAGCCGAGTGTGGCGACGAAATTGCGCGGTAACACCCCCGCCGCACCACCGACCATTCCAGCGCCGAGGATCGTCGCCACGAGCGCTCTGACGGTCCCTTTGCTGATCGTGCGCTTCGGCTTCGGCTGAGTGACCGGCGTCGGCGGCAGGAGTTCCCACCGAGTGCCGCATTCAGGGCAGTGCCACAGCTCGACGTCGCCGGCCGCGCTCGGACGGACGCAGTCGTGGCCGGTGCTCAAGGTGTCGTTCCTCCGCTGGTCTTCCCTGCCGCCATGACCACCTCGGTTGCATGCCGACGATCTCTCGCAGATCGTAGCCCTGGGCCTCGCCGTAAGGTCGGCCGCGCTACGCGTGGGCGGGGTCTCGGCGGCGGTAGGCGCCGGGGGTGGTGCCGAACTCGCGTTTGAAGGCCCGGTTGAAGGCGAACTCGGAGGTGTAGCCCACCCGTTCGGCCACGGCCCGCAGCGGCGCGTCGGCGTCGTCGCGGAGGATCCGTCCGGCCGTGGTCATCCGCCACCAGGTCAGGTACGCCATCGGCGGGCGCCCGACGAGTTCGGTGAAGCGCCGGGAGAACGCGGCCCGGGACATGCCGGCCCGCCGGCTCAGCAGCTCGACGGTCCAGGCCGTCGCGGGCTCGGCGTGCATGTGCTGGAGCGCGGAACCGACGGCCGGGTCGTCGAGCGCGGCCGCCCAGCCGCCGCCGGTGCGCGGGGCGTGGTCGTGGTACCAGGCGCGCAGGATGTACAGCAGCATGGCGTCGAGCAGCGCGGGGATCGCCGCGTCGGTGCCGGGCCTGCGCTGGTCGAGCTCGTCCCCGAGCAGGTCGACGACGGCGTTGAGCGCCGTGCGGCCGCCCACCCGCCGCGGGAGGTGCAGGAAGGCGGGGAGCTCGGCGAGCAGCGGATGGGCGCCGGCCCGGTCGAGCTGGTACGAGCCGCACATCAGGACGGTGAGCGGGCCGGCGGAGGCGTCGGGCGCCGGCACCCAGGTGTCGTCCATGTCGGGCGTGACCTCGACGAGCTCGCTGCCGGGCGCGTCGGCGAGGGCGAACTCATCGCCGTGCGGGACGAGCACGACATCCCCTGCGCTCAGCGGCACCGGGTCGCAGCCCGCCGACAACAACCAGCACCGGCCCTGGAGGACGACGTGGAAGCCGGTCCCCGGGTCGGCCGGGAACCGCAGCCCCCACGGCGCCGTCCGGCGCGTGCGCGCCGCCTGCGGCCGCCCGGTACGGATGGCGGCGACCGCGTCGCTGACCACGTCCATGGTCTGATCGTACCGCCAACCCTCATGTACGAAGACGAACGGACAAATTTCCGACTCTTTTGAGCATAGGTCGTCCACTGCGTCGTTCATAGGATGTCTCCATACGACCGGCCGACACAGGAGAACGATCATGACCGTCACCGCCGCCGCTCCCCGCGTCATCCAGCGCTACTTCGAGCTCGCCCCTTCACCGGACGGCGAGGCGTTCCTCGCCCTGTTCACCGCCGACGCCCTCGTCGAGGACGAGGGCAACGAGTACGCGGGCATCGACGCCATCCGCGCCTGGCGCGCCGCGGCCCCCCTCGTCGAGTACACGATCACCGACGTCGAACTGGCCGACGAGAGGCTCGTCGTGACCTGCACGATCACGGGCGACTTCCCGGGCAGCCCCTTCCCGGGCCTGCGGTTCCACTTCGAGGATTTCGACGAGCAGCATGTGAAGGTGCTGCGCATCCGGCCCTGAGGCGACCGTGTCAGGGCTTCAGCAGGCCGAGGTCGCGCAGGCTCTCGGCGGACTCCACGATCGTCGTCCCGACGGCGCGCGGCCGCCAGCCGAGCTCCTCGCGGGCCCGGTCGTTGTGGATGACCGGCCGTGGCGGGTCGTCCCCCGGCGCCTCCAGGGTGGGCACGCGCGCCGCGAGGGGGCCGAGCCGCCGGCGCAGGGTCTCGGCCACCTCCAGGAAGCTCAGCGCCGGGCCGTCGGCGACGGCCAGGAAGCGCTTGCCCGCGGCCTCGGGCGCCGCCATGGCCCGGAGGTGCAGCTCGGCCACGTCACGCACATCGGCGACGCCGAAGCGCTGACGGGGCGCGACGCTCATCGTCCCGTCGAGCATCGCCTTGATCAGCTGCATCGAGGAGCCCGGCGCGGTCGTGAGGGTGGGCCCGAGGATGAACGTCGGGTTGACGACGACGAGCTCGGTGCCGCCGCCGTCGCGCTCCATCAGGTCCCAGGCGGCACGCTCGGCGATCGCCTTGGAACGGGGGTAGGGCGCCAGCCCCGGCGTGTCCGGATCGGTCCAGTCGTCCTCGGTGAACTCGGCGCCCGGCTTGGGCGTGTATCCGATCGCGGCGAAGGACGAGGTGAGCACGACCCGCCGGGCGCCCGCGTCCCGCGCGGCCCGCAGCACCCGCAGCGTGCCCTCGCGGGCGGGGACGATCAGCTCGTCGGGGTCCTCGGGCTGGGCGACCGGGATGGGGGAGGCGACGTGATGGACCTCCGCGCAGCCGGCCACCGCGGCGGGCCAGCCGTCGTCGGCCATCAGGTCGGCGGCCACGACCTCCAGCCCGGAGTCGTCGGCGCCGCCGCGCCGCACCGCCGCGCGCAGGCCGGCCTCGCGGATCGTCGAGCGCACCGTGGCCCGCACCGGTCTCCCGGCCCGCAACAGCGCCGCGATCAGATGCGTCCCCACGTAGCCGGACCCGCCGGTGACCAGGACCGGGCTCATCGCAGCACCCCCAGGCGGCCGGCCGCGTCCACGACACGCCGTGTCGACTCGGCCTCCGCGACGGTGTCGCCGCGGTCGCGGGCGTCCCACAGCGCCGCCTTCTCGCGGAGGTAGCCCAGCCGGGCGTGCTGGGCGGCGATCTCGGCCTCGACGCGCTCCGCGTGGCGCAGCAGCAGATCGCGCTGCTCGCCCGCCGCCGCCCGGCCGCGCGCACGGTTGGCCTGGTACGTGCGCATGTCCTCGATGCCGACGCCGACCGCGCGCAGACAGGCCAGCGCCTCCAGCACGTCGAGATCCTCGGCGCGGTAGCGGCGATGCCCGCTCTTCTCGTCGCGGTCGATCGGGCCGATCAGCCCGACGTCCTCGTAGTAGCGCAGCGTCGGCTCGCTCAGCCCGCTGCGCCGGGACACTTCCTGGATGGTGAAGGTGTTCACGCAGGTCAGCAGAGCACACCTCAAGCGCTTGAAGTCAACCGGACCGCCGGCAGCCCCTTAGGTCAGGCGGTTGCCAGGTCACGGCGGCGCAGCAACGCCAGGCCCGCGACGGCCAGCGCGCCCGCCACGGCCGTGAGCGCCAGCAGCGGCGCCACGGGGGATCCGGCGCCGTCCAGCAGCAGCGCCGGCACGTGCACGAACGGCGACACGTCCAGGACGACCCCGCTCGCCAGCCGGAACTCCGCCAGCAGGTCCACGACCAGGAAGATCCCGAGCGCGGTCCAGCTGACGGCGGCCGCCAGCCCGGGCAGGACGCCGAACGCCAGCGTCGCGATCCCGACCACGGTCCAGACCGCGGGCAGGTAGGCCAGCGTGGCGCCCGCCACGCGCAGCGCGTCGCAGTCGTAGGCGAGCCCGGCCGCCACGCCCAGCACGGCCAGCAGCAGCGCCGGCCCCGCGAGCGCGAACGCCAGGTGGCTCAGCGCCCAGCGCAGCCGCCCGACCGGGGTGGACAGCAGCAGGTCGGCCCGGCCCGCCACCTCCTCGCCGCGGGCGCGCAACGCCGACACCAGCGCGGCCCCGGTGACGAGCTGGCTGAGCACGTACATCACGAACGAGAAGAACACGTCGGAGACGCGCGCGCCGGAGCCGCCGAGGACGGCGGCGAGGTCGCGGAACTGCGGGGTGTTCAGCTGGGTGTCCAGGCCGCGCGCCGAGACGCCGAGCAGCGCGCCCAGCAGGCCGAAGCCGATCGCGAAGCCCGCGAGCGTGCCCCGGTGGAGGCGCCCGGCCAGGCCGAACGCGCCCCGCAGCGTCCCGGTGGCTGGGCCCTGCCGGGCGGGCAGCAGGCCGCCGGCCACGTCGCGGCGGACGGACAACGCGAACGCGCCCGCCGCCAGCACGGCCACGAACACCACGAACAGGCCCAGCACCCACCACCGGTCGCCGGCGTAGGCCCGGGTCAGCCGGACCCAGCCGAACGGCGACAGCCAGGCCGGCCACGCGACGCCGCCGGTGTCGGCCGCCGCGCGCAGCGCGAACATCAGGCCGCCGACGCCGATCGCGAGACCGCGCGCCGTACCGGACGAAGCCGTCAGCTGCGCGGTGACGGCGGCCACGGCCGCGAACGCGCACCCGCCCCCCGCCACCGAGAGCCCGAACAGCAACGAGGAGCCCGCGGGCAGGCCGTTCGCCACCAGCCCGGGCACCGACAGCAGGCCGAGCAGCACGTTGGCGGCCGGCACGACCACGAGCGCGGCGGCCAGCGGGGCGTGCCGGCCGACGACGCCGGACGACAGCAGCTCCCGCCGCCCGGCCTCCTCCTCGGCCCTGGTGTGCCTGAGCACCAGCAGGATGCTGACCAGGCCGCCGATCAGGGTGAGCGACGAGCCGAGCGTCCAGGCGGTCAGACCGCCCACGCTCGCCTCGTGGATGACGCCGCGCATGGCCAGCTGGGCCGGGTTGCTCATGGAGGCCGCCGCGAAGGCGTCGCGGGCGGCCTGGTCGGTGTACAGGCCGGCGGTGGAGGCGGCGATGCTCGCCGGGAGCAGCGCGCTGATCACGATCCACAGCGGCAGCAGCACGCGGTCCCTGCGCAGGATGAGCCGGATCAGGCTCCAGGTGCCGGTCATCGCGCGGCCGCCTGGTAGTGGCGCAGGAAGAGCTCCTCCAGGGTCGGCGGCTGCGTCGTCAGCGCGCGCACCCCCGAGCGGGCCAGCTCACCGAGGACGGCCGTGAGCGCGTCCTGGTCGACCTGGCAGCGCAGCCGGGCGCCGTCCACGGTCAGCTCGTGGACGCCGGGCAGCGCGGCCAGGCCGTCCGCGGGCCCGATCAGCTCGGCCGTCACCGAGGTGCGGGTGAGGTGGCGCAGGTCGGCGAGGGTGCCCGACTCGACCGTACGGCCCGCGCGGATGATGCTCACGCGGTCGCACAGCGTCTCCACCTCCGACAGGATGTGGCTCGACAGCAGCACCGTGCGCCCGCGCCGCTTCTCCCGCACGACGCACTCGTTGAAGACCGCCTCCATCAGCGGGTCGAGGCCGGAGGTCGGCTCGTCCAGCACCAGCAGTTCCACGTCGGAGGCGAACGCCGCCACCAGCGCCACCTTCTGCCGGTTGCCCTTGGAGTAGGCGCGGCACTTCTTGCGCGGGTCGAGCTCGAAGCGCTCCAGCAGGTCGGCGCGGCGCTCCGGGTCGAGACCGCCGCGCACCCTGCCGAGCAGGTCGATGACCTCGCCGCCGGTCAGCGACGGCCACAGCGTGACGTCGCCCGGCACGTACGCGAGCCTGCGGTGCAGCTCGGTGGCGTCCCGCCACGGGTCACCGCCCAATAACGTGATCCGGCCGCCGTCGGCGCGCATCTGGCCGAGCAGGATGCGGATCGTCGTGGTCTTGCCCGCGCCGTTGGGGCCGAGGAACCCGTGCACCTCGCCCTTCTCGACGGTCAGGTCCAGCCCGTCCAGCGCCTTCGCCCGGCCGAACGCCTTGACCAGGCCCTCGGCGTGTACCACTGCGTTCATCGGTCGCCCTCGAACTTCTCCAGGCCCGCACGCGCCTGTTCGAACAGTTCGCGTCCGAGGAATTCCGGTCTGATCAGGTCGAGCTGCGCCTTGCCGACGCGCAGTGCGCCCTGCGGTTCGTACAGGTCCGTGCCGAGCGCGCGCGAGACGTGCTCGTGCAGCACCGTGATGCCGAGCTTCATCGCGGTCAGTACGGTGGCGCGGGCCCGATGGTCGGCCTCGGGGCGGTCCTCGTGGCTCAGGTGCTGCTCGGTCACGTTCACGAGTTCGTCGAACATGGCGGCGGCGCCGGGGGAGCCGTCCACCAGGGCGCGGCCGAGGTAGTGCATCAGCGGGGGCGCGCTGCGGTAGACGTTCTCGATGTATTCGGGCTTTTCCAGGTTGTGGTCGGTGATGCCGGTGGTGACCTGCTCGCGCACGTAGCTCAGCACGTACTCGTCGCACGCCTGCCGCAGCTCCTCCTTGGTGCCGAAGTGGTGCTGCACCAGGCCGGGGGAGACGCCGGCCGCCTCGGCGACGCCGCGGATGGTGGTCGCCTTGACCCCTCGCTCGGCGAACAACGCCATCGCCGCGTCGCGGATGCGGGCGCGCGCCGTGAGGTCTTCTTCAGAGATTGGTCGCACGTCCAGCACTCTATACGTTTGTATTGTAAGCTAGGCAAGCGTATTGCCCGTCAATATTCCGTATGCGGCCCTGGGCGTTCCTGACGCATCCTGGTCCGGTGACCTGGACCGCCCCCCACGTCGTCCGCGCCGACGAGCCCTTCGTCGCCGGCGAACGCGCCATGCTGGAAGGCTTCCTCGACTGGCAGCGCGGCACGTTGCTGCACAAATGCGCAGGACTCACCGCCGCACAACTGGCCGAACGGCCGCTGGCCCCTTCGAACCTGTCGCTGCTCGGCCTGGTCCGGCACCTGACCGACGTCGAACGGACCTGGTTCCGCCGCCGTTTCGCCGCCCAGGCCGTGCCGAGCCTCTACGGCACCCCGGACAGGCCGGACGCCGCCTTCGACGACGCCGACCCCGCGCGGGCGGCGTACGATCTGGCCGCGCTGGTGGCCGAGCAGGCCGCCGCTCGGGAGGCCGCCTCCGGGCTGCCGCTCGACGCGATCTTCGACAGCCCCCGCTGGGGTCCGATGTGCCTGCGGTGGGCCATCGTCCACATGCACGGCGAGTACGCCCGCCACAACGGCCACGCCGACCTCCTCCGCGAACGTGTCGACGGAACCGTCGGCACCTGATCACGTCAGCGCACTCCGTGGGCGCGTTGCTGCCGGCGCCGGGGCAGTACTCTTCGAACGGTCTGTCGCGACGGACGAAAGGACACACGAGGATGCCCCACGCGGCGAGGCCCACGGTCACGCTGCACGACGTGGCCGCAGCGGCCGGGGTCTCGGTCGCCACCGCCTCCCGGGTCCTGAGCGGCAGCGCCAGGAAGGTCGCGCCCGAGTACGAGGCCCGCGTGCTGGCCGCCGCGGAGGCCCTGCGCTACACGGCCGACGCCGCCGCCAGGGCGATGCGCCGCGCCGGTGACGCGATCGCGCTCGTCGCCGACGACCTCACCACCCCGTCCATCGGCATGATGGTGGCCGCGATGGAGCGCGAGGCCCGCACGGCGGGGGCGTTCGTCACGGTCTCGTCGACCATGGGCGTGCCCGACCGGCAGCTCGACACCATCCGCGTGCTGCGCGCGCTGCGGCCCCGGGCGCTCGTGCTCACCTCCGGTCACTTCATGGCGGACGAGCTCGAAGGCCGCCTGGGCGCGGAACTCTCGTCGTACGAACGCGAAGGCGGCCGGGCCGTCATCGTCGGCGAGACGGAGACGCCGTTTCCTTCGATCGGATTCGACAATTACCGCGCCGGCCATTCCGTGGGCGCCTTTCTCGCGGAAACAGGACACCGGCGAGTGGCGATATTCGGCGGCGCCGGCGACCTGCGCAACATGTCCGACCGTACGGCCGGTTTCATCGACGGACTGCAGGCCGGAGGGGTCGACCCGCGGGACGTGCGGACCATTTCCTGCGCGGTCAGCCGCGACGGCGGATTCGAGGCGGCGCGCCGGCTGGCGGAAGAGGGAATGGACGGGCGGGAGGCCGTTCTCGCGGCCAACGACATCATCGCCATCGGCGCCCTGTCGGGTTTCCGGGCCGCCGGGGTGAACGTTCCCGGCGACGTCTCCTTGACGGGAATCGACGACATCCCGCTCGCCCGCGACGTGACGCCCCGCCTGACGACGATGGCGCTGCCGCTCGCCCACGCCGGCGCGGAGGCGATCCGCCTGGCCCTGTCAGAGACGGAGACCGGCGGCCGGTTGTGCCTGCGAGGCCACCTGATCGTCCGGGAGAGCACCCGCCCCCGCCGTTGACGCGCGGCTCCTACCGCTCGTGACCGGCCGGGCTCGCTTCGAGGCCCGTGTCCGGCACCGCCGGACGCTTCGCCACAGAGCCGGTACGCGTCTGGGCGAGGAGCGCGCCGGACAACACGATCACGCCGCCCGCGATCTGGAACCGCCCAGCGTCTCCCCGGCCAGCACCCAGGCCAGCACCGCCCCGGCGATGACCTCCAGCGATGCCACGGTGGCCCCGACGGCGGCCGACAGCCGCCGCACGGCGTTCACCCCCAGGATGTAGGCCACCACGGTCGCGACCAGCACCATCCACAGGTACGCCACCAGCACGGGCAACGCCTCGCCGCCCGCGGCCGGCGTGACGGACTTGGTGAACGCGTCCCAGGGGAGATCCCAGGGCGACGCGAACGGGGTGAGCACCACCGCCGCCCCCGTCATCCCCCAGGCGATGAGGCCGAGCGGGTCCACGTCGTCCCCGAAGCTATCGTTCATCAGGAAATATCCGGCCGAACACGCGGCGGCCAGCAACCCCAGCGCCAGACCAGAGCCCGTGAGCGGGCCTGCGCGCAGCAGCGGAACGGGCGACGGGGCGCCTGAAACGGGTCACTTGCAACACTCTTGACGCTTGCGTTACAGCCGTGCAAACTGCGGAATACGTTTTCCCACGGGGCGGAGCGAATCCGTCCCGTCGTGACGGGAGGTCACGGATGATCGCGTCGAGGAGGCTCGCGTGAGCGCTCTCGGCGAGCTCCAGCGGATGCGCAGGGGCAGCGGCGGAACCCTCGGCGGCAAGCGTGACAACAAGGCCGCCTTCGTCTTCCTTCTCCCCTGGTTCGCGGGGCTGCTGTTCATCACGGCGGGCCCGATCGTGGCCTCGTTCCTGCTGGGCTTCACCGACTACAACCTCATCCAGCCGCCCACCCTCAACGGCCTGGACAACTTCGTCCGCATGCTCGGCGACGCCCGGCTGCACAACGCGCTCGGCGTGACGCTGATCTACGTCGTCGTCTCGGTGCCGCTGCAGCTGGCCGCCGCCCTGGCTCTGGCGCTGCTGCTCGACCGGGGGCTGCGCGGCCTGGCGTTCTACCGCTCGGCGTTCTACCTGCCCTCGCTGCTCGGCTCCAGCGTCGCCATCGCGGTGCTGTGGCGGCAGATCTTCGGCGCCGACGGGCTGGTCAACCAGGTGCTGGCCATGTTCGGCATCGAGGGCAAGGGCTGGATCTCCGACCCGAGCACCGCGCTCGGCACCCTGATCGTGCTGAACGTGTGGACGTTCGGCGCCCCCATGGTCATCTTCCTCGCGGGCCTGCGGCAGATCCCCGTGATGTACTACGAGGCGGCCTCGACGGACGGCGCCGGCAAGTGGACGCAGTTCAGGAAGATCACGATTCCGCTGCTGTCACCGATCGTCTTCTTCAACCTGGTGCTGCAGATCATTCACGCGTTCCAGGCGTTCACGCAGGCGTTCGTGGTCTCCGGCGGCAGCGGCGGCCCCTCCGACTCGACCCTGTTCTACACGCTCTACCTCTACCAGCGCGGGTTCGCGAACTTCGACATGGGCTACGCCTCCGCCCTCGCCTGGCTCCTGCTGGTGATCATCGCCGCGTTCACCGCGATCAACTTCTGGGCCGCCAAGTTCTGGGTCGTCTATGATGACTGATCTCGCGCGCAAGGCGCTCAAGCACGCCGGGCTCGTCCTGCTGGCGCTGGTCATGCTCTATCCCGTGTTGTGGATGGTGGTCAGCTCGCTGCGCCCGGACAACGAGATCTTCCGCCGTCCCGGCCTGATCCTCGACAGCCTCCAGACCCACAACTACGGCGAGGGCTGGACCGCGCTGGCCTCGCCGTTCGGCCACTACCTGGCCAACTCGGCGATCCTCGTGCTGGCCTGCATCATCGGCAACCTCGTGTCGTGCTCGATGGCCGCCTACGCCTTCGCCCGGCTGGAGTTCACCGGCAAGCGCCTGTGGTTCGCGATCATGCTGGGCACGCTCATGCTGCCCATCCATGTGATCATCGTGCCGCAGTACATCCTGTTCTCCCAGCTCGACTGGGTGAACACGTTCCTGCCGCTGGTGGTGCCGAAGTTCCTCGCCACGGACGCGTTCTTCGTCTTCCTCATGGTGCAGTTCATCCGCGGCCTGCCGCGCGAGCTGGACGAGGCGGCCAGGATCGACGGCGCCGGCCACCCGCGCATCTTCCTGCGGATCATCCTGCCCCTGATGCTCCCGGCCCTCGCCACGACGGTGATCTTCACCTTCATCTGGACCTGGAACGACTTCTTCAGCCAGCTCATCTACCTCACCGACCCGGAGATGTACACGGTGCCGGTGGCGCTGCGCTCGTTCGTCGACGCCACCGTCTCCACGTCGTGGGGCTCCATGTTCGCCATGAGCGTGGTGTCCCTGGCCCCGGTCTTCCTCGCCTTCCTCGTCGGCCAGCGCTACCTCATCCGAGGCATCGCCACGACCGGCGGCAAGTAACCCCCAGGGGAACCATCATGCGAAAGATCGCCCTCGCCCTCGTGGCGGCCCTCATGCTCAGCGCCTGCGGCAGCGGAGGCAGCGCCGGTCAGGAGCTGTCGAACGAGCCGGTCACCCTCCGCTTCACCTGGTGGGGCTCCGACGAACGGCACAAGCGCACCCAGCAGGTCATGGACCTGTTCCAGAAGAAACACCCGAACATCACCGTCAAGGGCGAGTTCAAGGAGTGGAACGGCTACTGGGAGAGCCTCGCCACCACCGTCGCCGCCAACGACGCCCCCGACGTCATCCAGATGGACGAGCTCTACCTCTCCTCGTACGCCGAGCGCGGCGCCCTGCTCGACCTCGGCACCATGGCGAAGTTCCTGAAGACCGCCGACTTCGACAAGGCGGCCCTGGACACCGGCCTGGTCAACGGCAAGCAGTACGCGCTGCCGACCGGCCTGACCACGTACTCGATCGTGGCCAACACCGACCTGCTCGACCAGTACGGCATCGACCTGCCGGACGACGCCACCTGGTCGTGGGACGACCTGAAGCGGATCGGCGGCGAGGTGTCGGAGGCGGGCGGCGGCAAGGTCACCGGCGTGCAGTCGCTGGGCTTCGAGGCCGGCGGTCTCAACATCTGGGTCCGCCAGCACGGCGCCGCGCTCTTCGACGAGCAGGGCGACGTGGCCGCGCCGCCGGAGGTGCTGGCCTCGTTCTGGACGTACGTCAAGGACCTGGCCGCGCAGGGCGTCACGCCCCCGGCGGCGGTCAGCGTCGAGCGGGCCGGTGGCTCGCTGGACCAGTCGGGCACCGCCACCAACGCCTCGGTCTTCGCGACCTGGTGGAACACCCAGCTCTCCTCGCTGACCGCGGCCAGCGGGTCCAAGCTGAGGCTGCTCAAGCTCCCCGGTGAGGCGCAGGCGAAGTCGCGGGGCGCGTACTACAAGCCGTCGATGTACTGGTCGGTCTCCTCGCGCAGCGAGCACCCGGCCGAGGCGGCGCTGTTCGTGGACTTCCTGGCCAACGACCCGGAGGCGGCGAACATCATGCTGACCGACCGCGGCATCCCGGCCAACACCAAGGTCCGCGAGTCCATCACCCCCAAGCTGACCGAGGACGACAAGCAGGCGGTCGCGTACATGGACGGCGTCGAGGTCGGCCCGGCCCCCCGGGTGACCCCGAACGGTGCCAGCACCGTCGAGGCGATCATCAAGCGGCACACCGAAGAGGTGCTGTTCGACCGCGAGACCCCCGAGCAGGCGGCCGCCGCGTTCATCAAGGAGCTGCAGGCCGAGATCGACGGCGCCTGACCCCCCACCACAGGAGAGACCAGAACATGTCACAACGGAACTACCGGGCCGCGATCATCGGCACCGGTGGGATCGCGCACGTCCACGCGCAGGCCGTGCTCGGCTCGGGCCGGGCGAGCCTCGTGGCCGTGGCCGACGTGGACGCCGGGCGGGCGGCCGAGTTCGCCGCCAAGTACGGCGTGCCGCGCAGCCACGCGAGCACCGAGGAGTTGCTGCGGGAGGAGCGGCCGGACTTCGTCCACCTGTGCACGCCGCCCCACCTGCACGCTCCGCTGGCCATCGCCTGCCTGGAGGCCGGGGTGACGGTGCTGGTGGAGAAGCCGCCGACGCTCACGCTCGCCGAGTTCGACGCCCTGGCCGAGGCGGAGAGCCGCTCGACGGCGCACGTCGCGACGGTGCTCCAGCACCGCTTCGGCGCGGGCGCGCTCCGCCTGCGCCGGCTGGCGGAGGCCGGGGAGCTGGGCCGCCCGCTGCTCGCCACCTGCCTCACCCAGTGGTACCGCGACGAGGACTACTACGCGGTGCCGTGGCGCGGCACCTGGGAGTCCGAGGGCGGCGGGCCCACGATGGGCCACGGCATCCACCAGTTCGACCTGCTGTTCTCGGTGCTCGGGCCGTGGCGCGAGGTCACCGCCGTGGCCGCCCGGCGGGCCCGCCCGGTGGACACCGAGGACGTGTCGATGGCGCTGGTCACGTTCGACAGCGGCGCCGTGGCCACCGTGGTGAACTCGGTGCTGTCCCCGAGACAGACCTCCCACCTCCGCTTCGACTACGAACACGCCACCGTCGAGGTCGAGCACCTGTACGGCTACACCGACGAGGACTGGACCGTGACCCCGGCGCCCGGGCACGACGAGGTGACCGCGCTGTGGGGGCGGGACCGCTCCGAGCGGCGCAGCGGCCACAGCGGCTGGCTCGCCGCCGTGCTCGACGCGCTCGACCGCGGCGAGGCGCCCCCGGTCACCGTCGCCGACGCCCGGCGGACGATGGAGTTCATCGCCGCCCTGTACGCCTCCGCCTTCACCGGCGAGCGCGTACGAACCGGACAGATCACTGCCGACAGCCCGTTCGCCCAGAAGATGGACGGCACGGGCGCCCCATGGGAAAAGGTGAGGAACCCGTGACCCTGCAGGCCACCCATACCCTCGGCCGTTCGGTCGCCGTCACGGCGGGCGACGTCGAGCTGTTCACCTACACCTACCGGCCCGACACGCCGGTGCTGGAGTCGCCGAAGCCGTACCTGCACCCCGTCCGCACCCTCGGCGGCGCGCTCGTGTCGCTGTTCCGGCCGCACGACCACGTCTGGCACAAGGGCATCGCCTGGTCGCTGCCGCACGTCGGCGAGCACAACTTCTGGGGCGGGCCGACGTTCGTGGACGGACGGTACGTCCAGCTCGCGAACAACGGCAGCGCCACGCACCGCGAGATGACCACGCTCTCGGCCACCCCCGAACGGGTCGAGATAGCGCACGCCCTCGACTGGAGCGGGCAGGACGGCTCGCCGGTCATCGACGAGCGCCGCTCGCTGAGCACGACCGTCGTGGACGACACCACCTGGGCGCTGGTCTTCGAGACCGCGATGACGAACGTGTCGGGCGCCGCCCTCTGGTTCGGCTCGCCGACCACGAAGGGCCGCGAGAACGCCGGGTACGGCGGCCTGTTCTGGCGCGGGCCCCGCTCGTTCACCGGCGGGATCATCCAGTCGCCCGAGGGCGCGGGCGGCGACGAGCTGCGCGGCCTGCGGGCAGAGTGGTTCGGCTTCCGCGGCCGGCACGACGAGACCGGCGAGCACTCCACCATCGTCATGGTGGACGACACGGCCAACCCGCAGCACCCGCCGCAGTGGTTCGCCCGCTCCGAGCAGTTCGCCTGCCTATGCCCGGCGCCGTTCTTCAGCGAGGAGGTCGAGCTGCCGGACAGCCGGACTCTGAGCTTCCGGTACGCGGTCGTGATCGCCGACGGCGACCGCGGCGACGACGGCACGGCGCTCCTGGCCGACCACGGCCGGGCGGCACTGGCGGCCCGGCCGTGACGTTCCCCGGCGGCACGTCGGTCAGCCGGCTGTCGGTGTACGCGCTCGGCGCGTGCGCCGACGGCCTGGAGGGCGGCACACCGCACCTGCACACCGCCTCCACCGAGGCGTACGTCGTCGTCGGCGGGCGCGGCGCGCTGCGCACCCTCGACCTGAACGGCCCGCGCGAGACGGAGCTGCGCGCCGGGTCGACCGTGTGGTTCACGCCCGGCACCATCCACCGCGCCGTCAACGGAGGCGGGCTGGAGGTGGTGGTCGTCATGTCGAACGCCGGACTGCCCGAGGCGGGCGACGCCGTCATGACGTTCCCGCCGGAGATCGTCGCCGACCCGGAGCGGTACGCCGAGGCCGCCGCCCTGCCCGACGGGCCGCCCGAGGTGGTCGAGGCGGCCGTCGTACGGCGTCGGGAGCTGGCCGTCGAGGGCTTCCTGCGGCTGTCCGGCAGCGCCGCCCGCGGCGACCTCGACCCGCTCCGGCGGTTCTACGACAGCGCCGTCGCCCTGGTGCGGCCCCGGGTGGCGCGGTGGCGGGAGATCTGGGAGGACACGGTCGCCCGCGAGGCCCGCCGCACCGCCGCCATCCTGGACGCCCTCGGCGACGGCGACGGCGCGCACCTGGGGGAGTCGGCGCTGATGGAGAGCCCGCCGCAGGAGCGCTGGGGCATGTGCGGCCACCTGCGCGCCCACGACGTCGCCCACCCCACCCTCCAC
>NZ_POUD01000172.1 GCF_003236395.1 Nonomuraea aridisoli | reverse complement strand
ATGAGGTCTCCCACCCTGTGAGGGGGTAAGGCTCCCGGTGGATGACCGGGTTGATAGGCCGGAGGTGGAAGCGCGGTAACGTGTGGAGCTGACCGGTACTAATAGGCCGAGGACTTGACCACAAAGCATTGTGCTTTGGTGTGTGCTGCGCTCTGTTACTCTTCGCCGGGTCCAGAGCTGCGCCGCACCGAAGGATCGGTTTGCTCGCGTCCACTAGGCAATTCTGAGACAGCAAGCGGTGCTTGTGTGTTTCGGAGGGTTACGGCGGTTATGGCGGGAAGGAAACACCCGGTTACATTCCGAACCCGGAAGTTAAGCTTCTCTGCGCCGATGGTACTGCACTCGGGAGGGTGTGGGAGAGTAGGTCACCGCCGGACAATCTTTTGGGGAGGGGTTTCGACGCCTGTGGGTGTCGGGGCCTCTCCCTTTTTGTGTTTCCGGTGTTGCTTGGTGTTTCTGCCGTTGGGTCTGTTGGTGGGCTTCACGTTGGTGGGGCCCGTTCTGTGTTTCTGGGGTTGTGTATTTCGGCGTTCGTGGCGGGCGCGGGGCTACTTGGTGACGTTGTCGGGTTGCGGGCGGTCTTCCAGGTCCTCGTGCGTTGAAAGCGACGCCGTCCTTGCCGAGTTGGTCATGGAGGTGCCGTGGCTGATGTCGTCGATGACCTCGACCGGTTACCACGAGGTCAGCCGGCTTGGCCAGGATCCATGGAAAGAACGGTAGGCGGTGGTTGGTCGTCTTTCCGCCTGGTGGCGGTAGACGGTCATGACGAGATGCGCTCGCGGTCGGAGGGGCGGTGGATCGTCCCGATGCTGAGGCCCATGGCGGATTTGGCGGCGATCTGAGGTCTGGGTGCTTCGAGGGGGGACGGCTGACACCCCTGGCGGTAGATGACAGCGGTCGGCGGTGGCGCAAGCAGGTTCTGCTTGATTGCTCCGTGATCCCTTTTCATCCTGAATAGACCCAAGTAGGCCGCGTTCCCGGGCGCGGACTAGTGGGTGGTGAGGGTGGCGGCTGCGACCACCAGGAGCAGCGTGCCGGAGACGGCGGAGATGCGGCGGGTGGCTCGCGGGGTCCCGGTCAGGGCTCGGCCGGCTCGTGCGGTGACCAGGGCGACGAGGCCGTACAGGATCGCGCAGTTCGCCACGTGGAGCAGGCCGAGGGCGGTGAGCTGGAGGCCGAGGGGGACGGTGGTGCCGGTGGCGAGGAACTGCGGCATCAGAGACAGGTAGAGCAGGAGGCCCTTTGGGTTGAGCAGGGCCGTGAGAGCGCTCTGGCCCAGCACCTTGCGGGCCGGGTCGAGAGAGGGCGAGCCGAGTGCGGGGCTCGTGCGGTCGCGCAGGCTCATGAGGGTGCGTACGGCGAGGAACACCAGGTACGCCGCGCCGGCGTAGCGCATCGCGGGCAGGGCGGCGGGGACGGCGCGGAGTGCGGCGGCCAGCCCGGCGGCGGCCAGGACGGTGTGCACCGCGTAGCCGCAGCAGATGCCGGCCACCGCCGTCAGCCCTGTGCGGCGGCCCTGCCCGAGCGAACGGGCTGCCACGTAGAGCATGTCGGGGCCGGGTGTGCAGATGAGCAGCAGATCCATGCCCAGGAAGAGCAGGACGAGTCGCAGGTCCACGGGCTCTCACCTCCTCGCGGCCGACGGTAGTCGAGGAGGAGTGGCATACGATGGTGGATTTATGCTGGTGCGTCGGTTTATATGGCAGGATATTGCGGCGTGGATAGGATCGACCGCAGAATCCTTCTGGAGCTGCAGCGTGACGGGCGGCTCAGCAACACCGAGCTGGCTGATCGGGTGGGGCTCACGCCGTCACCGTGCCTGCGCCGGGTGCGCCATCTGGAGGAGACCGGCGTGATCCGCGGATATCGGGCGCTGCTCGATGGTGACGCGGTGGGACGAGGGTTCCAGGCGTTCGTCACGGTGGTGATGCGGTACGAGGACCACGACACCGTGACGGAGTTCGAGCGGCGGGTGGCGGAGATGCCGGAGGTGGTGGAGGCGCACCGGCTGTTCGGCGACCCCGACTTCCTGCTGCGGGTGGCGGTCGCGGATCTGGCGGCTTACGAACGGTTCTACTCCGAGACGTTGTCCGGGCTGCCGGGGGTCGCCCAGGTCACCTCGCACCTCGCGATGAAGGCGGTGAAGGAGGACACCGGGCTGCCGGTGTCCTGATGGCCCGCGACCGGCCCCCCACCGGTCAGAGATCCGCCGCAGAAGGACTGTGCCGGGTAGAAGGCGATCCACGCAGGGATCTCGCCGCGACGGGGAGAGGCTTCTGACGGGGGCCGGTCCGTGATGGGGTTCCGGTCCGTGGCGGGAGTGTCGCCGCGATGGGGACTGCGCTGCGAAAGGATCTGCCACGGAAGGAACTCCGCCGTGAAGGGGAGTCCGCCGTAAGCAGGATCGCGGTGCATGGAGGGCCCGGCGCAATTGGGACCCAGGTGCAATCGGGACCCCGCCGGTGCGGGGTCCCGGTGCGGGGGTTATCTCGGGAGGACGAGGAGGGCGTCGCCGACAGCGCGTTCGGCGCCGTCGGCCGGGCGGTTGACCGGCTTCTTGCCGACGACCAGGGTCGTCGAACCGCCGCCGTCCAGGTTGATCGCCTGCGTCGCGCCGAGCCAGCGCATGAACTGGGCGGCCTCCACGAAGTTCGCGCCGATGGTCTCCCCGGGGCGGCGTCCGTCGATGGCGGCCAGGATCAAGCTGCCGTTCTTGGTGGTGCCGACCAGGGTGCGCGGGTGGCGGCGGAGGATCATGTTCATCGAGTCGTGCCCGTCCCGCTTGGCGGTGATCTTGACTTCGCCGTTGCGGACGAGGCCGACGCCGCCCGCGACGACGTGCAGGTCCGGGGTGAGCGGGATCGCCTTCTTCGTCCGCAGGTCGATCACGCGGGTGTCGATCTCGACCGTCCAGCCCTCCCAGGCGTGCTCGTTGAGCCAGTCGCCGGCCAGGCCGCGGCCGTGCAGCACCCGCGTCCCGGCGCCCACCGCGTGGCCGGAGGGGCGCAGGCGCAGGACGCGGTCGTTCGCGTCGAGGAGCGCGTCGACGCCGCCCGTGGGCGTCTTGGCGCCGAACTCCTGGGTGTACAGGACCAGCTCGTCCGTGGCGGGCGCGCGGTTGACGCCGTCGACGCGGGTCCGCGCGCCGTCCTCGGAGGTGGCGGTGACGGAGGTCTCGAGCTCGGTGATCTTCGCGGTACGGCCCTTGAGCACCACCGCCGAGCGGCCGGGCACGGCCTCGCTCAGCAGCCGGCCGCCCACCACGGACGCCCCCAGGGGCTCGCCGCGCAGGGCCGGGGAGGTGTGGATGTTGTAGAAGCCGCCGTTGACGCCGACCAGCGCCTTGCTGGCCTTGGCCATCGAGGAGACGGTCTCCCGCTTGGCCACGCTGGTGCCGATCGAGGCGGCGTACGAGCCGCGGAACGTCCTGGAGTCGATCAGGACGACCTTGGCGTTCCAGGGACCGGTCGTCTTGAGCCCGTCGTCGCCGAGGTAGTCGACCTTCACCTTCAGGCCGGCGTCCTTGAGCTTCGCGGCCGTCTTCTCGGCCTTCTTCTTGTCCTTGAAGGCCCACAGGCCGACGCGGACCATGTACACGGTCTGGGAGGGGGAGTCGGCGACGCCGGGCCTGACGACCTTCTGCAGGCTGGCGCTCTCTCCGGCCGCCTCCACCTCGGCGACCTTGAGCTCGGCGTTGGCGAGAGTCCCGAAGTCGCGGCCGTTCGGCATGAGCACGGTCACCGTGTAGCCGTCGGTGTGCGTGCCCGCCTTCACGTCGTACAGGTCGATGCCCTGGGTCACGGTGGTCATGGTCTTCATCGGCACGGGCCTGGTGCCCAGAGGGAACCTTGCCGACGGGAACCTCACCGACTGCTCCGCCGTCGCGGGCAATGCGGTGAGGGTGAGCGCCGCGGCTGTGGCGAGACCGCCGGCGGCGAGGGTGCGTCGAGACATGAACTCTCCAGAGGGCGGAAATCGGACCGCACCATCCTGACGAGATCAAGGTCATCGAGGCGGGAGAACGCGCCAAACGGGTGGAGAGGTTACGAGATTGACACCGGCAGCAGATATTCTGGGAAATGTGACTCGCGCCCTTATCTGCCTGTGGTGGCGGCCGACAGACGGCCGCTGATCCCACCTGCCCTGGCCGTCCCAGAGACGGCCCACGGTGCGCGGCTCTCCGGGACGGCGTGATCCCAAGGAGAGAAACCTCGATGAACGACGTCGTACTCACGGGCGACCGCCCGACCGGTCCGCTGCATCTCGGCCACTATTTCGGCTCACTGGCCAACCGGGTCATGCTGCAGGACAAATTCCCCATGTACGTGCTGATCGCCGACTATCAGGTGATCACCGACCGAGACGTGCCGGGCGAGATCCGGCGGCACACCACCGGGCTGCTGCTCGACTACCTGGCGGTCGGCATCGACCCGGCCAAGGCCACGATCTTCCAGCACAGCGCGATCCCCGAGCTGAACCAGCTGATGTTGCCGTTCCTGAGCCTGGTGTCGGTCTCGGAGCTGCGGCGCAACCCCACGGTCAAGGACGAGATCGCGCACAGCTCGCAGAGCGCGGTGAGCGGTCTGATGTTCACCTATCCGGTGCACCAGGCGGCCGACATCCTGTTCTGCAAGGGCACGCTGGTGCCCGTGGGCAAGGATCAGCTGCCCCACGTCGAGGTGACGCGGCTGGTGGCGCGGCGGTTCAACGAGCGCTACGGGCCGGTGTTCCCGCTGCCGGAGGCCATGATGGGCGAGCAGCCGCTGCTCAAGGGCCTCGACGGCGGCAAGATGAGCAAGAGCCGCGGCAACGCGATCGCCCTGTCGGCCACCGAGGACGAGACGGCCGCGCTCATCCGCAAGGCCGTGACCGACTCCGAGCGGCTGATCACGTTCGACGAGGAGCGCCGGCCGGGGGTGTCCAACCTGCTCACGCTGGCCGGTCTGTGCCTGGGGCGCTCGCCGCGCGAGCTCGCCGACGAGATCGGCGACGGCGGCGCCGCCACGCTCAAGCGGGTGACCACGGAGGCGGTCAACGAGTTCCTGCGGCCGATCAGGCGGCGGCGGGCGGAGTACTCCGAGGCCGACGTCCGGCAGATCCTGGCCGAGGGCAACGCCAGGGCCCGCGAGCGGGCGGTCCTCACGCTCGACGAGGCGCAGACCGCGATGGGGTTCTAGCCACGGCGAGCTCCGTGACAGGGGAGCGGAGCGGGCGGCGGTGCCGGACGTCGCGGAAGCCCGCCGCCCGCAGCAGGGCAGCGATCTCGCGCCGGCCGCGCACCTTCCCGCCCACGGCGACGAGGTAGTTGAGGTCGAGCAGGTGGAGCAGGGCACGGCTGGCCCGGCCGGGCATGAGGCTGTCGCCGAACTGGTCGCCGACGACGAGCGTCCCGCCGGGGTTGAGCGCCGCCGCCAGGCGCCGCAGCAGGGCGGCCGTCTCGTCGTCGGTCAGGCCGTGCACGACGTTGAACAGCAGGACGACGTCGTACCCGTCGCCGAGGTCGTCCTCCAGGAACGAGCCCGCGCGCGGTGTCAGGCGCGGGTGGTCGGCGGCGGCCCGCAGCGCCTGCGGCAGGTCGATGACGGTGGCCCGCAGGGCGGGGTGGCGGCGCAGCAGCGCCACGCTGAACAACCCGTGGCCGCCGCCCACGTCGAGCATCCGCCGGGCCCCGCTCGGCACGGGGACGGCCCTCGCCACCGCCGGGGCCTGCCGCCGGGCGAGCGCCGCCGTCCACGCCTGGAACGAACGCGACAGCGCGGGGTCGCCCTCCAGCAGCGCGTAGAAGGGGGTGACGGGCGCGCCGCCGCGCACGGCCCGCTCGATCTCGGGCCAGATCACGCACGCGGTACGCTCCCAGAACTCCAGCCCGGCCACGAGGGACGTCGGCGAGCCGGTCGTGAACCACAACCGCGCGGCGCGGCTCAGCCGGTACCGGCCGCCCCTGACCCGTAAGTAGCCGAGCCCGGCCAGCGTCCGTAACAACACGCCGGTCGCGACGGGGTCCACGCCGAGCGCGGCGGCGAGCTCCCGCTCGGTCAGCGGCCGCTCGCGCAGGGCGTCGAAGACCCCCAGCCGGGCGGCCGCGACGAGCGCGTGCAGCGCCAGGGCGCCGAAGTAGTCGAACATCGGGGGCACGATCGACAGCCGGTGGGCGGCGGCTTCGATGACGTTGTAGAAGAGGGGCACACCAGCGACGGTAAGCCCGGCTCAGCGCGTCTCCCGGCGGAAGGACTCCAGGGCCAGCAGGGCGACGTGCAGCGACAGGCACGACTCCACGTCGTCGAGGTCGGTGTCGAGGATGCGTTCGAGGCGGCGCAGGCGGTCGTAGAAGGCGGGCCTGGACAGGTGGGCCCGCTGCGCGGCGACGGCCTTGTTGCGGCCTGAGTCGAGGTAGACGCGCAGGATGCGGGTCAGGTCGCCGCCCCGCTGGGCGTCGTGGGCCAGCAGCGCGCCGAGCTCGCGTTCGGCGAACGTCTGCAGCCGCGCGTCGTCGCGCAGCAGGTGGAGCAGGCCGCGCAGGCGCAGGTCGGGCAGCCGGTAGACGGCCCGGCCGTCGGGCTGGCGGACCGCGACGTCGGCCACCTGTTCGGCTTCGAGGAAGCTGCGGCGTACGTCGCGCAGCGACTCCACCACCGAGCCCGCGGCCAGGACGAACGACGAGGGCCACAGCGTGCGGAGCCGCTCGGACAGCGAGGTCAGGGCGGGGTCGGCCTGGGCGCGGGGCGGCAGCGGCAGCAGCACGCCGATGCGTTCCTGGTCGAGCGCGCCGACCAGGGCGGGCAGGCGTTCGTCGCGGCAGGCGGCGGCGGTCGCCTCGGCCAGTTCGCCGAGCTGGGCGTGCCCGTCGAGCGCCTGGTCCGCGGTCTCGGTCGGGCGGATGACGACGCTGACCAGCCGGCGGCCCGTCAGCGGCACGCCCACCGCGCGGGCGCGGGCGGCGGCCTCCTCGGGGTCGGCGTAGGCGTGGGTCAGGATGCCGGTGATGATGGTGCCGTGGGCCTTGCGTTCGAGCGACTCCTGGTGGCGTTCGAGCAGGCGGCCGAGGGCGAGCGTGGTGGCGGCGCGCTCGGCCAGCACCATGTCGCGCGGCGTCGGCGGCGCCTCGCACAGCAGGATCAGCCGCCCCCAGTCCTGGCCGCGCGCGCCGACCATGGTGACCAGCCACCCGGAGGCCGGGTCGTACGCCGTGCGCTCGCCCGGCGCGACGGCCCGGGACCTGGACTCCCAGCCGGCCAGCAGGCTGCCGGCGTCGCGGCCGGCGGGCTCGCAGGCCAGCACCTGGTGGGCGAGGTTCTCCAGCAGCACCGGCCGCCCGGACAGCCGGCTGACCTGGGCCAGCACCTCGGCGGGCGAGGCGCCCTCGACCGACAGCTCGGTGAAGACCTCGTGCAACTGCTCGGAGGCGCGCAGCTCCTCCAGCTGGATGTCGATGATCCGGGAGTGGACCGACTCGGTGATCTGCACGAACGGCGTCTCGCGGGTCAGCACGATGAGCGGCAGGCCGTGTTCCTCGGCGGACTTGACCACGGCCGCCGGCAGCTCGCGGACGAACCTGCGGCCCAGCTCGACGATCAGCCCCGAGGCGCCGACCTGGGACAGCTCGCCGATGTAGTCGGCGAGCTTCTCGGGGTCGTCGGGCAGGGCGACGCCCGTGGTGAGCACGAGCTCGCCGCCTCTGAGCAGGTGGGCGATGTCGGCGATCTCGCCGACGTGCACCCACCGCACTTTGGTGTCGAGCCGGTCGGCGCCCGCGACCACGCGCGGGCTACCCCGGCGCACGGTCTCCAAGGCGAGAACGTCGGCGATGGTGGGCAGCACGGGGCAGAGCCTAGCTGATCACGTAGTAGGAACGCAGATAGGGCAAATCACACTTTGTGCCCCTTTTCATGAAATGAGGTCTTCCTCGCGGAACTCGCGCTGTGGCGCGCGTACACGCAGCTCAACCCGGCGGATCTTGCCGGAGATCGTCTTCGGCAGTTCGTCGAACTCCAGGCGGCGCACCCGCTTGTACGGCGCCAGCTCCCTGCGGCAGTGCTCGAAGATCGATCGGGCGGTCTCCTCGTCCGGCTCGAACCCCGGCGCGAGCGTCACGTACGCCTTCGGCACGGCCAGGCGCACCGGGTCGGGGGACGGCACGACGGCCGCCTCCGCCACGGCCGGGTGCTCCAGCAGCACGCTCTCCAGCTCGAACGGCGAGATGCGGTAGTCGGAGGCCTTGAAGACGTCGTCGGTGCGGCCGACGTAGGTGATGGAGCCGTCGGCGTCGCGGGTGGCGACGTCACCGGTGTGGTAGTAGCCATCGCGCATCGCCTCCCCCGATCCACCGACATATCCGGACATGAGGCCGAGGGGGCGGCGGTCGTCCAGCGGCAGGCAGATCTCGCCGTCCTCCCCCTGCTCACCCGACACCGGGTCGATCAGCACGACCTCGTAACCGGGCAGCGGACGCCCCATGGACCCGGGCTTGACCGGCTCGTCCGGCGCGTTGCCGATCTGCGCGGTCGTCTCGGTCTGGCCGTAACCGTCGCGGATCGTGATGCCCCACGCCTTGGCCACCTGGTCGATGATCTCGGGGTTGAGGGGCTCGCCGGCGGCCACGGCCGTGCGCAGCGGCAGCTTCCACGCGGCGAGGTCCTCCTGGATGAGCATCCGCCACACGGTCGGCGGCGCGCAGAACGTGCTCACCCGCTCGTCGCGCAGCACCTGCAGCAGGGCGGTGGCCGA
This sequence comes from Nonomuraea aridisoli, assembly GCF_003236395.1. Lineage (GTDB taxonomy): Bacteria > Actinomycetota > Actinomycetes > Streptosporangiales > Streptosporangiaceae > Nonomuraea > Nonomuraea aridisoli. The sequence continues at coordinate 10,922 of NZ_POUD01000172.1, read as the reverse complement.
GAAGCGCCGGTAGTCGTGGACCAGCACGGTCGCCCCGGCGTTCCAGGGGGCGAAGACGTTGCTCCAGGCGTGCTTGGCCCACCCCGGTGACGACACGTTCAGGTGCACGTCGCCCGGCTTCACCCCGATCCAGAACATCGTCGACAGATGACCCGCCGGATAGGAGGCGTGAGTGTGCTCGACCAGCTTCGGCTGGGAGGTGGTGCCGGAGGTGAAGTAGAGCAGCAGCGTGTCGCCGGCCCGCGTCGGCCCGTCGGGGGTGAAGGTCTCGGCCGCGTCGTACGCCTCGTGGTACGGCAGCCAGCCGTACGCGTCGCCGACCGCGATCCTCGTGTACTCGCCGGCGCCGAACTTGCCGGCGTCGGAGGCGTTGGCGATGACGTGCGCGACGCCGCCGCGCTCGATCCGCTCGGTGATGTCCTTGGCGGTCAGCAGCGTCGTGGCGGGGATGACGACCGCGCCCAGCTTCATCGCCGCCAGCAGCGCCTCCCACAGCTCGGCCTGGTTGCCGAGCATGAGCAGGACGCGGTCGCCGCGGCGCACCCCCTGCTCGTGCAGCCAGTTCGCGACCTGGTTGGAGCGGGCCGACAGGGCGGCGAAGGTGTAGGAGGCGGTGCTGTCTCCCACGATCTTGAGAGCGACGGCGTCGGGGGTCTCCGCGGCCAGCACCCCGTCGAACCAGTCGAGCGCCCAGTTGAACTCGGCGAGCTCGGGCCAGCGGAAGTCGCGGCGGGCGGTGTCGGCGTCGGCGCCGAGCAGGAAGTCACGGGCGGCACGGAAATCGCTCATGCCCGGATCCTGCTACGTCGTCAGCCGCCGCTCAAGGCCGTCGAGCACCGACACGAGCCCGAAGTCGAAGGAGAGCTCGCGCATCGCCCGTGGGTCGGCGCGGGCGTTCATGTCGACGCCCTCGATCATCTCGGGGAACTCCGCGACGGCCCTGCGGACGGTGGCGCGCATCTCCTCGGTGTCGTCGCCGGTCTCGCCCATCGCGCTGTTCCAGGCGATCTCGGGGGTCGTCATGCCGAACACGTAGGCGGTGAGCGTGGCTCCGGCGAAGTCGACGTCGGAGCCCCGGAATCCGGCGACCTTGAACATCCGGCGCATCCGGTCGGCGACGTGCAGGGCGTTGGGGCCGAGCGCCGGCAGGCGGCCGAGCAGGTCGGCCAGCCACGGGTGGCGCAGCATGACCTGGCGCATGCTGTGAGCCAGGACGGAGACGGCGTCGCGCCAGCCCACCTTGTCGGGGTCGGCGACGGTCATCTCGCCCCACACCTGGTCGTAGGCGAGCTCCAGCAGCTCGTCCTTCGTGGCGACGTACCAGTAGAGGCTGGTCGCGCCGGCGCTCAGCCGCGCGCCGAGCTTGCGCATGCTCAGCCCGTCGAGCCCCTCCTCGTCGAGCAGTTCGACGGCGGCGGCGACGATCTCCTCGCGGCTGCGCCCGGGGCCGCCGGGCTTGCGCGGCTCGCGGAGCCAGACGGAGGTGAAGGCCATGACCCAAGGATAAATGCACTCGCACACTGTACGAGGATCGTCGTACAGTGTGCGAGTGAACTCGAACACTGTACGAGACCCCCGCCGCTGGTGGATCCTCGGCGCCCTCTGCCTGACGCTGCTGGTGCTGGTCATCGACAACACGGTGCTCAACCTGGCCATCCCGTCGCTCAACCAGGAGATGGGCGCGACGCCGTCGGACATCCAGTGGATCATCGACGCCTACGTGCTGGCCTTCGCCGGGCTGCTCATCACCTCGGGCAGCCTGTCCGACAAGTACGGCCGCCGCCTCTTCCTCATCATCGGCCTGGTCTTCTTCGGCGGCGCGTCGCTGCTCGCCGTGGTCGTCACCGAGCCCTGGCAGCTCATCGCCGCCCGCGGCCTGATGGGCGTCGGCGGCTCGATGGTCATGCCGTCCACGCTGTCGATCCTCATGACGGTCTTCGACGACACCGAGCGGCGCAAGGCGATGGCGGCGTGGAGCGCCGTGGCGCTGGTCGGCATGGTGTCGGGCCCGACCGTGGGCGGCTTCATGCTGGAGCACTACTGGTGGGGCTCGGTCTTCCTGCTGAACATCCCGATCGCGGCGATCGCCATCGTGGCCGCGCTCGTCCTGATGCCCGAGACGCGCAGCGAGGGCCGCAGGATCGACCCCGTGGGCGTGGTGCTGTCGATCACCGGTCTCACCGCGGGCGTCTACGTGATCATCGAGCGCGAGTGGAACATCCCGGTGTTCGTGCTCGCGGTGATCGCGCTCGGCGCGTTCGTGCTCTGGGAGCGCCGCCGGGAGGCGCCGATGTTGCCGCTGCACCTGTTCGCCAACCGCAACTTCAGCGGCGCGTCGTTCTCGATCCTGCTGATGTCGTTCGGCGCGGGCGCCGTGATGCTCATGCTGACGCAGTACCTGCAGTTCGTCCTCGGCTACGCGGAGATGAAGGCGGGCCTCGCCATGCTGCCGTACGCGGTGGCGGCGGCCGTCTTCAACGGCGTGGGCGCCGCGCTCGGGCATAAGCTCAGCAACCGGACGCTGATCGGGGCCGGGCTGCTGCTCATGGCCGGGGGCTTCGCCGTCATGGCCACGACCACCGGCTACCCGATGTTGCTCACCGCGCTGGTGATCATGGGCATCGGCGGCGGGCTCGCCGGGCCGTCGGCGTACGCCTCGCTCATGGGCGCGATCCCGATCGAGCACGCGGGCGTCGGCTCGGCGCTCAACGACACCGTCCAGCAGGTCGGCATGGCGCTGAGCATCGCCGTGCTGGGCAGCGTGCTGGCCGGCCGGTACACCGCGGAGATGCCGGCCGACCTGCCCGCCGCCGCCCGGGAGTCGATCGGGGCGGCGCATCCGATGGGCTTCGGCGAGGCCGCGAACGCGGCCTTCACCTCCGCCATGCACCTCGGCTCGTGGGTGGGGGCGGCCTTCTGCGTGGCCGCCGCGCTGCTCGCCGTCATCGTGCTGCGCCCGGCCGCGCCCGCCGCGGCGCCGGAGCCGGAGCGCGTCCCGGCCTAACGCACACGGGGCTCTCGCATGCTCTCCAGGCTGTCGAGCTTGTGCGTGCGCTCGTCGTGGCCGATCTGGCGCAGCAGGTCGGCCACCGAGCGGTAGTGGCCGTACTCGGCGGCGTACGTCCCGGGGTCGGGCAGGAGGTCCAGCTCCGGGTGCTCGGCCACGAACGTCATGTACTCGTGCTCGGCGTGGTCCTCGAACTCGGCGTTCAGCCGGTAGCTCCAGTCCGGCCGCAGCAGGAACAGCAGCCAGGACACGTGGTAGTAGAAGAACGCGATCAGCCACGGCGCCATCCTGTGCAGCAGCCACGACTGCCGCTGGCCGGTGCGCTGCACGAGGTCCTGCAGGATCAGCAGGTGCCACTGCTCGTTGTCCTGGTCGGCGCGGGCCTCCACGATCCGCTCGAACACCCTCCTGGCCAGCGCGGAGCGGCCCGCGTGCCGGTGCACGAGCAGGTAGCCGATCCGCTCCCACGCCTGGTACGGCACCCGCGCGATGATCTCCAGCATGGCGAACTTCGTGTACGAGCCTTCCTTGCCGTACATGAGGTCGACCGGCTTGAACATCGTCCTGGCCAGCAGGCTGTAGTCCATGCGCGGCGTGTCCAGGGTCTCCCGCTGGGCGCGCAGCAACTCCTCGCGGCTGAGCTTCGGCGGCCCGGACGGCGCCTCGGGGCGCTGCTCGACGGTGACGGTCATCTCGATCTCTCCTTCGGTGGATTCGTCGTCTCGATGACCCGATCGTCGCCGAGCGAGGCGCACCGGCGCGTCGGCCTGCGGAGGGCTTCCGCGCTGCCTCCTGCGGCGTAAATGATGGGGGTCCTGTACGTCCCTGGACGCACGGGACATCCCCTAAGGGACGGATTTACAGGTTGTAAGGTGAATTTGCCGCATGCCGACAGCTTGCGGATAGGAGCACCGCGGACAAGGACGGGATACTCGGTACATGTCGGAGCTTCTCGCGCGCCACCGGGCAGTGATGCCGAACTGGCTGGCGCTCAACTACAACGAGCCCATCGAGATCGTCAGTGGTAAGGGCAACCGGGTCGTCGATGCCGACGGCAGGAGTTACCTCGACTTCTTCGCCGGGATCCTCACCAACATGATCGGCTACGACGTGCCCGAAGTGCGCGAGGCCGTCGAACGGCAGCTCGCCACCGGGGTGGTGCACACCAGCACGGTCTACCTGCTGCGCGGCCAGATCGAGCTGGCCGAGAAGATCGCGCGGCTCTCCGGCATCCCCGACGCCAAGGTCTTCTTCACCAACTCCGGCACCGAGGCCAACGAGACCGCGCTGCTGCTGGCCACGTACGCGCGCAAGAGCGACCAGGTGCTGGCCATGCGGCAGAGCTACCACGGGCGCAGCTTCGGCGCGATCAGCGTCACCTCCAACCGGTCGTGGAAGAACAACTCGCTGTCCCCGCTGAACGTGCACTTCCTGCACGGCGCCGACCGGCACCTCACCCAGTTCAAGGGCCTGTCGGACGCCGACTACATCGCGGCGTGCGTCGACGACCTGCGCCACGTGCTGGCCACCTCGGTCTCCAACGACGTGGCGGCGCTGATCGCCGAGCCGATCCAGGGCGTGGGCGGGTTCACGATGGCCCCCGACGGGCTGTTCGCCGCGTACAAGGAGGTGCTCGACGAGCAGGGCATCCTGTTCATCTCCGACGAGGTGCAGACCGGGTGGGGCCGTACCGGCAGCGCGTTCTTCGGGATCGAGAACCACGGCGTGACCCCTGACATGATCACGTTCGCCAAGGGCCTCGGCAACGGCTTCGCGGTCGGCGGCGTCGTGGCGCGCGGCGACCTGATGGACGCCCCCCACGCCGTGGGCCTGTCGACGTTCGGCGGCAACCCCGTCTCCATGGCCGCCGCCAACGCCACCCTCGACTACGTGCTCGACCACGACCTGCAGGCCAACGCCGCCCGTACCGGCGACATCATCATCAGCGGGCTGAAGGCGGCGGCCGAGCGGCTGCCCGTGGTCAAGGGCGTGCGCGGCAAGGGCCTGATGTTCGCCATCGAGCTGGAGACCCCGGCGCAGGCCTCCCGCTTCATGGAGGAGACCAAGAAGCTGGGGCTGCTGGCCGGCAAGGGCGGCCTGTACGGCACCGCCATCCGCATGGCCCCGCCTCTCACCCTGACGGTGGACGAGGCCACCGAGGGCCTCGGCATCATCGTCACCGCCCTCGAGACGATCAACGCGGAGCAGCAGTGAAGTCGGTCGAGCACTGGATCAACGGCGCCCTTACCGGCGGTGACCCCGCGCGTACCGCGGAGATCTTCAACCCGGCCACCGGCGAGGTGAGCGGGCACGTCGCGCTGGCCTCCGCCGCCGACGTGGACGCGGCCGTGGCCGCGGCCGCCGCGGCCTTCCCCGCCTGGCGCGACGCGTCGCTGATCAAGCGGTCGCAGGTGCTGTTCCGCTTCCGCGAGCTCATGTACGCCCACCGCGACGAGCTGGCCGCGCTCATCTCCTCCGAGCACGGCAAGGTCCACTCCGACGCGCTCGGCGAGGTGGCCCGCGGCCTGGAGGTCGTCGAGTTCGCCTGCGGCATCCCCCACCTGCTCAAGGGCGGCTTCTCCGAGGGCGTCTCGACCCGGGTCGACTCCTACTCGATCCGGCAGCCGCTGGGCGTGGTGGCCGGCATCACGCCGTTCAACTTCCCGGCCATGGTGCCGATGTGGATGTTCCCGATCGCGATCGCGTGCGGCAACGCGTTCGTGCTCAAGCCGTCGGAGAAGGACCCCTCGGCGTCGCTGCTGATGGCGCGGCTCTGGCAGGAGGCCGGGCTGCCCGACGGGATCTTCAACGTCGTGCAGGGCGACAAGGTCGCCGTCGACCGCCTGCTGGAACACCCCGACGTGCGCGGCGTCTCCTTCGTCGGCTCCACCCCGATCGCCCAGTACGTCTACGAGACCGGCACCCGGCACGGCAAGCGGGTGCAGGCGCTCGGCGGCGCCAAGAACCACATGCTCGTGCTGCCCGACGCCGACCTCGATCTCGTGGCCGACTCGGCGGTGTCGGCCGGGTTCGGCTCGGCGGGGGAGCGGTGCATGGCGATCTCCGTCGTGCTGGCCGTCGACCCGATCGGCGACGAGCTGGTGCAGAAGATCGTCGAGCGGGTGGACGGCCTGGTGGTCGGCCCCGGCGACGACCCGAAGGCCCAGATGGGTCCGCTGGTCAGCGGCCCCCACCGTGACAAGGTGGCCTCCTACCTCGACCTCGGCGTCCAGGAGGGCGCCAAGCTGGTGGTCGACGGGCGCGAGACCCCCGTGCTCGGCGGCGGCAGGGCGTCGGAGACGCCCGGCTTCTGGCTCGGGCCCACTGTGCTCGACCACGTCCCCGTCGGCTCGCGCACCCACACCGACGAGATCTTCGGGCCGGTGTTGTCGATCGTCCGCGTCTCCTCCTACGAGGAGGGCCTGCAGGTCATCAACGGCGGCCTGTACGGCAACGGCACCGCGATCTTCACCAACGACGGCGGCGCGGCACGGCGCTTCCAGAACGAGGTCGAGGTCGGCATGATCGGCGTCAACGTGCCGATCCCGGTGCCGATGGCCTTCTACAGCTTCGGCGGCTGGAAGTCGTCCCTGTTCGGCGACACCCACGTGCACGGCACCGAGGGCGTGCACTTCTACACCCGCGGCAAGGTCGTCACCTCCCGCTGGCTCGACCCCTCGCACGGCGGCGTCAACCTGGGCTTCCCCACCAACGGGTGACACTCCCGAACCAGGCCGGGAGGGAGCGGCGTTCCTCCCGGCCTGTCACCGGTAAGCTCCTCGTCCCCGGTAAGCTCCACCACACGGACGAAGGGGACATGAAGGGGAGCTCGTGAATCGTCGTCGGACTTTTGCCGTGGCGCTCGCCGTGACGGCGCTGGCGGCCGGCATGGGCGCGGCACGATCCACCCCCAGCCCGAGCGCCACCCCGACGCCGACCCCGACGCCCACGCCGTCGCCGAGCGCGACGCAGAGCGACGGCACGCTGCAGATCCTCACCTACCGCGGCTACGCCGAGTACGGCGGCGTCAGTCCCCGGGTCAACTGGGTGGTCCCCTTCGAGAAGGAGACCGGCTGCCGGATCGCCCGGCTCGACATCGCCCACAGCCCCGAAGAGCTCGCCGCCAAGGTCGACGACCGCCCCTACGACGTCATGACCGCCGGGCCGGTACTGGCCGCCGACCTCATCGAGGGCAAGAAGGCGCAGCCGATCGATCCGGCCAAGGTGAGCGGCTACGACGACCTCGACGAGCGCTTCCGCGACATGACCACGGTGGGCGGCAAGGTCTACGGGGTACCGTACCTGTGGGCGTACCACGAGTACGTCTACGACTCCGGCAGGGTCAAGAACCCGAGCCTGGAGCAGGTGTTCACCTCCGAGCGGTCGGCGCTGCGCGACAGCCCGCTGACGATCGCCGACGCCGCGCAGGCCGAGGGGCCGGCGGAGGAGCCGTACGAGCTGGGGACCGGCGATCTCGACCGGGCGGCGGAGCTGCTCGGGCGGCAGAAGGAGCGCACGTACTGGCGCGACGCGATCGACCTGGTGAAGGGGTTCGCGACGGGCTCGCTCGACTACGCCCAGGTCACCCCCTACCATCGCCTGCTGCTGCAGAACGCCGGGCTGCCGGTCAAGACCCTGAAGACCCGGGAGACGACCGGGTGGGCCGACTCGTGGATGCTCGGCGCGCACGTCGCCGACACCACCTGCGCCTACCGGTGGCTGAACTGGGTGGCCTCGCCCGACAGGCAGCGCGACGCGGCCGCGTGGGCGGGCATGGCGCCCGCCGGCGAGAAGGCGTGCAAGGGGCGGGCCGAGCAGATGTGCGAGCTGTACGGCGTGGGCGACGACAAGGTGTTCGACCGGGTGGTGTTCGCGGTGCGCCCGCCGGGTGACTGCAAGGCCGGCGAGGGCAAGTGCGCCGACCTGCCCGACTACACGGCCTGGGCCGAACGCTGGCGCGAGCTGGTCGAGTAGCCGATCAGCGGGTGGGGAAGGCGACGACGGTGGCCGTGGGCGAGGGGATCAGCGCCTCGGCGCAGTCATCGCACGCCAGCACGGTCGACTCGTCGGGCAGGACCCCCACGCGGACCCGCGGGCGGGGCCATCTCTTGAGGCAGACGACGCAGGCGTCACCGTAGCGCTGGGCCGACGTCAGACCTTCGGGATCGAACGTCACCGTGCTCCGCGCCGCTCTGGTCGCCCCCCGCTTCATCACGCTCCCAGCAGCCATTGCCCCTCCGTATAGACGGAACCGTTATAACCCTGACCGAGGCCGTGAGCGTCCAGCTGAGCGTCAAGTCAGGGTGAATTCTCTACCCGGCTGACGCCACTTACACCACAAAAAGGGACATCCAGCCGCAAGCCGGATGTCCCTTTCGGAGGGTTTCGTCTAGAGTTCCGCGATCGCCTTCTCCAGGATGCCGAGGCCTTCCTCGAGCAGGTGCTCGGGCATGACGAGCGGCGGCAGGAACCGCAGCACGTTGCCGTAGGTGCCGGCGGTCAGCACCAGCAGGCCCTCCGCGTGGCAGCGCCGCGCGACCTCCTGCACGGCCGCCGGGTTCGGCTCCTTGGTGCCGGGCTCGACCAGCTCGATGGCGATCATCGCGCCCCGGCCGCGCACATCGCCGATCACGTCGAAGCGCTCGCGCATGGCGTGCAGGCGGGGGAGCATGATCTCGCCGATCCGGCGGGCCTTGGCGACCAGGTCCTCCGCCTCGATGGTCTCCAGCACGCCGAGGGCCGCCTCGCAGGCGAGCGGGTTGCCGCCGTACGTGCCGCCGAGGCCGCCGGAGTGCACCTTGTCCATGAGCTCGGCGCGGCCGGTCACGGCGGCCAGCGGCAGGCCGCCCGCGATGCCCTTGGCGGTGGTGATGATGTCGGGCACGACGCCCTCGTCCTCGCAGGCGAACAACGTCCCGGTGCGGGCGAAGCCGGTCTGCACCTCGTCGGCCACGAAGACGATGCCGTTCTCCTTGCAGAACTCGGCGACGCGCGGCAGGAAGCCGCGGGCCGGCACGATGAACCCGCCCTCGCCCGCGATCGGCTCGATCACCACGGCGGCCACGTTCTGCGCGCCGATCTGCTTGGTGATCAGGTCGATGGCCTGCTCGGCGGCCTCCTCGGCGCAGTTCTCCGGCCCCGACGGCCACCGGTACGGGTAGGCCAGCGGCACCCGGTAGACCTCCGGCGCGAACGGCCCGAAGCCCTGCTTGTACGGCATGTTCTTGGCCGTCAGAGTCATCGTCAGCAGCGTGCGGCCGTGGTAGCCGTGGTCGAAGACGACGACGGCCGGCCTGCCGGTGGCGTGCCGGGCGACCTTGACCGCGTTCTCCACGGCCTCGGCGCCCGAGTTCACCAGGAAGGTGCGCTTCTCGTGGTCGCCGGGGGTGAGCTCGTTGAGCTTCTCGCACACCCGCACGTACGACTCGTACGGGGTGACCATGAAACAGGTGTGGGTGAAGTCGGCGACCTGCTTCTGGACGCGTTCGACGACCCTGGGGGCGGAGTTGCCGACGTTCGTCACGGCGATGCCGGAGCCGAAGTCGATCAGCGAGTTCCCGTCGGCGTCCTGCACCACGCCGCCGCCGGCGCGCGTGACGAACACCGGCAGGGTGGTGCCGATGCCGGGGGGCACGGCGGCCTGCTTGCGGGCCAGCAACTCCTGGGACCTGGGGCCGGGGATGGCGGTCACGAGACGCCGCTCCTGGGGAATGCTCATGGCTTCGACGCTACGGTGGCCGCCCACCTGCGCCGATACGTCGATATGTCACACTGGGAGTGATCCTCTTCGCCGGAATGGACAAATTTCTCATGCCGCCTTCACTGCGGACCGTCGTGCGCCGCGTGAACCTCCGGCCGCTGGCCGGGACCTCGCGCCAGGGGGTGCTGGACGTCCCGGTGCGGTGGGTGGCGGTCAGCGAGCTGGCCGACCCGACCCCCTACCTGGAGGGCGGCGAGCTGCTGCTGACCACGGGCATGCGCATGGAAGGCGACCAGTCCGGATATGTCGCCCGGCTCGTGGCGCGGGGAGTGGCGGGGCTCGGGTTCGGCGTCGGGGTCTCCCACGAGGAGACGCCGCCCGCTCTGGTCGAGGCCGCCGAGGCGGCCGGGCTGCCGCTGCTGGAGGTGCCGCGCGAGACGCCGTTCATCGCGATCGGCAAGCTCGTCAGCGAGCTGCTCGCGGCCGAGCAGTACGACGAGATCACCCGCGCCTTCGCCGCGCAGGGCCGGCTGACGCGGGCGGCGCTGCGGCCCGAGGGCACCCACGCGGTCATCGACCGGCTGGCCAAGGAGGTCGGCGGGTGGGCGGCGCTGCTGGGGGAGTCGGGCGAGGTCCTGCACGCCACCCCGGGCGCCGCGACGGACGAGGTGGCCGCCGCACTCGCCCGCCACCGCGTCGGACCGGCGGACGCGCAGGACGAGACGCCACCCCGCGAGCCGGCCGCGGAGGCGCCGCGGTGGGGCGTGGGGCCAGAACGGGTGCCGGCCAGCCTGGCGCTGTCGGGCCCCGGCGAGCACATCGTCGTGCAACCGCTGGGCGGCGGCGCGCGACCGCGCGGCTTCTTCGCCGCCGGCGCCGCGCACACGTTCTCGCCGGTCACCCACACGGTGATCAACGCCGCGGGCTCGCTGCTCACGCTGGCGATGGAACAGGGCAGGACGCGGTTCGCGGCCGAGCGCGGGATCCGCGCCGCGGTGCTGGAGCTGCTCCTGGCCGGTGAGGAGGGCCGGGCCCGCGCGGTCCTGGAGCCGATCGGCGGCCACCTGCCGGACGAGCCCGTGGTGGTGCTCGCGGCGGACGCCGCCGCGCTCGACGCCCTCGAACCCCGCGCCTTCACCGCGCTGCCCGCCGGCGACGTGGTGTTCGCGCTGGTGGGCGAGCGGGCGGTGGAGAAGGTGGCGCGGGAGGCGGAGG
>NZ_POUD01000171.1 GCF_003236395.1 Nonomuraea aridisoli | reverse complement strand
CGGCAGGGGCGGGTTCTGCGGCGGGCTCGGGCTCTTCGGCCTCGGCCTTCGGCTTGGGCAGCGTCAGGGTGACCAGCGCGGCCGCCAGGGCGACGCCGCAGCCGATCAGCAGGGCCGTACGGAACCCGGACTCCGACGGCAGCGTGCGCCCGCCCATCGTGATGGTCATCTGGGACAGCACGACGCCGACCACGGCGGCCGACACCGACGTGCCGATGGAGCGCATCAGCGTGTTGAAGCTGTTGGCCGAGGCCGTCTCCGTCCTGGGCACCGCGCTCATGATCAGCGCCGGCATCGCGCCGTACGCCAGGCCGACGCCCATGCTGCCGACGGCGGCGGCGATCATCATCCCCCAGGCCCAGTCCATCAGCACGAACGCGGCGCCGTACCCGGCGGCGATGACCAGCGCGCCGGCGAACAGGCTCGTCTTCGGGCCGCGGGCGGCCGACAGCCGGGCGCCGAAGGAGGAGACGGCCATCATCATCAGCCCGGCCGGCGCCAGCCACAGGCCGGCGGCCAGCATCGACTGGCCCAGTCCGTACCCGGTCGCGGCCGGCAGCTGGAGGATCTGCATGAGGACGAGCGACTGCGCGTACATGGCGAAGCCGACCAGGATCGAGGCCAGGTTGGTGAGCAGCACCTGAGGACGCGCGGTGAGCCGCAGGTCCACCAGCGGGTCGCGGACGCGCAGCTCCCACAGCGCCCACAGCAGCGCGATCACCACCGCGGCGCCGAGCAGCCCGAGCGTGGTGCCGCTCCCCCAGCCCCAGTCGGCGCCCTTGGAGACGCCCAGCAGCAGGCTGACCAGCGCCGCCCCCAGGCCGAGGGCGCCGAGCAGGTCGAGGCGGCCGGCCTGCTCCCGAGCGGGCGTGGCCGGCACCAGCAGCCAGATCAGCACGGCGACCAGCGTGCTCAGCGCGGCCGAACCCCAGAACAGGATGCGCCAATCGGCGTATTCGGCGACGGCCGCGGAGATGGGCAGGCCGAGCGCGCCGCCGATGCCCATCGAGGAGCTCATCAGCGCGATGGCCGGGCCGACCCGCTGAGGGGGCAGCAGGTCGCGCAGCGCGCTGACGCCGAGCGGGATCATGCCGACGCCCAGGCCCTGCATGCCACGGCCGACGACCATGGGGATCAGCGAGTCGCCCAGCGCGCACACCACCGAACCGGCGACGAGCGGGATGGAGCAGACGAGCATCATGCGCCGCTTGCCGTACATGTCGCCGAGCTTGCCGATCACGGGGGTTGCGACCGCACCCACGAGCAGCGTCGCGGTGAGCACCCAGGAGGTGTCGGCCGCCGAGGCGTTGAGCAGGTGTGGCAGCTCGCCGACCAGCGGCACCACCAAGGTCTGCATGAGCGAACCGGCGATGCCGGCCACCGCGAGCACACTGACGATCCCGCCGCCGGACCGTGCACTGGGCGCAGAATGCACCAGATGTCCCCTTCGTACCATTTATACCGAATGCACCATACACATGTTATGTTTCATGCACAACGAGTGCACGATACACATCGCCTTCGGCCACGATGGGAGAGACCCCCATGTCGCTGCCCCGCCAGATCGAGTACGAGACCATGCTGCTCTGGCGGCACCGCGACCTGGCCGTGGACGGCGGACACCTGGAGCGCAGCGCGTACATCCTGCTCAGCCGCCTGCGCGCCGAGGGAGCGATGTCGATCGGGCAGCTCAGTGAGGCGTTCGGGGTGGCCAGGTCGACGATCCACCGGCAGGTCACCGCCGCGCACTGCGCGGGGCTGGTGGACCGCATCCCCGACCCCGACGGGGGGCTGGCCAGGAAGTTCCGGGTCTCCGCCGAGGGCGAGCGCCGCCTGCTGGAGGAGCGCGAACGCATCCTACGCGGCCTGGAACGCGTGCTCGCCGACTGGGCCCCCGAGGACGCCGCGGCCTTCGCGGGCTACCTCAAGCGCTTCAACGGCAGCATCGAGGACATCTCGGGGCGGCGCTGGCCGCGGGCATGAGTCACGGGCGCGGCCAGGGACGCCCTTCCAGCCGCTCGATGTCGCCGTTGAACCGCCTGAGGTAGGCGGCGAACGCGGCGACGTCGTCCTCCGGCCAGCCGGCCAGCACCTTCTCCAGGCTCCGGACGTTCTGCTCGCGCTCCATGCGCAGCCGGTGCTCGCCCTCCGCGGTGACGCGGAACTTGCGGGCGATGCCGCCCTCCGGGTCGGGGATGCGCTCGACCAGGCCCGCGCGCACCATCGCGGAGGTCTGCCGGTTGAGCGTGGACGGATCGAGCCGGAAGGCGTCGCTGAGCTGCCCGATCGACATCGGGCCCGCCAGCTCCAGACGGCTGAGCAGGATGTACGCGCTGCGCTCCAGGCGGTCGCCGTCGTCGCGGAGCCGCGGCGTGGTCAGGGCGCGGTGCCGGCCGAGCAGCATGGTCTCGTACTCGATCGAGCGTGTGGACGCGTCCACGGACGGCCTCCCTCCGGCCCGGCATGCATCGTACACATCGTGTGTATCGAACACACTATATGTAGACCGCATAACGCGCTTGCCCGAGAACGGGGGTGGGACTGGCGGTCCCATGAACGCGAGGCCCACCAGAGGGCACGAATGAGCGCCGGTGAGGTGGTTCCCTGTAGGGGAGAGGCCGGCTACCCGTTCCTGCGACACTCGGGTGGTTCTGTACTGTCGGAACCTGCCTCTTGCGGCGCGTGACCGGGCTCCCCTCCGGCGACGGCGAGAGCCGGTCACGCGCCTCCGGCGACGGCCTGTCGTGACGGCCGCGCCCGACCCGGTCGAGCTGCTGCACCGCAGGTGGGACGAGCAGGTCGGCGACGCTGCGCCCATCCCGCCTGTGACGCTGACGCGGCGGCCACCGGATCAGGATCCGGCGCTCAAGCCGGCCGACGCTGCCATGGAGGACCTCTGCCGCCGGTTGCGCGCCATACGCCTGAGCGACACGCCGTGGGACTTCGCGATCGGATCCGGGACGCCGGCCAAGGTGCTGACCCTGCCGGGCGAGGAACTGCACGGGCTCGTCGTCGGCTCGCAGGACGTGCCCGGGGTGCGGCTGCTCACCTCGTACATGAATCTCGTCGGCGATGCCGTGGTGGAGCCGGTCAAGGGGGCTCGCCGCGCACGCCCCGGCGGAGCAGCGGCTCAGCGGGTGCGGGCCACCAGCAGTGCGACGTCGTCCTCCGCCGCCCGCCCGCCGACCATGACGTCGATCACGCCGGTGCACAGGCGCTCCAGCGGGAGATCGGCGTAGTCGGCCAGGGCGGCGCGCAGGCGGGCCATGCCCGTGTCCAGGTCGTCCTGGCGCCGCTCGATCAGGCCGTCGGTGTAGAGGGCCAGCAGCGTGCCCGGGGGCAGCTCCACGTCGAAGGAGTCGTGCGTGGCCTCCAGGTTCAGCCCGACCGGCGGGCCGGTGGGGCCGGCGAGGAAGGCGACCCGGCCGTCCGGGCCGACGACCGCGGGCGGCGGATGCCCGGCGGTGGCCATGGTGCAGCGCCGGGTGGCGGGGTCGTAGACCGCGTACAGGCAGGTGGAGCCCAGGGTGGGCAGCGGGGCGCCGTCGGCGCCGACGTCCTGCTCGTGCAGCCGCGAGATCAGGTTGTCCAGCTGGGTGAGCAGTTCGCCGGGCGGCATGTCCATGTACGCGAGCGTGCGGACGGCGGTGCGGATGCGGCCCATGGTGGCGGCGGCGTTGATGCCGTGCCCGGTCACGTCGCCGACGACCAGGGCGATCCGGCCGCCGCTCAGCGGGATCGTGTCGTACCAGTCGCCTCCGACGCCGCCGTGGGCGCCGGAGGGCAGGTAGCGGTAGGCCACGTCGAGGGCGCCGCCGTCGCAGAGCCGGCGCGGCAGCAGGTTGCGCTGCAGGGCGAGCGCGGCGGTGCGCTCGCGGGTGTAGCGGTGCGCGCTGTCCAGGCTGAGCGCGGCGCGGGCGGCGAGCTCCTCCGCCAGCAGCAGGTCGTCGCGGGTGAACGGGGCCGGGTTGCGGCTGCGGACGAACGCGGTCACCCCGAGCGTCTCCCCGCGCGCCCGGAGCGGGACGATCATCAGGCTGTGCATCCCGAGGAGGCGGACCGTCCTCGCGCGGGCGGGGTCGTGGTCGAGCCAGGTGCCCGGCGAGGTGTCCATCTCGGGCTCGAAGTGGGCGCGCCCCGTCGACAGGACGCGCGTCCACGGGGAGTCCGGCGGCACGAACACCGCCTCGCCCCGCGCCCAGGGTGACTCCGGCAGCCCCGGGGAGATCGAGGCCGCGCCCGCGCGGCGGAAGACGGGGACGCCCACCTCCATGCCGCCCGGGCGCTCCACCGGGGTTTGGTCCGGCAACATCGGCTCGACGAGGTCCACCGCGGCGTAGTCGGCCAGCGCCGGCACGGCGTAGTCGGCCAGCTCCTGGGCGGTCTGCCTCACGTCGAGCGAGGTGCCGATGCGCGCGCTCGCCTCCACGAGCATGGCCAGCCGCTCGCGGGCGAGGCTCTGCGTGACGTCGATGGCCAGCGAGCAGACGCCGACCGGCCCGCCGTCCACGCCTTCGAGGCGGAAGATCGAGATCGACAGGGTGCGCTGCCCGAGACCGTCCGACGAGGGCCAGTGCACCTCGTTGTCGACCACGGGCGCGCCGTCGTCGAGCACCCTGCGCAGCACGCGGCGGACCTCCTCGTTGCCGAGCGCCGGCGCGTCGTCCCGGCCGGGGACGTCGTCCGGGGACGTGAGCAGGAACTCCTGCAGGGCCCAGGCCCGTACGTTGCGCCAGACGCAGCGCAGCTCGCGGTCCCAGATCCACATCGCCACCGGAGAGCGCTGGATGAGCGGCTCCACCACCGAGCCGCCGGGGGCGCCCATGGACGCCGGGCGCGCCGACACCACCCACGTGGGCCGGCCCACCGGGGTGGTGAGCCGGTGGCCCTGGAGGTGCAGCATGACCGGGTGGCCGGCGCTATGGCGGGCCTCGGCCAGACCCGACCAGCGGTCGAGGTGGCCGTACTCCCGGGTCCAGGCCGACAGCCGCTCGCGGTGGTCGCCCGGGGTGAGCAGGACGGCCCCCGAGCGTCCCACGACCTCGGACGCGCGGTAGCCGAGGAGCCCCTCGGCCGCTCGTGTCCAGGCGATCACGGTGCCGTCGTCGTCGATGACGACGGTCGCCGGTGCCGCTCCACGCCCAGCGGGCGGAGTTGCGGACATATCACTATCCATCCGTACTTGTGGAGAAACATCGCGACTTATGGCGAAAACTCGCGTCGATCTCTGTCATGCGGTCGCCTCGCAGGGCGGCCTGATCGACGCCGGGAAAGAGATGAGGAGAGCGTCGCCGCTCTCCTCGTGCGCTGCCGGATGCCCCTCCGCGACGTGCCTACGTGAGACGCGCGCCGCACCCGCTCCGCCGGAACGCCGGCGGCTCGCTGCGCGATCCCACGAGACACCCCCCGATGTCATGTCGTGCCGCATGAACCCCCGTTCGCGGCATATCGACGTTAACGCGGGGAATGTTATCAAATGTACGTTTACGGCGCTATATACCGAATCGATATGATCGCTACCATGACGACCCGCGAGAGGTTGCTCGACGCGGCGGCGAAGCTGCTGGCGAGCGGCGGGCGCGAGGCCGTCTCCACCCGGGCCGTGTGCGCCGCGGTCGGCGTGCAGGCGCCGACCCTCTACCGGCTGTTCGGCGACAAGGAGGGCCTGCTCGAGGCCGTCGCCGCCCACGGCTTCCGCGAGTACATAGCGAGCAAGCAGGCGCTGCCCGAGACCGACGACCCGGTCGACGACCTGCGCCGGATCTGGGACATGCACGTCGACTTCGGCCTGTCCCGGCCGGCCTTCTACACCCTCACGTTCGGCGAGACCGTGGCGAAGGGCTCTCCGACGCGGCAGGAGACCCTCGCCAAGCTGCGGCGCCGCATCGCCCGCGTCGGCGAGGCGGGACGGCTGCGCATGAGCGTCGACCGGGCCACGCAGGTCTTCCACGCCACCGGAGTGGGGGTCGTGCTCACCCTGCTGTCGGTGCCGCCCGACGCGCGCGACCCCGGTCTGTCGCCGATCGCCCGTGAGCAGGCGCTGCGGACGATCTCGACCGACGGCCCCCCGCCACCCGACCGCACGGCCGCCCGCTGGGCCGCCGCCCTGGGCGAGACGCTGCGCGACACCGACGTCCCCCTGACGGCCGCCGAACGCGCCCTGCTCGCCGAATGGCTCGACCGCATCGCGAACGACCTGTGAGCCGTTGATCGCTTACGATGCGGGTCTGGTGCGGAGCGGGCGCACCATCCCACTGGACAGGGAAGGGACTGTGGTCAGGACATGGACGCTGTGACGCGGGAGTCGTTCGGGCGGGTCGGGATCTGGACCTGGGCGCTGCGCAGCACGACGGCCGGCGAGGCGCGGCGGGCCGAGATCGCCGAGGCCGTCGCCGAGCTGGAGCAGCTGGGATACGGGACGATCTGGCTCGGCGGCAGCCCGTCGATCGCCGACGCGGAGGCCGTGGTGCGGGCCACCGAGCGCGTCACCGTCGCCACCGGGATCCTGAGTATCTGGGACTTCACCGCTCAGGAGGTGGCCGAGCAGGTCGCCGCGCTGGAGGAGGAGTCGCCGGGCAGGTTCGTGCTGGGGCTCGGGGCCAGCCACGCGGTGGTGACGCCGAAGTACGCCAAGCCGTACTCGAACATGGTGCGCTACCTCGACGAGCTCGACGCCGCGCCGGTGCCGGTGGGCCGGGAGCGGCGGCTGATCGCGGCCCTCGGGCCGAAGATGCTCGCGCTGGCCGCCGAGCGGTCGCTGGGGGCGCACCCGTACCTGGTGTCGGCCGAGCACACGGCGTACGCGCGTTCGGTCATGGGGCCGCAGGCGCTGCTGGCGCCGGAGGTGAAGGTCGTCCTCGACAGCGACCCCGAGCGGGCCCGGGCCAGGGCCCGCGCGGTGATCGGCCCGTACCTGGGGCTGCCCAACTACACCAACAACCTGCTGCGGCACGGATTCGACGAGTCCGACCTGGCCGACGGCGGGAGCGACCGGCTGGTGGAGGCGCTGTGCTCGCTGGGCGACGCCGGGCGGGCCGCGGCGCGTGTCGAGGAGCACCTGAAGGCCGGCGCCGACCACGTGAGCGTGCAGATCGTGGTGGAGGGCGGTCCGCAGGACAGCGCCCTCCCCCGCGCCGAGTGGCGGGAGCTGGCCGCCGCGCTCTCCCTGTCCTGACCTCCTCGGCACGCGGCGACGCCCGGCGCACCGATGGTGTGCCGGGCGTCGCGGTGGGCGCGGCGCGTCAGGAGGTCACCCCGGCGGGCCGCTCGACGGCAGGAGCGTCGGAGGCGGGCGCTTCGTGGGCGGGGCGGCGCAGGACGAGCAGGGCCACCGCGAAGGCCGCGGTCAGGAGGCCGGCGGCGATGGCGAAGGCCAGACGGTAACCACCGGTCAGCGCGGCCGCCTCACCGGCTCCGGCGGCCAGCAGCTCCCCGGTGCGCGAGGCTGCCATCGTGGACAGCACCGCCACGCCGATCGCCATGCCGACCTGCTGGGTGGTGTTGAACAGCCCCGAGGCCAGGCCGGCGTCGCTCTCCCTGGCGCCCGACATGCCCAGCGCGGCCAGCGCCGGCAGCACCAGCCCGCCGCCCGCGATGAGGATCATCGGCGGGAGCAGGTGGGTGACGTACCCGGCGTCCGGGGTGACCCGGGTGAGCAGCAGCATCGCCGTGACGAGCAGCGCCAGGCCGGTCATCAGGACGGCACGGGCGCCGAAGCGGGCGCTGAGCCGGGCCGAGGCGAACAACGAGATCGAGCCGATGAGCAGGGCGGCCGGCAACATCGCCAGGCCGGTCTCCAGCGCGCCGTAGCCGAGCACCCGCTGCATGTAGAGCGCGACGAGCACCTGGAAGGCGAACATCCCCGACAGGGCCAGCATCTGGGCGAGGTTCGCCCCGGCCACGTTCCGCGAGCGCAGGATGCGCAGCGGCATGAGCGGGGTCGCCGCCGTGGCCTGCCGGGCGACGAACGCCGCCAGCAGCACCAGTGACACCGCGCCCAGGCCCAGCGTGTGCCCGGACGACCAGCCGTGCTCCTCGACCTGGACGACCGTGTAGATGCCGAGCATCAGGCCGGCGGTGACCAGCACGGCCCCGGCGACGTCCGCGCCACCCGACAGCCCGATCCCCCGGTCCGCGGGCAGCACCCGCAGCGCCGACGCGATGGTGACCACCCCGATCGGCACGTTGATGAAGAAGATCCACGGCCAGCTGAGCGCGTCGGTGAGCAGCCCGCCCAGCACCTGGCCGATCGAGGCGCCGGCCGCGCCGGTGAAGCTGAAGATCGCGATCGCCTTGCCCCGCTCCACGGGGTCGGTGAACAGCGTCACGAGGATGCCCAGCACGACCGCGGAGGCCAGCGCGCTGCCCACGCCCTGCAGGAAGCGGGCGGCGATCAGCATGCCCGGGTCGGACGCCGCGCCGGCCAGCAGCGAGGCGGCCGTGAAGACGGCGTTCCCGGCCAGGAACATCGTGCGGCGGCCGATCAGGTCGCCGAGCCGTCCCGCCAGCAGCAGCAACCCGCCGAAGGGGATCAGGTAGGCGTTGACGATCCAGCTCAGCCCGGCGGCCGAGAAGCCCAGGTCCCCCTGGATGGCGGGCATGGCCACCGTCACGATGCTGCCGTCCAGGATCGTCATCAGCCCGGTCGCGGACAGCACGGCGAGGGCCGTCCAGCGCGAGCCAAGTGCGTACGACATGGTCTCTCCCGTCTCAAAGTCGACAAGAGAGACCGTAGCAGATAGTTCCGTTGTAGACGATATTTAATGGATCTATTTTGAGCGCTCCCGCGCCCGGCGAGCCGGCTGCGCGCTCTCGGCGGGAGTGGCCAGATGGCCGCCGACCAGGCGGTTCAGGGCACGGACGAGCACCTCGCGCTCGTCGCCGGGCAACGACTCCAGCGCGGCACGGTGGACGCCGTCGACGATCTCCTGGCTGCGGCGGGCGATCCGCTCACCGGCCTCGGTCACCGCGATGATCCGCGCCCGCCGGTCGGTGCTGGACGGCCGGCGCTCGGCGTAGCCGGCCTTCTCCAGCGCGTCGACGGTGACCACCATCGTGGTCTTGTCCATGTCGCCCAGCTCGGCGAGCTGGATCTGGGTGCGCTCCTCCTCCAGGGCGTGCACGAGCACGCAGTGCATCCGCGGCGTGAGCCCGATCTCGGCCAGCGCCGCGGTCATCTGGGTGCGCAGCACATGGCTGGTGTGGTCGAGCAGGAAGGACAGGTCGGTTTCGGTGCGCGTGGGAGCCATCGCCGTCATGCGTCCAGCCTACCCAAGTAGTCCCGGTGCGGATTATCCGCGAACGGACGACCTACGTCGCCATACGTCCTTTTTATGGATCATTGACCGATATGTCCAGTATGGCGTAGCGTCGCACCGCAGGATGATGACGCGCTCCCATCAGGAAGAGGGAGACATGGGCGTACCTGACACCACAGGGCATGACGCGGAACTTCCCGCGATCGCCATCATCGACTCCGACGGCACCGTGATCGGCTGGACGCGAGCCGCCGAACGGCTCCTCGGCTACCGCTCCGCCGACGTCGTGGGCCGGTCCGGCGCCCGGCTGCTCGCTCCCGGCGACCACCACGAGCGATTGTCGGCCTGGGCCCGCCAGTACGCCCACCTCGACCGCTGGTCGGGCCTGGCCGAGCTCCGCCACCGCGCCGGCCACCCCGTCCTGCTGAACGTCCAGGGCCATCGGCTGGCCGCGTCGCCGCACGGGCCCGGCTGGCTGCTGTCGGCGAGCACGACCGCCGACGCCCGTCCCGACGGCTCCCTGCTGGAGCCGCTGGTCGACCGCTCGCCCGCGGCCCTGTGGATCTGGGACGGCGACCTGCGCCGCGTCTGGAGCAACGGGCCGGCCGAGCGGATGGAGACGCTGCTGCTGCGCGGCGGAGACGGCGATCTGCCGGTCTTCGGCCAGGAGCGCAGCGGGACGTTGATGCGGCGGGTCCTCTCCGACGGCGTCCCCGTGATCGACACCGAGATACGCCGCCCCTCGGGGGACGGGCAGGGCGACCGCGTCCTGTCGATGTCGGTCCACCGCCTCGACGGCCTGGACGGACGACCGGTCGGCGTGTGCACGCTGGCCATCGACGTCACGCAGAGCATGGCCCGCAGGCGGCTCGCGCTGCTCGTCGAGGCGAGCGCGCGCGTCGGCACCACGCTCGACGTCCGCAAGACCGCGCAGGAGCTGGCCGACCTGGCCATGCCGGCCCTGGCCGACTACGTCACGGTGGACCTCGCCGACGCCGTCGTGCCGAGCGAGGAGCCGCCGCTGCGGCCCTCGGACGGGATGACGTCCCCGGCGTTCCGCCGGGTGGGGATGGCGTCCGTCCACACGTCGCTGCCCGAGGCGCTCTGCCGGCCGGGGGTCCCGGTCATCGTGCCGCTGTCGGCTCCGCAGGCCCGCGTGCTGTACTCGGGACGTTCGTACCTGGAGCCCTCGCTGGACCTCTCGCCGGGCACCTGGCTCGATCAGGATCCCGACCGCGCCCGTCTGGCCCGCGAGACCGGGATGCACAGCGTGATGGTCGTCCCGGTGCTGGCCAGAGGGGAGATCCTCGGCATAACGGTATTCGTGCGCAGCCGGAACCCGGCCCCGTTCACCCCGGACGACCTGGTGCTCGCCGAGCAGCTCGTCGCCCGCGCCGCGCTCAGCCTGGACAGCGCCCGCCGCTACACCCGTGAGCGCGACACCGCCCGCGCCCTGCAGCGGAATCTCCTGCCGCGCGCCCTGTCGGGCGGCGACGCCGTCGAGGTGGCCGGCCGCTACCTCGCCGCCGACGTGCACGAACGTGTCGGGGGCGGCTGGTTCGACGCGATCCCGCTGCCCCGCGGGCGGATCGCGCTGACCGTCGGCGACGTCGGCGGGCAGGGCGTCACCGCCGCGGCCGCGATGGGCCGCATGCGCACCGCCGTCCGCACGCTGGCCTCCGTCGATCTCCCGCCCGGCGAGCTGCTCGCCCACCTCGACGAGCTGATCGCGCACCAGGACTCCGACGTGGACCTGTTGCCCAGCGCCGCCTGCCTGTACGCGGTCTACGACCCGGCCACCCGCCACTGCGTCGTGGCGGCGGCGGCGAACCCGCCCCCCGCGATCGTCTGCCCGGGCGGAGGGGCCACCTTCGCCCCGGTCCGCGCCGGCGCTCCGGTCGGGCACGGCCTCGGCCACTACGAGACCCTCGATCTTGAGCTTCCCGTGGGATCGCTGATCGTGCTGCACACCGGGGGCCTGCTCGACAAGAGCGACGACGACCCCCGCACCGGCGAGGAACGCATGCGAGCCGCCCTGACCACGGCGCCGCCTCGGCTGGAGCAGTTGTGCACCAGCGTGATCGACGCCATGGTGGGCGGCTCGTGGAGCGAGAACGACGTCGCGCTCCTGGTGGCCCGCACGCGCTGACCGGCCGCCGGCCCCCCACCGGCGGCCGGGGTCCTGGGGTTACTTGAGGAAGTCGAGCAGCGCGGCGTTGACCTCGTCGGGGTGGGTCCAGCCGATGGCGTGCGGGCCGCCCGGGATCTCCTCGTAGCGCAGGCCCGCGATGAGTTCGGGCAGCCGCCTGCCGGTGCTGTCGATGGGCAGGATGCGGTCGTCGTCGCCCTGGACCACCAGCACCGGCACGTCGAGCTTCGGCAGGTCGGCGCGGAAGTCGGTCAGCCAGGTGGCGACGCACTTGAGCGTGGCGATCGAGGAGGCGCCGACGGCGACGTTCCAGCTGAGCTGCCAGGCCTGCTCGCTGATGCGGGTGCCGCCGAAGGTGTCGACGTTGTAGAAGTCGTCCAGGAACGCCTTCAGGTACGCCGGCCGGTCGGCGGCGATGGCCTGCTCGAACCCTCGGAACAGGCTGCCGTCGACGCCCTCGGGGTTGTCGTCCGTCTTGAGCAGGAACGGCTGCAGCGGCGCCAGCAGCGCCGCCCTGCTCACCCGCTCGGAGCCGTAGGCGCCCAGGTAGCGGACGACTTCGCCGCTGCCCATGGAGAACCCGACTAGGGCGACGTCACGCAGGTCGAGCTGGTCGATGAGCGCCTTGAGGTCGGCGGCGAAGGTGTCGTAGTCGTAACCGGTGGCGGGCTGGCTGGACTTGCCGAATCCGCGCCGGTCGTACGTGATCACCCGGTGGCCGGCGTCCAGCAGTGCGGGCACCTGCTTCTCCCAGGAGGCGCCGTTGAGCGGGAAGCCGTGGATGAGGACGACCGGCCTGCCGGTGCCGTGGTCCTCGTAATAAAGCTCGATGGGACCGGAGTTCTCCTCACCGACCTTGATGTACGGCATATGTGCTCTTTCTCCGTTCGGTGGATGCGATCGTCGGGCGTGGCTCTGCACCACGCGTACATGGTCCTCGGATGAGCACGGCCGTTCATCGGTCAAATGACTGCATCCACGACCACACCGCTCAGAGCGCGGCGTCGTCCCGATCCGGTTGCTCGTCGCCGCCGAGGGCGTCACGGAGCGCGGCACGCGAGCTGATGCCGAGCTTCGGGAAGACGCGGTAGAGGTGGGCGCCGATGGTGCGCGGCGACAGGTGCAGGCGCTGCGCGATCTGCTTGTTGGTCAGGCCGGTGGCGGCGAGGCGGGCGATCTGGCGTTCCTGCGGGGTGAGGCCCTCGTGCGGCGGCGACTGGCCCGTGGCGCGCAGCTCGTTGCGGGCGCGCTCGGCCCAGGGCCGCGCGCCGAGGCGTTCGAACGTCTCCAGCGCCTCCGCCAGCTGGGTCCGCGCCCGGTGGATGGCCCGGGAGCGGCGGCAGTGCTCCCCGTAGGCGAGGCGGATCCTGGCCAGGTCGAACGGCCAGCGTTCCGCCCCGGGCACGGCGAGCGCGTGCTCGAAGCGGGCGTCGGCCTCGGCGGCGGGCGCGGCGACGGCCGCCGCCCCCTCGACGGCCAGGGCGAGCCGCGCCGACATGTCGGCGAACCCGGCCTGGCGCATCGCGGCGACGTGCTTGCGGGCCTCGGCGTGCCGTCCGCTGCCGGCCGCCGCCTCGACGAGCACCGGCGCGGCCCACATGACGAGCGGGACGTAGCGGGTGAGCACGCCGGGCGGGCTCACGGAGGCGAGGTCATGGTAGGCCGCCTCGGCGTCGCCCCGGCCGAGCGCCGCCAGGGCGCGCACGTACCGGGCGTAGAACAGGACCTTGCCGGCCCGGCGGGGCGTCCCCCAGCGGACCATCTTGT
The DNA here is from genome assembly GCF_003236395.1 of Nonomuraea aridisoli. Classification (GTDB taxonomy): domain Bacteria; phylum Actinomycetota; class Actinomycetes; order Streptosporangiales; family Streptosporangiaceae; genus Nonomuraea; species Nonomuraea aridisoli. Next base: position 6,484 of record NZ_POUD01000171.1, on the reverse strand, counting down.
CGGCCAGCGCCAGCGCGGTCTCCTCGTCGCCCCGCTGCGCGGCCAGGATCGCCTGGACGAACCAGAGCGGCCATTCCAGCAACAGGTAACCGTGCCGGCGGCACAGCCGCAGGCCCTCCTCGGCCAGCTGCGCGGCCTCCTCCCACTCGCCGGTGAGCAGGTTGTCGAGGCTGAGGCTGATGAGCGCGCCGATGGCCGAGGTGACCGCCCCGCCGTCGCGTCCGTCGCGGACGACCCGCCACAGCGCCTCCCGGCAGCACGACATCCGGTCGTAGAAGAAGCCGGAACGCCCGATCCACACGATCCGGTCCGGGTCGGCCTCCTCCGGGAAGCCGCTGATGAGGTCATCCAGCCGCGCCAGCGTGGCGGGCGTGGCGTGCGCGGGGTCGGCGAAGATCGCCGTGCACACCGCGAGCACCTCCGGCGGCCGCGGCGTCAGCCCGGCCACGATGGCCTGGAACGGCTCCCACAGCTCGGGGCGCGGACCGGCGGAGAAGCACACCAGCAGCATCGTGAACAGCGCCTCGACCAGGGCGTGGTCGTCGGCGCGGAGCTCGCCGCCGCGGGCCTCGATCGCCCCCATCAGCAGCCGGTAGGCCGTGTCGGCGTCGCCCTCCCCGTTGACCAGCAGGTACGCGGTCGCGACCGCCGCCTCCAGCGACCTGTCCAGCTCCGGGTCGGCCCGGCGCGCGTCGCCGAGCAGGCGCGGCACGTCGCGCAGCCCGCCGGTCACGTTCGCCCCGACGTACGCGGCCTCGGCCAGCCGCCGGCTGCGGTCGGCGCTGCGCGGGCTGAGGTCGGCGGCGCGCAGCAGCGCGGCCACGGCGCCGGCCGCGTCGCCGCAGCGCAGCGCCCGGCGGGAGACCTGTTCGAGCAGGGCGGCCACCCGCTCGTCGGTGCCGATCGTGGCGTCGGCCAGCTGCCAGGCCTGGCGTTCGGGCTGACCGGCCAGGGCGTCGGCGAGCGTGCGGCGGGCACGGCGGCGCTCGGCCTCGGTGAAGAAGTTCACCACCGTGGCGCGGACGACGGGATGCCGGAAGATCAGCCGCCTGGTGATCAGATCGACCCCGGCCAGCCCGGCCCGCTCGGCGGGGCCGAGCTCCTCCAGGCAGCCGCCGGTGGCCGCCTCCAGCACGCCAAGGTCGCCCGTGCTGTCGAGGGCCGCGAGCAGCAGCAGCCAGCAGGTCCTGGCCGGCAGGTCGGCGATGCGGGAGGTGAAGAGCGTCTGGAGCCGCTGGCTGAGCGGCAGCACCTCGGGCAGCGCCTCGTCGCCGGCACGCTGCGGGTCGCTCAGCACCTGCGGCAGCTCCACGAGCACGAGCGGGTTGCCCTGGGCCTCGGCGATCACCCGTCGCCGCACGGGCTCGGCCAGGCCAGGGAAGCGGGCGCCGAGCAGGCCGCGGGCGGCGTCGCCGTCGAGCGGGCGCACCTCGTGCTCGGGCAGCCCGCCGCGGTCGAAGAAGGTGTCCGGCCCCAGCCGGGAGGCGGCGATCAGGCCGATCCGGCTGCCGGCCAGCCGGCGCGCCACCAGCCCCAGCACCCCCGCGCTGGAGCGGTCGAGCCAGTGCAGGTCGTCGACGACGACCAGCAGCGGGCAGTCCTCGGCCACCTGCCGCAGCAGCGTCAGCGCGGCGGTTGACACGGTGAGACGGTCGGCCATGGCGCCCTCGCCGAAGCCCAGCGCTAACGACAGCGCGGACCGCTGCGCCGGGCTGAGCCGGTCGGCGTGGTCCTGGTAGATCGGGAAGAGCAGCTGATTGAGCCCCGAGAACGCGATGTCGGCCTCGAACTCCACGCCGGTCACGCGCAGCACGCGGGTGCCGCACCCGGCCGCGGCCCGCGCCGCCGCCTCCAGCAGCGCGGTCTTGCCCACACCCGGCTCGCCCGACAACACCAGGGCGGCGCCGTCCCCAGCGGCGCGTTCCAGGAGGTCGCGGATGAGCGTGAGCTCCGCGTCCCGTCCGACCAGCCCCTTGAGCTCGCCGGACAGGCGTTGATCAATATAGTGCTCGACATCGTTCATTCCGGTCGCCCCCCGCGCGATCGCAACGTGAACAGGTTAAGGCGGCCCATCCCCAATGCAGTAATCAAATGTGGTCATTTGACCTAAGCCCCCACGAAACCATCGCACACAGACTGCGACCCATGGGTATCGACCTCACCGCCGAAGCGGCTCGCCGCCGAACGCCGACCGTGCGCGGCCCGTCCGAGCAGCCCGTCGTCCTGACGGTCAACGGTACGCACCACGCGGTCGCCCTCGAACCCCGTGTGAGCCTGCTCGACGCGCTGCGCGACCGGCTGGGCCTGACCGGCTCCAAGAAGGGCTGCGACCAGGGGACCTGCGGCGCCTGCACGGTCTGGGTGGACGGCCGGCGGGTGCTCGCCTGCCTGACCCTGGCGATCGCGTGCGAGGGCCGGCAGGTCACCACCATCGAGGGCGTGGCCACCGACGGGGAGCCGCACCCGATGCAGCGCGCGTTCATCGAGCACGACGCCTTCCAGTGCGGCTACTGCACGCCGGGCCAGATCATGTCGGCCATCGCCCTGATCGAGGAGGGCAACGCCGAGACCGACGAGGACATCGCCGAGTTCATGAGCGGCAACATCTGCCGCTGCGCCGCCTACCCGGGCATCCGCCAGGCGATCAAGGACGTACGCGACGCGCGGGAGCGCCCATGAGACCGCTCGCCTACGCCCGCGTCAGCACGGTCGCCGAGGCCGTCGAGATCGTCGCCGCCGACCCGGCCGGCGCCTTCCTGGCCGGCGGCACCACCGAGATCGACCTGGTCCGCCTCGGGGTCGCCCGGCCTGACCTGCTGGTCGACATCAACGACCTGCCCCTGCACGACATCGAGGACCTGCCCGGCGGCGGCGTGCGGATCGGCGCGCTGGCCCGCATGAGCGAGGTCGCCCGCACGCCGGTGATCGCCGGCCGCTACCCGGGCGTCGCGCAGGCGCTCCTGCTCGGCGCCTCCCAGCAGCTGCGCAACATGGCCTCGATGGGCGGCAACCTGTGCCAGCGCACCCGCTGCGCGTACTTCCGGGACGGCGTCTCGCCGTGCAACAAGCGGGAGCCGGGCAGCGGCTGCTCGGCCCTGGACGGGCTCAACCGCGGCCATGCCGTGCTCGGCACGAGCGAGCACTGCATCGCCACCCACCCGTCCGACGTGGCCGTCGCGCTCGTCGCCTTCGACGCGGTCGTGCACACGGCCGGGCCGGGCGGCGCGCGGCGCATCCCGATCGACGACTTCTACCTGCCGCCCGGCGACACGCCCGATCGGGAGAACCCGCTGCGGCACGGCGAGCTGATCACGGCGATCGACCTGCCGCCGGCCGGCATCGCCGAGCGGTCGGTCTACCTGAAGTTCCGCGACCGGCAGTCGTACGAGTTCGCGCTCGTGTCGGTGTGCGCGGCCGTGCGGGTGGAGGACGGCCTCGTCACCGAGGCGCGCCTGGCGCTCGGCGGCGTCGGCACCAAGCCCTGGCGCTCCCGCCTCGCCGAGCGGCGCCTGCTCGGGGCGCCCGCCACCGCGGAGTCGTACGCCGCGGCGGCCGCTTACGAGCTGAGCGCGGCGGTCCCGCGGCGGCACAACACGTTCAAGGTGGAGCTCGCGCAGCGGGCGATCGTCCGCGGCCTGACCCAGGCCGCACGGGGAGGCATGCGATGAACACCGCGATCGGCCGGCCCGTCGACCGGGTCGACGGGCACGCGAAGGTCACCGGCGGCGCCCGCTACACGGCGGAGATCTCCCTGCCCGGCCTGACGTACGCGGCCGTCGTGGGGGCCCGCATCCCGAGCGGCCGGGTGGAGTCCGTGGACGCCTCCCGCGCGCTGTCGGCGGGCGGCGTGCTGGCCGTGCTCACCCACGAGAACCTGCCGAAGATCGCCGGGCAGCCGCGCCTGCTGCCGTCGCTGCTCGGCGCCGCCGCGCCCGGCCAGAGCTTCTTCCCGATGCAGGACGCGGCCGTGCACTACGCCGGCCAGCCGGTCGCGCTCGTCGTCGCCGAGAGCCACGAGCAGGCCCAGTACGCCGCCTCGCTCGTGGACGTCGCCTACCGGCGGGAACCGTCGATCACCGCGATCGACGAGGGCCGCGACCGGGTGTACGAGGCGCAGCGGCTGTTCGGCGGGCTCATGCCCGGCCGCGACGAGCGCGGCGACGTCGGGACGGCGCTGGCCGAGGCGCCGGTGCGCATCGAGGCCGGCTACCGGTTCGCCGCCAACCACCACAACGCGCTGGAGCCGCCGGCCACCACGGCGGTGTGGGAGGACGGCCGGCTGACCCTCTACGACTCGACGATGGGCATCCGGGCCACCCAGCTCACGGTGGCGCACCTGCTCGGGCTGCCGCTGTCGCACGTCCGCGTCATCACTCACTTCGTCGGCGGCGGCTTCGGCTCGAAGGCGATGACCTGGCCGCACGTGACGCTCGCCGCGATGGCCGCCCGGCACGTCGGCCGACCCGTACGGCTGGCGCTCACCCGGGCGCAGACGTACACCTCCAACGGGCACCGCGAGGAGCAGGAGCAGCGGATCTCGCTCGGCGCGACCCGGGACGGGCGGCTGACCGCGATCCGCCACCACAAGCTCTCGATCACCTCGCACTTCGACGACTGGGCCGAGCCCGCGACCGGGGTGTCCTCCCAGCTGTACGACGTGGAGCACTACGAGGGCGTGCACAGCCTCATCCACGGCAACACGATGACGCCGACGTTCACCCGCGGCCCCGGTGAGACGCTGGGCGTCTTCGTGCTGGAGACCGCGATGGACGAGCTGGCGTACGAGCTCGGCGTCGACCCGGTGGAGCTGCGGCTGCGCAACCACGCCCGCACCGACCCGCGCGGCAACCCGTGGTCGAGCGACGGCCTGGCCGAATGCCTGCGCCTCGGCGCGGAGCGGTTCGGCTGGCACGGGCGCGACCCGAGGCCGCGCGCCCGCCGGGACGGCGACTGGCTGATCGGCACCGGGATGGCCGCGGCGGCGTACCCGGTGGCGTTCTTCATGCCGGAGCAGCGCGCCCGCGCCCGCGTGTACGAGGACGGCAGCGCGGTCGTGCAGACCGGCACCCAGGAGTTCGGCACGGGGGTGCTGACCGTGGCCACGCAGGTCGCCGCCGACGCGCTCGGCCTGCCCCTGGAGTCCGTACGGTTCGAGGCGGGCGACACCGACCTGCCGAACACCTCGGCCGCGGTGGGCTCGGCCGGCGCCGGCATGGTGAGCGCCGCCGTGCACGCCGCCGCGACGGCGCTGCGCGACCGGCTCGTCGCGATGGCGGTCACCGACGCGGACTCGCCGCTGCACGGCGCCGACCCGGCGGCCGTGGAGGTCGCGGACGGCCGGATGCGGCTGCGCGACCGGCCGGAGACCGGCGAGACGTACGCCGACCTGATGATCCGCCGGCGGCTGGCCGACGCGGAGGAGGTGGGCAGCTGGACCCCGCCGCCGCTGACCACCCCGCACGGCCTGCTCACCTTCGGCGCCCAGTTCGCCGAGGTCGCCGTCGATCCCGGACTCGGCCTGATCCGGGTCCGGCGGATGACCGGCGTGTTCGCGCCGGGGCGGGTGCTGAACCCCAAGCTGGCGCGCAGCCAGCTCATGGGCGGCATGGTGTGGGGTCTCAGCCAGGCGCTGCTCGAGGGCAACGAGATGGACACCCGCCACGGCCGCTGGGGCGCGAGCAACCTCGGCGAGTACCTCGTGCCGGTCAACGCCGACATCCCGGAGATCACCGTCGAGTTCGTCGAGGTCGAGGACGACGTCGTGCCGCTCGGGATCAAGGGCGTCGGTGAGATCGGCCAGGTGGGGGCCGCCGCGGCCGTGGCGAACGCGGTCTTCCACGCGACCGGGCGCCGTCTGCGGCGGCTGCCGCTCGCCGCCGAGCTCGTCATGGACCCGCCCGCCTCCTCATGAGCGACGTCCCTCTGCCCGCCGGCGGCGACGGCCGGCGGGCGCTGCCCGACCGCCCGCTGCTCACCGCCCACCGGCGCCCCCACCTCGACGCCGAGCTGTGGCGGCACGCCCGCCAGCCGGGCCTGGGCCTGATCGGCCTGGTGCCCGTGCTGCCGGTGGCCGTCCTGCTCTCCGTCGGCGTTGGCGGCGCCGAGGGGTCGGTGCTGGTGCTCGGGCCGCTGGTCACGTTCTCGTTGCCGGTGGTGGCGATGATCGCCTTCTGGTGGGAGGACTGGCCCGGCTCCAGCCTGCGTCCCGGCTGGTCCGGGCCGGCCGACACGCTGGTGATCGCGTTCGCCGGGATCCTGCTGACCATGCTCGCCCAGGCCGTGGTCGACCGGCTCGACCTGCGCGGCGTCTTCGACCCCACCGCGGGGGCGGGGCATGCGGCCACGTTCCCGGCCACCATGTCGATCGGGGGCGGCGCCTTCGTCGCGATGTTGCAGATCACGTTCGCCTGGGAGGGCTGGCCGCTGCGGCGTCTCGGCAGGATCGCCTCGGGGGCGTGCGCGCTGGCGGTGGCGTGGGTGGGGG
>NZ_POUD01000170.1 GCF_003236395.1 Nonomuraea aridisoli | reverse complement strand
AGTTTCCAGGCGGCGTTCTCGGCGTCGGCCACGCCCGAGTTGAGGCCCCGAGCCCCGAACGGCGCCAGCAGGTGGGCGCAGTCGCCCGCCAGCAGCATCCGCCCGGCGCGCATCCGGGAGGCCAGGCGCGCGTGGAAGCGGTAGGTGCTGTGCCAGATCAGCTCGTACGGCCGATCCCCGATAATCTTCCGAATTTTCCGAGCGATGTCATCCTTTGTCGGGATGAAGTCGGGCGCGATCTGCCAGTCGATCCGGTACATGCCCCCTGGACACGGATGGATGAGCACCTGCCGGCCCGGGTTCCACACCGGGTCGAAGTAGAAGCGCCGCTCGTCCTCCCAGCCGGGCAGCTCCGTCTTGACGTCGCAGATGAGGAACTGGTCGTCGAACGACTCCCCCGAGAAGCTCACCCCGGCCGCCGACCGCAGCCCCTGCGCCCGCGCCCCCGCGCAGGCCAGCACGTACGGCGCCCGCAGCACCCGCTGGCCGCAGCGCACGCTCACCCCGGAGGAGTCCTGCGTCAGCCCGGTCACCTCGTGGTCCCAGCGGACCTCGATGAGCGGCTGTCCGGCGATGGCCTCGTCGAGGATCTGCTCCGTGCGGCTCTGCGAGATGTTCACGCACGCCGGCAGCGTGCCGTCGCGCTCGAACGACCAGGACGACAACTCGCGGTCGCGGTAGTAGGTGCGGGCGGTGGTCCACGCCAGACCCTCCTCGGCGATCTTGCCCGCGCCCGCGGCGGCCCAGATGTCGAGCACGTCGCGCTGCTGGCAGATCGACTTCGACCCGCCCCGGCCCCGGCCCGGCCGCTGGTCGAGCACCAGCACCTGGATGCCCCACCGGGCCAGCAGCAGCGCGGCGCTCTGCCCCACGGGCCCGGCCCCGATCACGATGACCTGGGCGTCGGTGTCGCGCCTCACGACTGCAGCTCGTTCCAGACCTGGCGGTCGCGTTCGGCGGTCCACACGCGCGGACGTTCGATCCCGTGCAGTTCGTCCCAGAGGCGCGAGACGTTGAACGGCAGGCAGTGCTCGAAGATCGGCCAGGAGCCGTAGCGGGGCGCCAGCGCCCGGTGCGTGCGCGCGAACGCCTCCTTCAGCGAATCGGCCGCGCCGACCTCGCGCAACATCACCGTCAGGAAGTCGCGGGTCTGCCCGATGGCCGCCGCCACGCCGTCCTTGCCCCTGGCCACCGCTCCCCTGCCGCCGACCAGCGTCTCGGCCCCGAACGACGCCACCCGGTCGAGCGTCGCGGAGGCCCACTCGCGGTGGAAGGCGTCGCCGGTGTAGAGGGCGGCCTGCGACTCGACCAGGTCGCCGGCGAACAGGATGCGCCGCTCCGGCAGCCAGGCGACCAGGTCGCCCTCGGTGTGACCGCGTCCGCAGTGGTGCAGCACCAGGTCGCCGCGCCCGCCGCCCAGGTCGATGGTGAACCGGTCGCTGAACGTCGCCGTCGGCCACGTCAGCCCGGGGATCGACTCGGGCTCCTTGAACAGGCGGGGCATGCGGGCGTACTCGCTGGCCCAGTCCTGCTCGCCGCGCTCGGCGATCAGCTCGCGGGTCTTCTCGTGCGCCACGATCACGTCGGCGCCGAACGCGGAGGCGCCGAGCACCCTGACCGCGTGGTAGTGGGACAGGACCAGGTAGCGGACCGGCTTGCCGGTGTGCTCGCGCAGCCTGGCCAGCCACGCCCGGGCGGCCACCGGTGTGGCGAGCGCCTCGAAGCAGACGAGGAAGTCCTCGCCCTCGATCGCGCCCACGTTGGGGTCGCCCTCGGCCGTGAGCGCGTAGACGCCGTCGGCGAGCACCTCCAGGGACTGCCGCTTGTCTCCGAGGTCTGCCGACGAGGCGAACGGCTTGGCCATCGCTCCTCCACTCTGCCGAATGATCAGGTCGTTCTCACCATGCGTAGAATCCCTTGCCGCTCTTGCGTCCCAGCTCGCCGGCGGCCACCTTCTCGCGCAGCAGCCGGGGCGGCTCGAAGCGAGGCCCGAGCTTCGCGTGCAGGTATTCGGCGATGGCCAGCCGTACGTCGAGCCCGACGAGGTCGCCGAGCCTGAGCGGGCCCATCGGGTGGCCGTAGCCGAGGGTCATGGCCGTGTCGATGTCCTCGGCGGAGGCCACGCCCTCCTCCACCATGCGGATGGCCTCCAGCCCGAGCAGCACACCGAGCCGGCTGGTGGCGAACCCGGGCGAGTCGTTGACCACGACGCCCGTCTTGCCGAGGCCCGCCACGACCCGCCGGGCCCGGTCCAGCACGTCGGGCGGCGTGGCGGCGGTGACGACGATCTCCACCAGGCGCTGGACGGGCACCGGGTTGAAGAAGTGCAGGCCGATGAGGCGCTCCGGACGGTCGAGCGCGGCGGCCAGCTCGGCGATGGACAACGAGCTGGTGTTGCTGGCCAGCAGGGCGTCGTGGGAGACGCGCGCCTCGGCCTCGGCCAGGATGCGGATCTTGAGCGCGGCGTCCTCGGGCACCGCCTCGACCACCAGCTCGGCGTCGGGCGGCACGGTGTCCATGGTGAGCCTGGCCAGGGCCTCGTCGCGGTCCGCCAGGCCCTTGGAGGCGGCGATGGCCAGCCCGTCGGCGACGCGCCGCCACGCCTGCTCCGCGAGCGGCTCCTGGACGGTGACGTGGTCGCCCCTGACGAGGAAGACCTGTGCGATCCCGGAGCCCATGCGGCCCCCGCCGATGACCGCGACCTTCATGAGCGCGCCGGTCGCCGGGACTGCACCAGGTGGAAACGGCCCGCGACGTAGCCGGGGTCGGTGAGCGAGGCGGTGGCTGCGGGGTTGGCGCCCGTGCCGTGGTAGTCGCTGAACGCGGCCGACTGGTTGACGTAGACGCCTCCGGTGAGGTTGCACGACAGGTTGACGCCCGCGTCGAGGGCGGCGCGTTCGGCCGCGTCGAGCACGTCGGCGGAGGTCGAGTAGACCGAGGCGGTGAGTGCGCCGCGGGCGGTGATCGTGCGCCGCAGGAGGTCGAGGCTCTCCCGCGTGGATCCGGTGGGGATGAGGAACGAGATCGGCCCGAAATGCTCGCGTCCGTAAATATCGGTTTTTTCGGGATCCATCCGCACGATGACCGGTGTCCGGATCACCGCGTCCGGGAACTCCGGGTGCTTGACCGCCCGCGACGCCAGCACCACCTCGCCCAGCGTCGGCGCTGCCTCCACCCGGGCCTGCACGTCGGAATTGACCAGGGCGCCGGTCAGCTCCACCGCGTGGGCGTCGTCGCCGAGCAGCCGGCCGACCGCGGCGGCGAGCCCCGAGGCCACCTCGTCGAAGCTTTTATGCCCCTCGTCGGTCTCGATGCCGCCGGCGGGGACGAGGATGTTCTGCGGCGCGGTGCACATCTGGCCGCTGTAGAGCGACAACGAGAACGCCAGGTTGCCCAGCATGCCCCGCCAGGAGTCGGTGGAGTCGACGACGACCGTGTTCACGCCCGCCTTCTCGGTGTGCACGAGGGCCTGGCGGGCGTTGCGCTCCAGCCATTCGCCGTACTCGGTGGAGCCGGTGAAGTCGATGACGCGGACGGCGGGATGGGTGGCGAGCTCGGTGGCCAGGCCCCGCCCCTCCTCGACGGCCAGCGACACGAGCGCGGGGTCGAACCCGGCCTCCGCCAGCGTCTCGCGGGCCACCTGGACGGTGATGGCGAGCGGCAGCACGGCCCGCGGGTGCGGCTTGACGATCACCGGGTTGCCGGTGACCAGCGAGGCGAACAGTCCCGGGTAGGCGTTCCAGGTCGGGAACGTGTTGCAGCCGATCACCAGCGCGACCCCGCGCGGCACCACCGTGAAGCGTTTGTCCATGACCAGCGGCTCGCCCTTGGCCGGCTTCTCCCAGCGGGCGGCGTCGGCCGCGGCGGTCATGGCGGCGTAGCCGTAGGCGACGGCCTCCAGGGCGCGGTCCTGCGCGTGCGGCCCGCCGGCCTGGAAGGCCATGACGAACGCCTGTCCGGTCGTGTGCCGCACGGCCTCGGCCAGCTCGAAGCCGCGCCGGTTGATCCGGTGGACGATCTCGACGCAGGTGAGCGCGCGGGCCGGCGGCCCGGCGTCGCGCCAGGCCGGCATCGCCGCCCGCGCCGCCGCGACCAGCTCCTCCACCGCGGGCTCGGGATAGGTGACCCCCAGGTCGATCCCGTACGGCGACCGCTCCGCGCCGATCCAGGCGCCCGTGCCCGGCTGGTCCAGCGGGAACCGCTTGCCGAGCAGCGACGCGAACGCCTCCCTGCCCCGCTCGGCGGCCCCCTCGCCGTAGACGCGCGGGCTCGGCGACTCGGGGAAGGCGCTCCAGTGGCCGCGCTCCGCGATGGCCGCCAGCGCCTTCTCCAGGGTCTCGCGGTGCTGCTCGAACATCATCTTCACCCTCTTGACAGGGATCGTCCGGACGATGAAGTGTTTACCGAACATTCGGTCAGTAGACAAGGCAGACCTGCGTCGGAGAGCGCCGCGTCGCATGACGGCCGCCACCGCAGGCGGCTGATGAGGACACTGAGACGACGACACTGAGACGAGGACGCAGATGAGACTCGGCGATCCCCCCGCGCCGCAGGAGCTCGACCCGCTCGAGCGCGTGTCCCGCGACGAGCTCGTGGCGCTGCAACTCGAACGCCTGCGGCACACGCTCGCCTACGCCTACGCCAACGTGCCGCTCTACCGGCGCAAGTTCGACGAGGCCGGCGTGCGCCCGTCCGACTGCCGGTCGCCGGACGACCTGGTGTCGTTCCCCTTCACCACGAAGGAGGACCTGCGCAGCTGCTACCCGTACGGGATGTTCGCCGTGCCACGGGAGCAGGTCGTGCGCATCCACGCCTCCAGCGGCACGACCGGCGCCCCCACCGTGGTCGGCTACACCAGGCGGGACATCGACGTCTGGGCCGACCTGATGGCGCGCTCGATCCGCGCCTCCGGCGGGCGGCCCGGCGACGTCGTGCACGTGGCCTACGGCTACGGGCTGTTCACCGGGGGCCTCGGCGCGCACTACGGGGCCGAGCGGCTGGGCTGCACGGTGGTGCCGGTCTCGGGCGGCATGACGCCCCGGCAGGTGCGCCTCATCGCCGACCTGCGGCCCGACATCGTGATGATGACGCCGTCGTACCTGCTGGCGTTGCTGGACGAGTTCGCCGTGCAGGGGCTGGACCCGCGCGCGTCGTCCCCGCGCATCGGCATCTTCGGCGCCGAGCCGTGGACCGAGGAGATGCGCGCGGAGATCGAGGAGAGCTTCGGCCTGCACGCCGTCGACATCTACGGCCTGTCGGAGGTGATGGGGCCGGGCGTGGCCTGCGAGTGCGTCGAGAGCAAGGACGGCCTGCACATCTGGGAGGACCACTTCTACCCCGAGACCGTCGACCCGTTCACCGGGGAGCCCGCCGACGAGGGCGAACTGGTGCTGACGAGCCTGACCAAGGAGGCGATGCCGGTCATCCGCTACCGCACGCGCGACCTGACCAGGCTGCTGCCGGGCACCGCGCGGCCGGCGTTCCGGCGCATGGCGCGGGTGACCGGGCGTACCGACGACATGATCATCGTGCGCGGCGTGAACGTGTTCCCGACGCAGGTCGAGGAGCTGGTGCTGCGCACGGAGGGCCTGTCGCCGCACTTCCAGCTGCACCTGACCCGTCCGGAGCGGCTCGACGTGATGACGGTACGCGTGGAGGCGCGGCCGGGCTTCCGCGGCGACCGCGCCAAGGCGGGTCAGGAGCTGGGCCGGGCGGTCAAGGAGAGCGTCGGTGTGAGCGTCGAGGTGGAGGTGGTGGACCCGGAGACGCTGGAGCGGTCGGTGGGCAAGCTCAAACGAGTCATCGACAAGCGGGATAATTGACGACATGGCCACCCCGACCCCCACCCGTCACCGCAAACGGGGGCACGACCCCGAGTCGGTGCTGTCCATCGCCGTGGGCGTCTTCAACGAGCGCGGCTACGACGGGACGAGCATGGAGGACCTGGCCAGGGCGCTCGGCGTGACCAAGTCGGCGATCTACTACCACGTGCCGGGCAAGGAGCAACTGCTCGCGCGGGCCCTCGACCGGGCGCTGGACGGGCTGTTCGAGCTGATGGCCGACGAGCGCGCGGCCTCGGGCACGGCCATCGAACGCCTGGAGTGGGTGGTCCGGCAGAGCGTGCGCATCCTCGTCGACCGGCTGCCGTACGTCACGCTGCTGCTGCGGGTGCGCGGCAACAGCGGCACCGAGCAGGCGGCGCTGGAGCGGCGGCGGGAGTTCGACCGGTTCATCGGCCGCCTGGTCACCGAGGCGGCGGCCGAGGGCGACATCCGGCCCGACGTGGATCCGGCGCTGGTGACGCGGCTGCTGTTCGGCGCCGTCACCTCGATCAGCGAGTGGTACCAGCCGGCGCGCGGGGCCTCGGCCGACGACCTGGCCGACGCGCTGCTGAAGATGGCCTTCGGGGGTCTGCGGGTCTAATCCCGCCCGATCTCGGGGCGGTCCGCCGCCGGGGGCAGCTTGACGCGCAGGTCGGCGCGGACCGCCTCCGCCAGCTTCTTGGTGGCGATCCGGTTGAGCGTGCCGCCCGCGACGGCCCCGGTGAGGAACGGGCCGAACGTGGTCAGATGGCGGCCCAGCGTCCGCATGAGGCGGTTGCGCAGGGCGGTCTTGGTGGCGGCGCCGAGAGCGAGGGAGACGGACGTGGGAGCGAGCGGGTCGATGCCGCGCTGCTTGGCCCAGGCGGAGGCGAAGACGATCGCGCGCTGGGTGCCGGTGCCGTCGACGCGGACACCGTAGACCTCGTGCAGCTCGGCCAGGAGCTTGACCTCGATGGCGGCGACGACGATGGTCTCGGCGACGAGCTGGGCCGGGGCGGAGAGCAGGAGGGGTGGCGCCGCGAACTCGGCCGCGGCCAGCGCTCCGCCGATGGCGCCGACGGTCATCGTGCCCTTCTGGGCGGTGCGCACCAGGTCGTCGGCGAGTTGCTCGCCGGTGAGCCCGTGGTGGTGCTCGGAGAGGGTGTGCAGGTCTCGGATGGGGATGCGCGGCGCGATGTTGAGGAAGACGTCTGCCAGCCAGCGGCCGCGGCCCGCGCCGTTGCGCCGGGCCCTCTTCGCGCCCTCGGAGAGGGCCTGGGCTAGTCGGCCGAGCAGCCTGCGCCGCTCGGCCGGCTCGAGCTCGCCCGGCTCGGCGAGCTTGCCCACGAGCTCGCCGACCTCGCGATCGGGGTCGGCGATCTCCTTGCTCGTCTGGTGGTCTTTGCCTGGTTCCGCCACGCGATGCCTCCGTCCTGTGGTCGCGACCGCTCAGGGCTTTGCGGCCCCGAGCTCCTTCGCCCCCATCGTCAGGCGGCGCACTCCCGGCAGACCTGCTGGCCGTTCTTCTCGGAGGCCAGCTGGCTCCGGTGGTGCACCAGGAAGCACCGCGCGCAGGTGAACTCGTCGGCCTGACGGGGGATCACCCGCAGGGAGAGCTCTTCGTTCGACAGATCCGCACCGGGCAGCTCCAGCGACTCGGCCAGGTCGGTCTCGTCGATGTCGATGCTGCCGGACGACTTGTCGGTGCGCCGCGCCTGCAGCTCCTGCAGACTGTCCTCACCAAGGTCGTCGTCTGTCTTGCGCGGGCTGTCGTAGTCGGTAGCCATTGTGCTTACTCCATCCCCCTCATCTATATGTCGTCGCGCTCGTCGCGCGTCTTCTAACGTCCGGGAGACCCGTCTTGTGCCCGTTCCGCCGCGGAGATTTCCCATCGGTACCCCGCGAGAACGGACAACGAACCTCCCAACACGTCAGTGCGTGCCGCCGATGGCAATGGTTAGCCAAATATGGCGAAACCCACAGCCTTGGCGTCATGCTCCACCGTGTTCGACGGCACATCCAACCACATGTGCGGCGAGAACGAGACGCCCCCCGTACATCAACACGCGGACGAAGCACCAGCGGTATCCGTGTCAGCGGCTCGGCAGCCTCATGGTCACGACGAGCCCTCCTCCGTCACGCGGCACGGCGGCCACATTTCCGCCGTGTGCCTGCACCACCGCACGGACGATGGACAACCCCAGACCCGATCCCTTGGCTGAATCCACGCGGTCGGCATGGAGCCTCCTGAACGGCTCGAAGAGGCTGTTCACCTCGTACGCCGGAACGTGCTGTCCCGTGTTGGCCACCTGAACAACCAAGGCACCGTCCACCATTCCCGTACGGATCCAGACTTTTCCGTTTTCGGGAATGTTGTACTTCACAGCGTTCTCGAGCAGGTTGCTGACGGAGCGCTCCAGGAGCACCGGATCGCCCACGGTAGGCGCGCTGACCAGATCGATGGTCAGCGTGACACCGTTTTCCTCGGCGAAGGGCAGGACCTGCTCCACGGCCGTCTGGGCGACCTCCCGGACGTCGAGCGGCTTGCGCACGGCGAGCTCGCGTTCGCTCCTGGCGAGCAGCAGCAGGCCCTCGATGAGCTTCTCGTTGCGCGCGTTGACCTCGAGCAGCGTACGGCCGAGCGCCTTGAGGTCCTCCGACGCCTGCGGATCGGACAGCGCGATCTCCAGCACCGTCCGGTTGATGGTGAGGGGGGTGCGCAGCTCGTGGGAGGCGTTGGCCACGAACCTGCGCTGGGTGTCGAAGGCGACGTTGAGCCGGGTGAGCATGGCGTCGAAGGTGTCGGCCAGCTCCTTCAGCTCGTCGTTGGGGCCTTCGAGGGCGATGCGCTGGTGGGCGAGCGTGCTCTCGGAGAGCTTGCGCGCCGTGCCGGTCATCCGCGCCACCGGCCGCATCGCCCGGTCGGCGACGAAGTACCCGATGATGAGCGACAGGATGCCCACACCGATCAACGCCATCACGGCGCTGCGCAGCACGGCGTCCTGGGCGGCCGCGACCGCGCCCTCCCGGGCCCGGGCCCAGATGATCTCGTCGCTCGGCGTCGGCCAGTTGAGGTCGGGCCAGTTCCTGGCGATGGCCTGGGCGACGATCGAGTAGACCGAGAAGAGCAGCACCGCCGACGCCACGAAGACCAGCGCCCCATAGGTGATGGTCAGCCGCCAGCGGATGCTGACCTTCCCGGGGAGCGCACGCATACGCTCCATCGTGGTGCGCTGGACCGGCGGCCTGCCGGGCGGGGGCGGCCCGTCCCAGGCGAGCGGGCCGCTGGGCGGTGGCGGTTCCTGCACGCGGGTCGCCTTCCTGGCCGAATGCGGGCTGATCATCGGGTGCGTCGGCCCTGCCTGTCGTTCTGGCCGCTCGTTCATCACTGGCTCACAGCTTGTACCCCACGCCGGGCACGGTCTCGATCACCTGAGGCTCGCCCAGCTTCTTCCGCAACGTCATCATCGTCACCCGCACCACGTTGGTGAACGGGTCGATGTTCTCGTCCCACGCCTTGTCGAGCAGGTCCTCCTGGCTGACGACGGCGCCCTCGGCGCGCATCAGCTCCTCCAGGACCGCGAACTCCTTCTTGGTGAGCACGACCTCCTTGCCGTCGCGCTCCACGAGCCGCTTGCCCGGGTCGAGCCGGATCCCGGCCCGCTCCAGGACGGGCGGCAGCGGGGGCGCGGAGCGGCGGCCGAGCGCCCGGATCCGCGCCACCAGCTCGATGAAGACGAACGGCTTGGCGAGGTAGTCGTCGGCCCCCAGGCCGAGCCCCTCCACCTTGTCGTCCACGTCGCCGGAGGCCGTCAGCATGAGGATGCGCGACGCGGAGCGCTGCTCCACCAGCCGCCGGCACACCTCGTCGCCGTGCACCACCGGCAGGTCGCGGTCGAGCACGATGACGTCATAGTCGATGTACGAGGTCCGCTCGAGGGCGCCCCCGCCGTCGTAGGCCACGTCGACCGCCATGGCCTCACGCCGCAGACCCGTCGCGATCGCGTCGGCGAGCACCCGCTCGTCCTCCACCACCAGCACGCGCACGCCTGGAACACCTCTCTCCGATTCTGGTGACTCATTGTGGTCACAGCGCCGATAAGCGCACGGTAAGGCATGTCCACGGGTGGGTGACGCGACGGTGAGGCACACGGTGCGGAAATTCATGTTTCGGGGGGCGAGAACCCGGGGTATGCCTGCGGAACACCCATCGGCCGGGCATGATCCGGCAATGGGGATGACTTCGCCCCCCACACGGACGACCCGGAGAGAGTAGGTGAGATGGGCGAGTTCACGACCACGATCGAACACCGCCTCGACCAGGCTTACAAGGGCCTCAGAGAGGCCCGTAGCGCCGGCGACGACTATCTCGCCGACACGCTCACCGCCGAGATCGAGGACCTGCGACGGCTGGCCGACGATCACGGCATCCCGTTGCCCCGCTGACCACAGGAGAAACGGCCGGAGCCTTCGACAGGCTCCGGCCGTTTCTGGTGTCGGGACGGGTCAGACGTCGCGTTCGGGGTCGAGCGAGACCAGCAGGTCGTGCAGCTGCTCGAACAACCCGGGCGCGGCGCACACCGCGAACGACGGGCTGACCGGCCGGCCGTGCAGCCCGCCGAGCCGGGCGCCCGACTCGGTGGCCACCAGGCCGGCCGCCGCGTAGTCCCACGGGTTGATGCCGCGCTCGTAGTAGGCGTCCACCCGGCCGGCGGCGAGCGAGCACAGGTCGATGGCGCACGAGCCGCCGCGCCTGATGTCGCGTACGCGGGCCAGCACCTTCGCCACCACCTCGCCCTGCACCGCGCGCCGGGCCGCGGAGTAGCCGAACCCGGTGGCGACCAGGGCGCGGTCGAGCGGCACGCCTGTGTTGCAGCGCAGCCGGACGTCGCCGAGCCAGGCGCCCCGGCCGAGCGCCGCGGTGTAGACCTCGCCGCGGGCCGGCACGTTGACGACGCCGGCGACGACCTCGCCCTTCACCTCGACGGCGATCGACACCGCCCATTCGGGCAGGCCGTACAAGAAGTTGACGGTGCCGTCGATGGGGTCGACGACCCAGCGCACGTCGGAGTCGCCGGGCTCCTCTCCCCCTTCCTCGCCGAGGATGCGGTCGCCGGGGCGGGCGGCCAGGATGCGTTCGCGGATGAGCTCCTCCGAGGCCTTGTCCAGCGCGGTGACGACGTCGGTCGGGCTGGACTTGGTCTCGATCTCCCGGGACATCGTGGGCCGCTTGGCGAGCAGCATGTCTCCCGCCTCGCGGGCGATGTCCTCGGCCAGGCTCAGGAAGTCGGTCATCAGGCCACCGAGTCCGGGCGCTTCCACTCCTGGCCGAGCACGTGCTGACCGAGGAAGGCGAGAACGGTCTCGTACCAGGCGACGATGTTGCCGGGCTTGAGGATCCAGTGGTTCTCGTCGGGGAAGTAGAGGAACTTGGCGTCGACCTCGGTCCGCCGCAGGTCCCACCACAGCCGCAGGGCCTCGCCGATCGGCACGCGGTAGTCCTTGTCGCCGTGGATGACGAGCAGCGGGGTGGTGATCTTGTCGAGCGACTGGTGCGGTGACAGCAGCGCGTACCGCTCCGAGCCGGGCGCGCCGAACTCGCGCTGCCAGTACATCGCGGCGTCGGTGGTGCCGGCGAACTGGTCGAGGTTCCACAGCGAGGCGTGGGTGACGATGCACTTGTAGCGGTCGGTGTGGCCGGCGAGCCAGTTGGCCATGTAGCCGCCGAACGAGCCGCCCATCGCGGCGATGCGCTCGCTGTCGATGTCGTCCCTGGCCAGCGCCACGTCGACGATCGCGTCGAGGTCGGCCTGGGTGCGCGGGCCCCAGTCGCCCCAGCCGCGGTCGATCATCTCCTGGCCGTAGCCGGTGGACATGCACGGATCGGGCATGAGCACGGCGTATCCGTGCTGGGCCAGGATCCACGACTGCCAGCGCCACTGCCAGTCGTTCCACGAGCCGATCGGGCCGCCGTGGATGAACAGCACGAACGGCGCAGGGTCGGCGGCCGAGGCGCCCTCCGGCAGGGCGAGCCAGCCACGTACGGTGGCGCCGTCGTCGGTGGTGGCGGAGATCTCGGTGAGCGTGCCGGGCACCTGCGGGCGCGGCGCGGGCGAGGGCAGGTCGGTGATCTCGCCGTCGGCCACGTCGATGCGGGCCGGGCCGGGGGCCAGGTCGACGGCGCTGCGCAGCGCGTAGACGAAGCGGCCGTCGGGAGAGGCGCCGAGGCCGAGGTAGGCGCCGTGGTCGCCGGTGAGCCTGCGCACCTCGCCGCCGTCCAGCGGCACGTGGAAGATGGGCCGCCGGCCCTGGTGGTCGGCCGCCAGGTAGACGGACGAGGAGTCGGGCGCCCACGTGATGTCCGCCGGGAACAGGTCGGGCGCGTACGCGGCGCCCTCCCCGGTGGCGAGGTCGGCGATCCACAGCTCGCTGCGCGCGGAGACCTCCAGCCCGGTACGGCGGTCGCGGGCGCAGGCGACCCTGGCCCCGTCGGGTGAGACGGCCAGCGGGCCCTCGAAGTCATAAGCGTCGTCGGTGAGCAGCACCCGCCGCTCGCCGGTGGCGACGTCGATGGCCACCAGGTCGGTACGCCACTCGCCCTGCGGCAGGTAGCTGCGCCACATGGCGATCACGGTGGAGCCGTCGGGCGTCAGCTCGAACGTGCCCTGGCGCAGCGCGTCTCCCGCGTCGGGCGTCAGGTCGCGCACGTCCTCCAGCCGGTCGTCGCCGAGGCGGGCGGCGAACAGCCGGGGCCGGCCGGGACCGAGGTCGTGGTCCCAGTAGCGCACCGGGTAGCCCTCGTGCAGGATCGCGCTGATCCCGGCGTCCTTGCGGGCCTTGCGCCTGTCGGCCTCGGCCGCCTCCTCGCCGTCGAGCACATCCGAGACGAACACGACCACGTCGCCCGCGGTGCGCACGGCCCCGATGCCGCCGGGCCGGGCCGCCACCTGGCGGGCCTCGCCGCCGGCGCGCGGCAGCAGCCACAGGGAGGGCACCTCGTCGGAGGAGTCCTTGGCGGTGGGGTCGGGGCGGGCCGAGGTGAACAGCACGTCACCGGAGGCGGTGAACACGGCCGCCGACTCGCCCTTCGCGGAGCGCGTCAGCCGGTACGGCTCGCCGTCCACGGGCACGGCCCACAGGGCGGTGCCGTACGACTTGCCGTCGGGGTTCAGGGACTGGACGGTCGAGATCAGCCTGGAGCCATCGGGCGAGAGCCGCAGTGAGAGGACCCGGGGGATGGCCACGTAGTCACGAATGTCGTTGAATGCGCTCACTCCACCGAACCTACCGCGCGCGCCGGACAAGCCGCGTCGCCCGGCCTGCTCCTCGCTGCGGGACCACACCCTCGCGCGAATAGGGTGGTCACGTGGGAAATTACGACGCCTTGCTGGTCCTGTCGTTCGGCGGTCCCGAGGGTCCCGACGACGTGATGCCCTTCCTGGAGAACGTCGTGCGCGGGCGCGGTGTGCCCCGCGAGCGGCTGCTCGAAGTGGCCGAGCACTACCTGAGCTTCGGCGGGATCAGCCCGATCAACCAGCAGAACCGCGACCTCGTGGAGGCGCTGCGGCCGGTGGCCGGCGTCCCGGTCTACTGGGGCAACCGCAACTGGCACCCCTTCGGGGAGGACACCGTCCGGCAGATGAAGGCCGACGGCGTCAAGAAGGCCGCGGTCTTCGCCACCTCGGCGTTCGCCGGCTACTCCAGCTGCCGCCAGTACTACGAGGACATCGCGCGGATCTCCGTCGAGGGCGGTCCCGAGCTGGTCAAGCTGCGCCACTACGGCGAGCACCCGGGCTTCGTGGCCGCGATGGCCGACCACACCAGGGCCGCGCTGGAGCGGCTCGGCCGCGACGACGCGCGGCTGGTGTTCACCGCCCACAGCATCCCGGTCTCCATGGCCGAGACCGCCGGCCCGTCCGGCGGGCTGTACGAAGCCCAGCTGCGCAGGAGCTGCGAGCTGGTCAGCCAGGCGCTCGGCCGCACCGAGCCGTGGGACCTGGTGTGGCAGTCGCGCAGCGGCCCGCCGCAGGTGCCGTGGCTGGAGCCCGACGTCTGCGACCACCTGCGCAAGGTCGGCGCGCCGTCCGTGGTGCTGGTGCCGATCGGGTTCGTCTCCGACCACATGGAGGTCGTCTACGACCTCGACACCGAGGCCAGGCAGGTGGCCGCCGAGCTCGGCCTGCCGATGGAGCGCGCGGCGACGGCCGGCACGCACCCGCGCTTCGTCCAGATGGTGCGTGAGCTGATGGACGAGCCGGAGCCGGTGCCCTGCCCCCTCACCTGCTGCCCGCCGCCCCGCCGGCGGCCCCAGGCCGAGGCGGCTCAGGCGTAGGTGCGCGCGTACGCCTCGGCGATGCCCATCACCTTGTTCACGTAGTCCCACGAATGGTTGTAGAACCAGATCGCCTTGCGCAGGCGTTCGCCGCCCTCGCCCGCCTTGTTGGCGCACAGGTAGTTGGCGGCGCCGGGCACGGCGTCGTACGGGCTCCAGATGTCCTTCTTGCCGTCCCCGTCGCCGTCGACGCCGTAGTGCTTCCAGGTGGCGGGCATGAACTGCATGGGCCCGAGCGCGCCCGCGCTCGACGGGCCGTTGTTGCGCCCGTGGCTGCTCTCGACCTGTCCGATCGCGGCCAGCACCGTCCATGACAGGCCGGGGCAGCGGGTGGCGGCGGCCTTGTACAGGTCGAGGTAACTGGACGGGCGGCCGACGCTGACCTGAGGCTGCTGGGGCCGTTGCGGGGACTGCTGCTGGGACTGCCGCTGCTTGGCGGCGCGCTCGGCGGCGTCCAGCATGACGACCTGGGCGCCCTTGCCGAGCAGCCTGCGCACCTTGGCCTCGCTGATCGCGCCGGGCTTGCCGTGCAGCAGCACCGCGACGTCCGGGGCGAAGCCGAGCGACCTGCCGAGGTCGGCGCTGATCATGCCGTCCACGCCGGGCAGCCCTAACGGCGCGGAGGCGGCGGCGCGCAGCCGGGGGCCGCCGTCCACCTGGTACATCGCGCCGAGGATCAGCCCGAACCTGCGCATCGCCGAGGTGTCGGCCACCAGCTCGCCGCGGGCCAGCGCGCTCCACACGGCGGGCTCGTCGGCGACGGCCTGCGGCGTCCAGGAGCGGAACTCGGCCGGGTCGACGGCCAGGAGGTTCAGGGCCGTACCCGACATCTTGACCGCGCCCGCGTCCACCACGGTCGCCTTCTGCACGTGCGTCAGCTGCGCGAGCCGGTGCCTGGTCTGCTCGGGGACCGTGCCGCCGGCGACGGCGAGCACGCGCGGCGGCGTCACGGTGACGCCGGGGCCGCCCTGGCCGAAGTCCTGCACCGGCTGGGCGGTGGGCACGATCTGGTCGAGCCGGGGGGAGGCCGACTGCTGGACGCGCGGCCGGCCGCGCACATCCTCCTGGGCGGTGTTGACCATGTCGTCACCCAGGATGACGATCATGCCTCCCGCCGCCGCCGTGACCGCGAGCACCGCGACGACCATGAGCATGACCGCTCGGAACGAGGGAAGACCGGACACTCGGGACACGTTAACCCACAGCCCCGCTTATCGACTTGCCTTCCGGACATACGGTGCGCCATGGTTAGGTCGCTGAAGTAAGGAGGAACTTGGGTGGTCGGGCCTTACCGGGGGTTGTTCGATGGGCCCGGCATCAAGGGCTTCGTGCTGGCCGGGTTCTTCGGCCGCATGCCGATGTCGATGCAGGGCATCGGGATCATCCTGCTGATCTCCACGCTGACCGGTTCGTACGCCGCCGCGGGCGCGGTCGCCGCCGTCACCAACGTGGCCTTCGCCGTGGCAGGTCCCCTCACCGGCAGGCTCGTGGACCGGTTCGGGCAGAGCCGGGTGATCCCGCCGTTCGCCGTGGTCAACGCGTTGTCGCTGGTCGCCCTCATGTTGTGCGCCGGTCTCGGCGCGGCCGACTGGACGCTGTACGTCACCGGCCTGCTGGTCGGCGCCAGCTCGCTCTCGCTCGGCTCGATGGTGCGCGCCCGCTGGACGCACATCCACAGCGGCTCCGCCAAGCTGCACACCGCGTTCGCGTTCGAGTCGGTGATCGACGAGGTCATCTTCGTCACCGGGCCCGCGCTGGTCACGGTGCTGGCCACCGGCGTGAACCCGTACGCGGGGCTGGCCGTCGCGACGGTCTCGATGTTCGCCGGATCGATGGCGCTGGCGGCGCAGCGCAGCACGCAGCCGCCCGTGCGGGGCGTCAGGTCCGTCTCCGGCACGCCCATCCTCATCCCCGGCATCGCCCTGCTGGCCTGCGTCTACCTGGGGCTCGGCGCGGTGTTCGGGTCGGTCGACCTCATCACCGTGGCCTTCGCCGAGGAGGAGGGGGCCAAGTCGGCCGCCGGGTTCCTGGTGGCGGCGTTCGCGGGCGGGTCGATGGTGTCGGGGCTGTGGTTCGGCTCGCGGCACTGGAAGATCTCGCTGCGCGGCCGGTTCATCCGGGCGCTCGGCGTGTTCGCGGCGGGGCTGGTGCCGCTCGTGTTCATCGGCGACCTCAAGGTCATGGCGGGCGCGCTGTTCCTGGCCGGTTTCGCCATCTCGCCCACCCTCATCACCGGCTTCTCGCTCACCGAGCGCCTGGTGCCGCCATCGCTGCTCACCGAGGGCATGGCGTGGATCTCGACGGCGATCGGGTTCGGCGTGGCGATCGGCGCGTGGGCCGGCGGACGGCTCACCGAGGCCGTCGGCGCGTCCGACGCGTTCGCCTTCTCGCTCGGGGCGGCGCTGCTCGCGGTGGTCGTGGGCATCGGAGGTTCGAGTTTGCTGAGACTTCCCGAGGCTCCTTCACCGGCGAAGAACTGATCCGCTACCGTCGGGACATCCCTCGCAACACCCATCACACTGGAAGCACTAGTTATGTCCCGACAAATCAGTTCACTTCTAGCTATTGCGGCTGTTTGCGTCACGCTTGCGCCGGCGCCCGCCTTCGCCCAGGATCCCAAGAAGGAACCGGTCGACTGCAGCCAGGTCAAGTGCCTCGCCCTGACGTTCGACGACGGCCCCGGCCAGTACGCCGGGACGCTGCTCGACACGCTGAAGAAGTACGACGCCAAGGCGACGTTCTTCCTCGAGGGCCAGTACGTGAAGAGCCGTCCGAAGTTCGTCAAGCGCATGGCGGCCGAGGGGCACGAGCTCGGCAACCACAGCTACAAGCACCCCGACTTCACCAAGAGCAGTGAAGCGACGATCAAGGACGAGATCCAGAAGACCCAGGACGCGGTGAAGGCGGCGGCGGGCGTCGAGCCCAAGCTGCTGCGGCCGCCGTACGGCATGACGGACGTCCGGGTCTCGGAGATCGCCGAGCAGTTCGGCATGCCGCAGATCCTGTGGACCGCCGGCTCCAAGGACTGGAGCCTCAAGAACGTCGACGCCATCCAGAAGCAGACGCTGGCCGTCGCCAAGCCGAACGGCATCATCCTCATGCACGACTGGGTGAAGCAGACGGTCGACGGCATGCCCGCGCTCATCAAGACCCTGCAGAACAAGGGCTACCACCTCGTGACCGTCTCCGACGTGATCAAGGGCGAGAGCCTGGAGCCCGGCGACGCCTTCCCCCTCCCGGAGGGCTGGGAGCAGTGAGTATGGTCGGTCTCTGACCGAACGATGCTCTGGAGGTGCCCGTGGCGTTCGTGAACTGGTCGCGCAACCAGTCGGGCACCCCCGCCGAGGTCCGCACGCCGTCCTCCGTCGAGGACGTCGTACGCGCCGTGCGCGACGCCGCCGCCTCCGGGCGGCGGGTCCGCATGGTCGGCACGGGTCACTCCTTCACCGGGGTGGCCCTCACCGACGGCCTCATGCTCCGCCCCGACGCGCTGACCGGCCTGCGCTCGTGCGCGGACGACCGTGTCACCGTGCTGGCCGGCACGCCGCTGCGGGTGCTGAACGAGCTGCTCGCCGCCCGCGGCCTGGCCCTGGCGAACATGGGCGACATCGCCGAGCAGACCGTCGCCGGCGCCATCCAGACGGGCACCCACGGCACCGGGCGCGACAGCGGCGGCCTCGCCGACCAGGTGGCCGAGCTGGAGCTGGTGCTCGCCGACGGCTCCGTGGCGACCGTCGCGCCGGGCGACCACCTCTTCGACGCCTCCCGCGTGGGGCTGGGCGCGCTGGGCGTGCTCACGGCCGTGACCTTACGGGTGGAGCCCGCGTTCCTGCTGCGGCACCGGCGGCGCAGGATGGCCCTCGGCGAGATCCTCTCCTCACTCGACGAGCTGACCTCCGCCCACGAGCACCTCGACTTCTTCTGGCTGCCGCACACCGACGCCTGCCTGGTCAAGACCGCCGACCGCGACCCGGGGCCGGCCCGGCCGCCGGGGGCGTTCGCGCACTGGCGCGACACCGTCTTCCTGGAGAACACCGTCTTCGGCGCCGCCTGCGCCCTCGGCGCCCGATTACCGGGCCTGATCCCCCGCGTCAACGCCGTCAGCGCCGCCGCGCTCGGCGACTCCTCGTGGGTGGACGCCTCGTACAAGGTCTTCACGTCCCGGCGCGACGTGCGCTTCCTGGAGACGGAGTACGCCATCCCGCGCGAACGCCTCGGCCAGGCCCTGCGGGAGACCCGCGACCTGATCGACCGGATGGACTGGAAGATCAGCTTCCCGGTGGAGGTCCGCGTCTCCCCGCCCTCCGGCGCCTGGCTGTCCACCGCGTACGGACGGCCGTCGGCGTACGTCGCCTGCCACGTCTACCGGCCGACCCCCCACCCGGCGTACTTCGCGGGCGTCGAGGAGATCATGACCCGGCTGGACGGCCGCCCGCACTGGGGCAAGCTGCACACCCGGGACGCCGCGTACCTGGCCGGCGTGTATCCCCGCTTCGCCGACTTCACCGCCCTGCGCGACCGCCTCGACCCCGAGCGCCTGTTCGGCAACGCTTACCTGGAGACGGTGCTCGGTTAGCGCACGGGGGTGCCGGGGCCGGTCTGCTCCTCCGCCGGCGCGGACGGCGCGGTGGGCGTCGGCGCCTCCTCCACGTCGCCGGGCCGTTCCTCCAGCGGCGGCGGGCTCGTGGCCTCGTGGGACGGCTCCACCACGTCGTCGCTCGGCTGCGGCTCCGGCTCCCGCGTCGGCCGGCCGCTCGGCGGCGGGGTCTCCCGCGGGCTCGTGCTCGGCGTCGGCGTGGGTGACGGCTTCGACGGCTCGTACGTGGCGGCCGGGGGCGGTGTGTCGTGGGACGGCACGGGCACGTCCTGCCGGGACGGCGGCTCGTGCTGCACGCGCGCCTGGTGCGGGACCTTGCCGGTGACCTGCTCGTGCACGGTCTGCCGGGTGACGCCCTGGTAGGCGAGGATGCCGCCCATGCTGACCGCGAACACGATCACCGCGGCGCCCGCCACCTTCACCCACGAGAGCCTGCGCCGCGGCTGCTCGACGGCCGGCATCACGAGAGTCGTCTTCCCGCCGCTCCCCGTAGGGTCCGGCGCCGTGGCGTCGGGTTCTTGCTCGCCGGGCGCCGGCTCGTGCGGTTCACGGCGGATGACCAGCGTGCGCTGCTTGACCCGTTCTTCGGTGCGCTTGAGGTAGTGCGTGTACACGGCGGTGGCGACGGTGCTCGCGATGCTGACCACCGCGGCGCCGATCACCGTGCCGGCCACGCCGAGATAGGACGCGGCCACGGCGGCGGTCACCGCCGCCAGGGCGCTGCCCAGGATCTGCGGGATGCTCAGCTCGAACTTCCGCGGCTCGCCGCTCATCCCCCGGATCAGTCCCCTCTCGTCATGCGTTGGGTAAAGAGTGGTCTCGTGAATAGACGCGAGGGCGTGTCCCGTTGTTCCTGTGAGCTGCGCGACAGGCACCCTTGCACCTCGTGCCCCGACGTCTCGGCCTACCCTCCCTGTACTTCGCCGCGGCCATGGCCACGGCCGCCACGACGGCCGTCCCGCTCGCCATGTCGCCCGCCTCGGGACTCGCGCTGCGGCCCGCCCCGTCCGAGCC
>NZ_POUD01000016.1 GCF_003236395.1 Nonomuraea aridisoli | reverse complement strand
GGGTGGAACCGCTGGTCGGTGAGGGGGCATGCGGTGGGCGCTTGCAACCCCTGCAACCTACCGTTCGTCGCGTACGGATGACCGCTCATCGTTGGAGCACTCTCCGTATGTCGATGACTACAGACCGCTCAACGAGCTGACCATAAACGGGGTTTCGCCCACAAGATCGCAACCGTAGTGTTTCGGCATCGGAAAGCCACTCCCGGCGCATCGGGGGGACGAGCCGCAGGGCTCACACAGGTCTGATGCGCCGGCTTCACCGGCGACACGCACGTCGCCGCGGCTGTCGGGCCCTCGACCGGGGGGTGGGGCCCGCCCAGCCGAATCTGTGAAGGGGCGTCTGCGCGGCCATGGAAGAGGCCCCGCGATCCGGCCCTCGGGGGCGGTCGGATCGCGAGAGCAGGCGCCCCTATCACGATTTCTGCGGTGCTGCCGGGTTTATCCGTCTTCGCCCCGAGACTCCACCGGGCGCGGCCGATCAGCCGTCGCGGAGCTTCTTCAGCAGCGTGATGTCCTCGGCGTGCTTGGGCGCCTTGCCAGGGGTCTCGATGCAGATGGGCACCCCCGCGACCGCCGGATGCCGCATCAGCTCGGCGAACGGGCGGGCGCCGATGTGGCCGGCCCCGATGTTCTCGTGGCGGTCCTTCTTCGCCCCGCACACGTCCTTGGAGTCGTTGGCGTGGATCAGCTTGAGCCGCCCGGGCGCGATCGTGTGCAGGGCGTCGAACGTCTCCTTCACCCCGCCCTCGGCGGCCAGGTCGTGGCCGGCCGCGAAGGCGTGGCAGGTGTCGAGGCAGACACAGGCCCGCGGGTGCCAGTCGAGCGCGTCGAGGTACGGCTCCAGGTCCTGGACGGTCGCGCAGAGCATGGCGCCCTGGCCGGCCATCGGCTCCAGCAGCAGGTCGGGCCCGTCATCGGGGATCTCGTCGAGCAGCGGCAGCAGGTTGTCGTGCAGCTGCCGCAGCGCCGCGTCGCGCCCCTGGGTGACCGCGGAGCCGGTGTGCACCACGACGCCCCTGGCGCCGGTCTCCACCCCGCGCCGCAGCGCGTGGCGCACGACGGCGACGGAGCTCGCCAGCGTCTCGGCGTTGGGCGAGCCGAAGTTGACGAGGTAGGGCACGTGGATGAACGCCGGCACACCCGACTCGGCCAGCTTGGCGTCCTCGTCGGGCTTGCCGTCGTTGAGCGCCCAGCCGCGTGGGTTGGTGACGAACACCTGGATCATCTCGGCGCCGATCTCGGCCATGTATTTCAGGCCGCCCGTCGCGAGGCCGCCCGCGACGGACACGTGTCCGCCGATCAGAGAAGTCGGGGTCATGATGCCTCCCAGTCTAGGCCCCGCCGGCAGGACCGCTGACCTGTGCGATCGTGCGCGGTGCACCCGACAAAGCTTGCGCCAAGACCCCGTCGGGCCCCCTTGACGCACCCCGGCGCGGGGAACGATCCGCTGGGTCCGCACCACGTTCCGTCCAGACGGGGGAGAGCCCATGCGTGCCGTCGCCATTTCCGCCTTCGGGGCCGATCCGGAGCTCGTCGAGCTGCCGGAGCCGCAGCCGCGCCCCGGCGAGATCCTCGTACGCCTGCGGGCGGCCGGCTACAACCCCGTCGACACCAAGATCGCCAGTGGCGCCATGAAGGACCGCATGTCGCCGTCGTTCCCGTTCGTCCTGGGCCAGGACGGCGCCGGCACCGTGGCCGCGCTCGGCGACGGCGTGACCGGCTTCCGGCTCGGAGAGGAGGTCTACGGCCGCTTCACCGACCCCTCACGGGGCCTCGGCAGCTACGCCGAGTACGGCGTGGTGGCGGCGGACGGCCCGGTGGCCCCGATACCCAAGGGCATGATCCTGGAGCAGGCCGCGGCCGTGCCCACCGCCACCGCGACCGCCCGGGCGCTGGTCGAGGAGTCCCGCCTGGACGAGGGCCAGACGGTGCTCATCGTCGGGGCGACCGGCGGCGTGGGGCAGGCGGCCACGCAGCTCGCCGCGCTGCGCGGGGCCCGCGTCATCGCCACCGCCACCCCCGACGCGGCCGACGCCATGCGCCGTCTGGGCGCGGCCGAGACGGTGGACCACCGCGGTGGCTCCGTCGCCGACCAGGTGCTCGCCGCCCACCCCGGCGGGATCGACGCGGTCTTCGACCTGGTCTCCGCCGCCGGCGACACGGCGCCGCTGGAGGGCCTGCTGCGTCCCGGAGGCGTGATCTGCAGCGTCCTGCGCGCCGTCGACCCCGGCGCGCTGGCCGCGCGGGAGCTGCGCGGCGTCAACGTCGTCAACACAGTCACCGGCCCGGTGCTGAACGAGCTGGCCGACCTCATCGACAGCGGCGAGCTGCGCGTCCAGGTGCAGGCCCAGATCCCGCTGGAGCAGGTGCCCGCCGTGCTGTCCGACATCGCGGCGGGCCACGCCCGCGGCAAGACCGTGTTCACCATGTGAGAGCGGCCTGTTGGAGCATGAGACGAAAAGTACGGACCATCCGGGCGGTCAGTTCGGAGTTCTCGCGGATGGACCGGGCACGGAAAGCGTGTGTGTACTTCTGACATGCCCGACACGCTGGAAGCCTTCAACGTCCTGCCCACGGCCGAGGCCGAGCGGGAGCTGCTCGCCTGCTGCGCCAGCCCCGCCTTCGCCGGCCTGGTCGCCTCGCTCAGGCCGTACGGGAACCTGGACGAGCTGCTGGAGACGGCGGGAAAGGTCGTGCGGGAGCTGGAGTGGGGCGACGTGCTGGAGGCGCTGAAGGCGCATCCCCGCATCGGCGAGCGCGCGGACGGCGGCGGCAGGGACGCGGCGTGGTCGCGCCAGGAGCAGTCGGGCGTCGAGGAGCGGCTGCGGGCGGAGCTCGCCGAGGGCAACCGGGCCTACGAGGAACGGTTCGGGCACGTCTACCTCGTCTGCGCCACCGGGCTGACCGGCGCCGAGATGCTGGCCCGGCTCCGCGAGCGCCTGCGCAACGACGAGGAACGCGAACGCCACGTCGTGCGCGACGAGCTGGCCGCCATCGCGCGGCTGCGGCTGGCCAAGCTCGTCGGGGAGGGCGGATGAGCTTCTCCACGCACGTGCTGGACGCGGTGACCGGCCGCCCGGCCGCCGGCCTGCGGGTGCGCCTCGAACACGAGGGCCGCGTCGTCGCCGAGGGCCGCACCGACGCCGACGGCCGGCTGAAGGGGTGGCAGCCGGAGGCCGGGGTGCACCGCGTCGTCTTCGACACCGGGGCCTACCTGGCCGAGACGTTCTACCCGGAGGTCGTCGTCACCTTCACCGTGACGGACCCGGCGCAGCACTACCACGTGCCGCTGCTGCTCAGCCCGTACGCCTACTCCACCTACCGAGGGAGCTAGATGTCCGTCAAGCTCGGCCCCAACCGCTACGGCAAGGCGGAGACCAGGCTCGTCCACGTGGTCAGGGAAGGTCCCGTCCACCGCGTCAAGGACGTCAACGTCAGCACCGCGCTGTCGGGCGACATGGAGGCCGTCCACCTCACCGGCGACAACGCCGCCGTCCTGCCGACCGACACGCAGAAGAACACGGCGTACGCGTTCGCCAGGAAGCACGGCGTCGGCCAGATCGAGGAGTTCGCCCTGCTACTGGCCCGGCACTTCGTCACCTCCCAGCCGACGATCCACCACGCCCGCGTGGAGATCGAGGAGTACGGCTGGAACCGCGCCGGGCCGCACTCGTTCGTCCGCGACGGCGGCGAGGTGCGCACGTGCGTCGTCCACCACGACCGCGACGGCGGCAGCACCGTCGTGTCGGGGCTGAAGGATTTGGTGGTGCTCAACACGACCGGCTCGGAGTTCCACGGCTACCTCGTGGACGAGTACACGACGCTGCCGCCCACCCGCGACCGCGTCCTCGCCACCGCCGTGACCGCCCGATGGCGGCACATTGGTGAGACGGCGTCGTACGCCCAGTCGTACGAGCAGGCGCGGCAGGCCCTGCTCGACGCGTTCGCCGGCACCCACAGCCGCTCCCTCCAGCAGACCCTGTACGCCATGGGCGAGCGCGTGCTGACCGTCTGTCCCGAGATCTGCGAGGTCAGGCTCGCCCTGCCGAACAAGCACCACTTCGCCGTGGACCTGTCGCCGTTCGGGATGGACAACGACAACGAGGTCTTCCACGCCGCCGACCGGCCGTACGGGCTGATCGAGGGTGGCGTGCTGCGCGATGACGCGCCCGACGCCGGATTCGCCTGGGAGTAGCCGATGGACTTCTTGCGCCCCACGACGTGGCAGGAGGCGCTGGCCGCCAAGGCGGACCGGCCCGACGCGGTGCCGCTGCAGGGCGGCACCGACGTGATGGTCGAGCTCAACTTCGACGTGCGCAGGCCGGCGGCGCTGCTCGACCTCACCCGGGTGCCCGAGCTGCGCGCATGGGAGATGACCGGTGGGTACTGCCGGATCGGGGCGGGGGTGTCGTACGCCACGGTCATCGAGGAGCTGTCCGGGCCGCTGCCGGGGCTCGCGCAGGCGGCCCGCACGGTCGGCTCGCCGCAGATCCGCAACCGCGGCAGCGTCGGCGGGAACCTCGGCGCGGCCTCGCCCGCCGGCGACAGCCACCCGCCACTGCTGGCGGCGGGTGCGGTGGTCGAGGTGGAGTCCCGCGAACGCGGCGTCAGGATGATCCCCGCCGCCGAGTTCTACCTCGGGGTCAAACGCAGTGCGCTGGAGCCGGACGAGCTGATCAGGGCCGTGCACGTGCCGCCCGCGACCGGCCCCCAGTACTTCTCCAAGGTCGGCACCCGCAACGCCATGGTGATCGCGGTGTGCTCGTTCGCGATCGCCCTGCACCCGCGGGAGCGGCGGGTCGGGACGGGCATCGGCTCGGCCGCCCCGACCCCGCGCCGCGCCCGGGAGGCCGAGGAACTGCTCGCCCGGGAGCTGGACTGGTCCGCGCCGCTGGACCCGGCGCTGGCCCACCGGTTCGGCGAGCTGTGCGCGCGGGCCGCCGCGCCGATCGACGACGTGCGGGGCAGCGCCGCGTACCGGGCGCACGCCCTCGGCGTGCTGGCCCGCCGGACGCTCACCTGGGCCTGGAACGACTACCGGAGGGCGGCATGATGCGCGTCACGTTCACCGTCAACGGCCGCGAGCAGAGCGCGGACGACGTCTGGGAGGGCGAGAGCCTGCTGTACGTGCTGCGCGAACGCCTCGGCCTGCCCGGCTCCAAGAACGCCTGCGAGCAGGGCGAGTGCGGCTCGTGCACGGTGTACCTGGACGGCGTGCCGGTCTGCGCCTGCCTGGTCGCGGCCGGGCAGGCCGAGGGGCGCGCGGTGCGCACGGTCGAGGGCCTGGCCGACGGGGGCGCCCTCGACCCGGTGCAGGAGGCGTTCGCGGAGTGCGGGGCCGTGCAGTGCGGCTTCTGCACGCCGGGCCTGGTGGTGCAGACCCACGACCTGCTGGCCCGCGTGCCGCGCCCGTCGGACGCGGAGATCAGGGAGGCGCTGGCGGGCAACCTGTGCCGGTGCACCGGTTACGAGAAGATCCTCGACGCGGTACGGCTCGCCGCCGCCCGCAAGGCGGAGGGAGCGGGGTATGAGTGACACCGCGGATCGCACGGTGCTGATCACGGACGTGGCGATCGCCCCGGTCGCCGGCCCCGAGATCCGGTCCGGATATATCAGGATCGAGGGTGACCGCATCGCCGAGCTGGGCTCCGGGCCCGCCCCCGAGATCCCCGGCGCCGCCCGCATCGACGGCGCCGGCTGCCTGGCCACGCCCGGCCTGGTCAACACCCACCACCACCTGTACCAGTGGGCCTCCCAGGGCCTCGTGCAGGAGGCGACGCTGTTCGAGTGGCTGGTCGCCCTCTACCCGGTGTGGGCCGCCATGGACGCCGAGGTGGTCAACGGCGCGGCCACCGCCGGGCTGAGCTGGCTCGCCCTGTCGGGCTGCACCACCACCAGCGACCACCACTACGTCTTCCCCAAGGGCCGGGGCGACCTGCTCGCGGCCGAGATCGAGGCCGCCCGCGAGGTCGGCGTGCGCTTCCACCCGGCGCGCGGCTCGATGGACCGGGGCCGGTCGAAGGGCGGCCTGCCGCCGGACTCCGTCGTCGAGGAGCTGGACGACATCCTGGCGGCCACCGCCGAGGCCGTGGACGCCCACCACGACCCGTCGCCGTCCTCGATGCTGCGGGTGGTGGTCGCGCCGTGCTCGCCGTTCTCGGCCAGCGCCGAGCTGATGACCGAGTCGGCCGCCCTGGCCAGGGCCAAGGGCGTACGCCTGCACACGCACATCGCCGAGACCCTCGACGAGGACGAGCACTGCCTGGAGCAGTTCGGGATGCGCCCGGTCGACTACATGGACAAGCTCGGCTGGCTCGGGCCGGACGTCTGGTTCGCGCACGCCGTGCACCTGAGTGACGGCGACATCGGCAAGCTGGCCGCCACCGGCACCGGCACCGCGCACTGCCCGTCCTCCAACGGGCGGCTCGGCGCCGGGATCGCGCGCGTGTCGGAGCTGCTGCGCCGCGGCGCGCCCGTCGGCCTCGGCGTCGACGGCAGCGCCTCCTCCGAGCTGACGCCGCTGGCCGGCGAGATGCGCCAGACCCTGCTGTTCCAGCGGGCCCGCTACGGCCCCACGGCGCTCACCGCCCGCCAGGCTCTGGAGCTGGCCACGCTCGGCGGCGCCCGCAACCTCGGCCGCGAGTCCGAGCTCGGCACCCTGGAGCCCGGCAAACTGGCCGACATCGCCCTGTGGCGGATCGACGGGCCCTTCACCGCCGCCGTCGCCGACCCCGTCTGCGCGCTGGTCTTCGGGCCCCCGCCGCCGCTCGCCCGCGTCCTGGTCGGCGGGCGCACGGTGGTGGCGGACGGCGAGCTGCGGACCCTCTCCCAGGACGTCGCCGGCCGCGCGGGCGCCGACGCCCGCCGCCGCCTGCTGCGCCGGGCGCAGAAACAGGGCGTCACCGCCGCGCCCCACTAGCGACAGCCCGCACTATGGTGGGAAATGTCCGGAACGAGGAAGAAGGGCGGTCCCGTGGCGGGAGATCTGACAGAGGAGCGGCTGTCGCAGCTCAGGATTACCTTCGCCGAGATCGACACCGACGGCGACGGTTACATCAGCGAGGCGGAGCTGAAGCGGCACTTCCCCGACCTCCCGGCGGAGGCCCTGGGCGCGCTGAGCCAGGAGGCCGACTCCGACCAGGACGGCCGCTACTCCCTGGAGGAGTTCATCCGCACGGTCGCCTAGAGCCCGGCGGACAGGGCTCGTTCGAGCGGCGTGCGGAAGCGGGGCGTGACCGTGACGCCGCCGAGCCAGGAGGCCAGCGCGGCCGCCTCGGCCTCGACGGCGGAGCGGGCGTCGGCGCCCACGTCGTCGAGCAGCCGCCACACGATCTCCCCGTCGGGACGCTGCGCCCAGCCGCCCACGACCCGGCCGTTCCACCACACCGTCGGGCCCACGTTGCCGCTGCGGTCGAACAACTCGGCGCGGTGCTCCGGCGGCAGGTACCACTCGCGCGCCTGCCAGCCCATCGGCGTCGGGTCGAGCGCGGGCAGCAGCGCGGCCCACGGCTCCGGGGCCGCGGCCTCGGCGAGGTCGTCGAGGTCGCCGGGCAGCACGTAACCGGTGCCCTCGTCCAGCTCCACCGGCACCGCCCCGACGGCGGCCAGGGCGGCGCGCACCTGCTTGAGCGTCCAGCCGGTCCACCACTTGAGGTCGGCCTCCGTGCCCGGCCCGAACGCCGCGAGCCACCGGTGCACGAGCCGCGCCTGCGCCTCGTGCACGGCCAGCTCCGCCATCTCGGGCGAAAGGCCCCACCGGTGCTGCCCGTTCAGCCACGTGCCGGACGGGCGCGAGCCCCGGACGAGCAGGCCGTCCATGGCCATCAGGGCGAGCAGGCGCGAGCCCACGCTCACCTCCGCCTCGTACGGCTTGCCGGCGGACACCCGGACCTTCTCGCGCAGCCGCGGCTCCAAGGCCCCCAGCTCGGCGGCGGTGGCGTCGCCGTGCTCGGCCAGCAGCCGCAGCACCGACTCCTCGACCTCCTTGAACCGGGCCTCGTCCCAGCCGCCCTCGGCGAACACCTTCAGCACCGACGCGCGCTCCCGGCGGGCGATGGCCGCCATCGAGGAGTGGTGGACGACCGGGACCAGCTCCGCCGGCACCACGAACACCGTGCGCCGCATCCCGGTCATGCGCACGAGCGTGCGGTCGGCGTACAGGGCCCGCTCGACCGGCTCCGGGCCGGGGGCGGCCAGGCGCGCGCCCGCCGACAGGAACACGGTCGCCGGGTCGGTGCCGTGCAGCGCCACCACGGAGGCGGCCGCCTCCTCCGGTGTGGCCGCCTTGACGGCCAGCCGGTGCCGCCGGGCCAGCCGGGCCTGCCGCTGCCGCGCCGTGATCCGCAACGATGTCTCCTCTCCGGCGGGCCCTCCCAGGGAGTGAGGGAAACGGCCCGGGATGTGATGATGAGTCACGCCTTCCTGCCCGCTCGCACCGGGCAGGAAGGCGTGTCAGGACATTGTTCATCATCAGGTGGGAGTTCGTAGTGGTTCAGCACGTTCTGGTTGCCCCTGACAAGTTCAAGGGGTCGCTGACGGCGGCCGAGGTGGCCTCCCGGGTCTCGGCCGGGCTCGGCGTGCCCACCGTCGAGCTGCCGGTCGCCGACGGCGGCGACGGCACCGTCGACGCCGCCGTCGCGGGCGGCTTCGGCCGGATCACCATCGAGGTCACCGGGCCGACCGGCGAGCGCGTCCCCGCCTCGTACGCCTGGCAGCCCACCGGAACGGCCGTGATCGAGCTCGCGGAGGCGTCCGGGCTGCGCCGCCTGCCCGGCGGGCACGAGCCGCTGACGGCCACCAGCTACGGCACCGGCGAGCTGATCGCCGACGCCGTGCGCCGCGGCGCCAAGCGGGTCGTCCTCGGCCTCGGCGGCAGCGCCTGCACCGACGGGGGAGCGGGCATGGCGCAGGCCCTCGGCGCCCGCCTGCTCGACGCGGAGGGCCGCGACCTGCCGCGGGGCGGGGCCGCGCTGAAGGACCTCGCGCGCATCGACCTGTCCGGCTTCCTCGACATCTCCGGCGTCGAGTTCGTCGTCGCCAGCGACGTGGACAACCCGCTGCTCGGCCCGCACGGCGCCGCCGCCGTCTACGGCCCCCAGAAGGGCGCCACCCCCGAGGACGTCACGACGCTCGAGGCGGCGCTGGCCCGCCTGGCCGCCGTCGCGACCACGACCCACGGCCTCATGGGGGCCGTGGAGCACGACGGCGTCCCGCGCGCGATGGGCGTGGCGGGTGCGCCGGGGGCGGGAGCGGCCGGCGGCGTCGGGTTCGCGGCGCTGACGTTCCTGCACGCCGAGATCCGGCCCGGCATCGAGTACCTGCTCGACCTGCTCGGCTTCGGCGAGGTGGTGCTCGGCGCGCGGCTGGTCGTCACCGGGGAGGGCTCCCTGGACGCCCAGTCGCTGCGCGGCAAGGCCCCCGTCGGCGTCGCGCAGGCCGCCGCCCGGGCCGGCGTGTCCGTCGTGGCCGTCTGCGGCCGCCGTACGCTCACCGACGCCGAGCTGAAGGCGGCCGGCATCGAGGCCGCGTACGCGCTGACGGACCTCGAGCCCGACACCGAGCGGTGCATGGCCGAGGCCGGACCGCTGCTCGAACGCCTCGCCGCCCGCCTGGCCGCCGACCGCCGCCTCGCGGAGGGCGCCGCGTGAGCGCGTACGACCTGGTCGTCCGCTCCCGCAGGACCGTCACGCCCGAGGGGGAGCGGCCCGCCGCCGTCGCCGTGCGCGGTGAGACGATCGCGGCCGTGGCCGGTTATGCGGACCCGCTGCCCGCCGCCGAGGACGTCGACCTGCGCGACCTGGCCCTGCTGCCCGGCCTGGTCGACACCCACGTGCACGTCAACGAGCCCGGCCGGACCCACTGGGAGGGCTTCGCCTCGGCCACCAGGGCCGCCGCCGCCGGAGGCGTCACCGCGCTGCTCGACATGCCGCTCAACTCGCTGCCGCCCACCGTCAGCACCGGCGCGCTCGACGCCAAGCTGCGGGCGGCCGAGGGGCGCTGCCACGTGGACGTCGGGTTCTGGGGCGGGGCCGTGCCGGGCAACGTCAAGGAGCTCGCGCCCCTGCACGAGCGCGGGGTCTTCGGGTTCAAGTGCTTCATGTCGCCGTCGGGGGTGGAGGAGTTCCCGCCGCTCGGCGCCGACGAGCTGCGCAGGGCCCTGGAGGAGGTCGCCGGCTTCGGCGGGACGATGGTCGTGCACGCCGAGGACCCGGCGCTGCTGCGCGAGCCGGACGGGCCGACGTACGCGGAGTTCCTGGCCTCGCGGCCGGGGGAGGCCGAGCGCGGCGCGGTCGAGCGGCTGGTGGCGCTGGCCGCGCAGACCGGCGCCCGGGTGCACGTCCTGCACGTCTCCAGCGCCGCCAGCCTCGACGTGCTGGAGGAGGCGCGGGCGGGGGGCCTGGCGGTCACCGCCGAGACCTGCCCCCACTACCTGACGCTGGCGGCCGAGCAGGTGCCCGAGGGGCGCACCGCGTACAAGTGCTGCCCGCCGATCCGCTCGCGGGCCAACCGCGACCTGCTGTGGGACGGGCTGGCCAGGGGAGTGCTGGCCTGCGTCGTCTCCGACCACTCGCCGTCGCCGGCCGACCTCAAGGTGCCCGACTTCGCCGCCGCCTGGGGCGGCATCGCCTCGCTCCAGCTCGGCCTGTCCGCGGTCTGGACGGAGGCGGCGCGCAGGGGTTTCGGGCTGGAGGCCATCGTCCGCTGGATGTCCGCAAATCCAGCCGCAATGGCTGGTATTTCGCGAAAAGGCGGGATAAAGGTGGGCAATGACGCTGATCTGGTGGCCTTCGACCCCGAGGCCGCCCACGTCGTCGACGCCACCCGCCTCCACCACAAGAACCCCGTCACCCCGTACGACGGCAGCACCCTCACCGGCGTCGTGCTGACCACCTGGCTGCGCGGCCGGCCGGTGGACGGCGAACCGCACGGACGATTCCTCTGGAGAGCTGACTAGATGTTCACCGCCCTGCCCGACCTCGCCCTGCGCACCCTCGGCGGTGCGGTCGTGGCCGCCAGCGACGAGTCGTTCGCCGAGAAGGAGAGCCTCATCAGGCCAGGACGCCCCGGCTTCAGCCCGGCGACCTTCGGCAGCAAGGGCCAGGTGTACGACGGCTGGGAGACCCGCCGCCGCCGCGAGCCCGGCCACGACTGGGCCCTCGTACGCCTCGGCGTGCCCGGCGTGATCCGCGGCGTGGTCGTCGACACCGCCTGGTTCAAGGGCAACTACCCGCCGCACGCCCGCGTCGCCGCCGCCTCGGTCGAGGGCCACCCCTCACCGGCCGAGCTGCTGGAGGCCCACTGGACGGAGATCGTCCCGCTGTCCGGCCTCAAGGGCGACGCCGAGCACCACTTCGAGGTCACCGACGACACCCGCTACACCCACGTACGGCTCGACATCCACCCCGACGGAGGCGTGGCCCGCCTGCGCGTGCACGGCGAGGCCCGCCCCGACCTCTCGCTCTACGGCGGGCTCGGCCTCGACCTGGCCGCGCTCGCCAACGGCGGCCTGGTCACCGACTGCTCCGACGCGTACTACTCCGCGCCCAACAACGTCATCGCGCCCGGCCTGGCCCGGCACCAGGCGGAGGGCTGGGAGACCGCGCGGCGGCGCGACGGCGGCAACGACTGGCTCGTCATCCGGCTGGCCGGGCGCGGGATCGTCCGGCTGGCCGAGATCGACACGACGAACCTGCTGTACAACGCGCCGGGCGCGGTCGCGCTGACGGGCCTGGACGGCGAGCGCGAGGTGCCGCTGCTGCCCCGAACCCGCCTGCAGCCCGACACGCCGCACCGCTTCCGCCTGGCCTGCCCCGACCCGGTCACCCACGTACGGGTGGACATCTATCCCGACGGCGGCCTGGCCAGGGTGCGCCTGCACGGCCACCTGGCCTGAGGGTTACTGAGGCGCTACTGCCAGAGATAGACCGTCGTGCCCGGCGGGCGCTCGCTGTTGGGCAGCGGCCGCTGGAACTGCACCACGCCGCCGTTGCCCAGCCGCTGCACGCGCACCTTGAAACCGAGCGCCTCCAACTCGGCCTTGGCGTCGCGCACGTCCTTGCCGATCACCCCGGGCACCAGGGAGAACTGCTGGTCGTCGCGCGCCTCGGCGTCGTCGTGGCCGTCGCCGTCGCGGTCGCCGCCGCGGAACCACTGCCAGAAGTCGACCTGGCAGCGCGACACCGTGACCATGACCGGCGCGCCCGGGTTGACCTCGGTCTTGGCCTTGGGCGACTGCGCGATGACCGTGCACGGCTCGGCGTCGTCGTCGACCTCGTTGACCTGCACCTGGAAGCCCTGGCTGCCGAGGTAGCCGGCGGCCTCGTCCTTCGGCATGCCGGACACGTCGGGCATGACCAGGCCGGCGCTGACGAAGATGTCGATCTTGGCGCCCTTCTTCACCTTCTCGCCCACCTGCGGGGAGGTCCGGATGACCTTGTCGCGCTCCACCTCGGTGTTGGCCAGGCGCTTGACCGAGCCCACGGTCAGCCCGGCGCCGGCGATCGCGGCCCGCGCGTCGTTGCCGTTCAGGTTGGCGACGTTGGGCACGACGATGCGCTCAGGCCCGAGCGAGAGCGTCAGCGTGACCGTGGAGCCCTTCTCCAGCTCCACCTCGGCCGCCGGGTCGGTGGCGATCACCAGGCCCTCGGCCACCTTCTCGCTGTACTCGCTGTCGCCCTTGCGCGCCTGCAGGCCCAGTGCGGCGATGTTCTTCTCGGCCACCGCGAGGTTCTGGCCCGCGACGTCGGGCACGGCGACGACCTCCGGCCGCGAGAAGTACCAGCCGGTGAACCCGACCGCGACCACCATCACCGCCGCCAGCGTCGCCAGGAGCCAGTGGGGGCGGAACCCGCGCCGCCGCGGCGCCCGCGGCACCTCGGCGTGCGGCTGGATGAGCGTGTGGGCCGGCGCGGCCTGCGGCACGGAGCCGGCGCCCGACACAGCGCCCGACACGGCCCCCGACACAGCGCCCGACACTGGTCCCGACATGGGGCCGGAGGCGGGGAAGTGGCGGGGCGGCAAGGAATGCGCGCCGGACACCGGCGGGGTCGTCGTGCGCGGCAGCGCCCGGTGAACCTCCACCGCCTGCACGAGCATCGCCGTCGCGTCCTTCGGGCGGTCGGCCGGCTCGCGCGCGGTCGCGTGCGCCACCAGCACGTCGACCAGCTGCGGCACCTCGGGCACCAGCGACGACGGCGCCGGCACGGTGTCGTGGACGTGCCGGTAGGCCACCGACATCGGCGTCTCGCCGTCGTACGGCTGCTCCCCGGTCACCAGCTCGAACAGCATGATGCCCGCGGCGTAGACGTCGCTGCGCACGTCGGCGGCGCCGGTGGTCACCTGCTCGGGCGCCATGTAGCCGATCGTGCCGATCATCATGCCGGTACGGGTCTGGTTGGTCGCCTCGATCGCCCTGGCCAGTCCGAAGTCGACGACCTTGACGCGGCCGTCGTCGGTCATCAGGACGTTCTCCGGCTTGACGTCGCGGTGGACCATCCCGGCCTGGTGGGCGGCGCCCAGCGCGGCGAGCACCGGGATCAGGATCTCGAGCGCCTCGCGGGCGGGCAGCCGGCCGCGCTGGCGCAGGATGTCGCGCAGCGTGCGGCCGGGGACGTACTCCATCGACAGGTAGACGACGTCGTTGTCGGTGCCCTGGTCGAAGACGTGCACCACGTTGGGATGGGAGAGACTGGCGACCGACTTGGCCTCGCCGATGAACCTCCGGACGAACGCCGGGTCGGCGGCGAGCGAGCGGTGCATGACCTTCAGCGCGACGGTCCGGTCGAGACGGATGTCGAGCGCCAGGTAGACGGTAGCCATACCGCCCTGGGCGATCCGGCTCTCGATGCGGTAACGCCCATCGAGGAGTCGACCGACCAGCGGGTCCGCAGTCGTCGTATCCACCCCGCTGAGTTTACGGGCGTTTTGCCACTGGCAGGGCCCCACCGCCCGAAACCGATGCGGAGACGTGCCTCTCGGCGTGTCCCCGCACCGGTCCGCGCGTGCGGGGGGCTCTCGTCACGGCGTCATCGGGGACGACGCCTCGGCGTAGCGGCGGCGCGGGATGCGCCCCGCCTGCCGCGCCAGCCGGCCCGCCCGGACGGCCTCCTTCATGGCCGCCGCCATGAGGTCGGGCCGCTGCGCCCGGGTGACCGCCGTGGCCAGCAGGACGGCGTCGCAGCCCAGCTCCATCGCGAGCGCCGCGTCGCTGGCCGTGCCGATGCCGGCGTCGAGGATCACGGGGACCGAGGCGGCCTCCACGATGAGCTCGATGTTGTGCGGGTTGCGGATGCCGAGGCCCGAGCCGATCGGCGCGCCCAGGGGCATCACCGCCGCGCAGCCGGCCTGCTCCAGCCGCCGCGCCAGCGCCGGGTCGTCGCCGATGTACGGCAGCACCACGAAGCCGTCGGCCACCAGCCGCTCGGCCGCGTCGAACGTCTCGATCGGGTCGGGCAGCAGGGTCCGCTCGTCGGCGATGACCTCCAGCTTGACCCAGTCGGTGCCGAGCGCCTCGCGCGCCAGCCGGGCCGTCAGCACGGCCTCGCCCGCGGTGAAGCAGCCCGCCGTGTT
The DNA here is from genome assembly GCF_003236395.1 of Nonomuraea aridisoli. Lineage (GTDB taxonomy): Bacteria > Actinomycetota > Actinomycetes > Streptosporangiales > Streptosporangiaceae > Nonomuraea > Nonomuraea aridisoli. Next base: position 49,814 of record NZ_POUD01000016.1, on the reverse strand, counting down.
GGGCAGCACCTTGATGTCGCGCCGGCGCAGCACGTCGAGCACGGAGCCGCGCGCGGCCGGGTCGAGCCGCCGCATCGCCACCGTGGTCAGCTCGGTGCCGGACGCCGCCAGCGCCTGGTCGAGCACCTCCAGGGAGGGCGCGCCGCCGGTCCCCATGATGAGCCGGGAGGAGAACTTCTCCCCGGCGATGATCAGATCATCCACCTTGCACCGCCGTCAGCACCTCCACGCGGTCACGGTCGCGCAGCGCCGTGGTCTCCCAGGCGCCGCGCGTGACCACTTCGTCGTTCACGGCCACGGCCACTCCGGTGGTGGCCGGGGTCAGCGTGCGTACGGCCTGCGCCACGGTGATGCCGTCGGCGACCTCGTGCGCGGACCCATTGATGGTAACAATCATGAAAGATCCCGAAATCTCCCAGGCGCGCACAAGGCCGCCAACTCGCTCTCCTCGCCCAGCAGGATCGCCGTCGTCAGCGGCGCCAGCAGCACGCCGCCCCGGTGGTGCCCGGTCGCGTACACCAGGCCCGGCGTCCCGCTCGGCCCGATGACGGGCAGGTTGTCCGGGGTGCCCGGCCGCAGCCCCGCCACCACGTCGGCGACCTCCAGCTCGGTGACGCCCGGCACCAGCTCCCTGGCGTCGCGCAGCAGCTCGTAGAGCCCGCCGGCGGTGACCTTCGTGTCGAACCCCATCTCCTCCTGCGTGGCCCCGACCACCAGCTCGCCGTCACCCCGGGGGACGAGGTAGACGGAGGAGCCGTGGACGGCGCCGCGTACGCACCGGCTGAGCAGCGGCTGCGGCGACCGCAACCGCATGATCTGCCCCTTGACCGGCCGCACCGGCACGTCGGCCAGCCCGCCGCTCCAGGCCCCGGCGGCCAGCACCACCCGCTCGCCGCGCACCTCACCGCCCGGCTCCAGGCGTACGCCGACGACGGCGCCGTCCTCGTGCAGCAGGCCGGTGGCGCGCGCCCGCACCAGCGGGACGCCGCGCCGCTCCAGAGCGGTCAGCAGCGCCGCCGTGACCCGGCGCGGGTTGACCCAGGCGTCGTCCGGCGCCAGCAGCCCGCCCCGCACGGACGGCGCCAGCATCGGCTCCAGCCGGCGGCACTCACGCCCGGTCAGCCGCTCCACCGGCAGCCCGAGCTTGTCCATGAACGCCGCCAGCTCCTCCAGCGCGGCCAGGTCGTCGGCGCCGAACGCCACGTCGAGCGTGCCGTCGGCCCGCAGGTCCAGCCCCCGCCCCGGGGGAGCGCCCGGCGCCAGTCGCAACCCCACCGCGTGTTCCGGCGACTCCTGGCCGCCGGCCTCCAGGCCGGTCGTGCCCAGCCCCGCGTCCGCGGCCAGCTCGGCGGCGAAGGCGGGCCAGCGGCGCAGCGAGGCCACCCCGAGCCGCAGCAGCGGCGCCTCGGTGTAGGTCACCTCGCTGACCGGCGCGAGCATCCCCGCCGCCGCATGGGAGGCGCCCGAGCCGGGCGCCGGGTCGATCACGGTGACCGGCCGCCCCTCGCGCGCCAGCCGCCAGGCGACGGACAGCCCGACGACCCCGCCACCCACGATCACATCCACCTGCGCTCCCTTCGCCGGCATGATCCGGATCAGGTGTCTTGCGGTCGAAGGCCCGTGCAGCCTTCCTCTCAGCCCGGTCACGGCCGGACTCCCGCGCGTCTTACCGCCCCCAAGCCTACGGCCTCGGTGCGGCGTCCGGGCAAGCCCCCCGCTAAGGTCATCACCGTGGAGCATGTCGTCGTGGTGGGAGCGGGTCTGGCCGGACTGCGCACGGTGGAGGCCCTGCGCGCGCGGGGCCACGCCGGCCGCCTCACCCTCATCGGGCGCGAACGCCACCGCCCCTACGACCGCCCGCCCCTGTCCAAGGCGGTGTTGTCCGGCAAGGCCGACACCAGCTACGTCGAGACCGACCTCGCCGCGCTCGGCGTCGAGTTCCGGCCGGGGGTCGAGGCCAAGTCGCTGCGCGAGGGCGTCGTCGAGACGACCGAGGGCGAGCTCGCCTACGACGGCCTGGTCATCGCGACCGGGGCAGACCCGATCCGGCTGCCCGGCGACGGCCCGCAACACGTCCTGCGCACCCTCGACGACGCCCACGAGCTGCGCGCCATGCTCGTCCCCGGCGCCCGCGTGGCGGTCATCGGCGCCGGCTGGATCGGCGCGGAGGTGGCCACCGCCGCCCGCCGCGCCGGCTGCGAGGTCACGGTCGTCGAGGCGGCCGAGACCCCGCTCGCCACGGCCGTCGGCACGGAGATCGGCGCCCGCACCGAACGCTGGTACGACGGCATCGACCTGCGGCTGAGCACCATGGTCGAGTCCGTCGAGGAGGGCGGCGTGCGCCTGGTGGGCGGCGGGTTCGTCGAGGCCCACGCCGTCGTCACCGGCATCGGCGTGCGCCCGGCCGTCGAGTGGCTGGCCGACGCCGACATCGACCTGCACAACGGCGTGGTCGCCGACGAGCACCTGCGCACCTCGCTGCCCGGCGTGGTGGCCGTGGGCGACTGCGCGGCGTGGTGGTCGCGCCGCTGGCGGACCAGGCTCAGGGTCGAACACTGGGACACCGCGCTCAACGCCCCCGACGTGGCGGCGGCGACGCTGCTCGGCGAGGAGGCCGTCTACGACCCCGTCCCGTACTTCTGGTCGGAGCAGTTCGGCCACATGGTCCAGTACGCCGGCCATCATCCCGCCGGCGAGCGGCTGGTCTACCGGGGCGAGCCCGAGGGCAAGTGGTCGGCCGTCTGGCTCACCGCCGGCGACACCGTCGCCGCGGTGCTCGCCGTCGACCGGCCGCGCGACCTCGTCCAGGGACGGAGGATCATCGAAGCCGGCCATCGCGTGGACACGGAACGCCTGGTAGATCCACAGGTATCCCTACGAGATTGTGTTGTTTGAGCAAGCACGGCATGTGGTAGTTGTGGGACCGTGACGCTTTCTGTTGCACAGATCGACCGGGAGACCGAGGCACTCGTCGACGAGTGGCTCACGCTCCCCGAAGTGGCCGCGCGCCTCGACCTCTCGATCGGCCGGGCCAAACAACTGCTCAAGGATCACAAGCTCCTCGGCGTCCGCCGGGGCAGCGGCGGGCCACAGGTGCCCGCGGTGTTCCTCCAGGGAAAGGACGTGATGAAGGGCCTGCCTGGCACGCTCACCGTGCTCCAGGACGCCGGTTACGACGATGTCGAGGCGTTGCGCTGGCTCTTCACCCCCGATGACTCGCTGCCCGGCTCGCCCATCGAGGCGATCAAGGCCGGCCGCCACACTGAGGTCAAGCGGCGTGCCCAAGCCCTCGCTTTCTGAGGCCCGCCTCTATCTCTGCACCGACGGCCGCCGCGACCGCGGCGACCTGGCAGAGTTCCTCGACGCGGTGCTGGCCGGCGGAGTGGACATCATCCAGCTGCGGGAGAAGGGTCTGGAGGCGCGCGACGAACTCGCGCTCCTCGAGGTCTTCCGCGACGCCTGTGACCGGCACGGCAAGCTGCTCGCCGTCAACGACCGGGCGGACATCGCCTACGCCGCCCGTCCCGACGTGCTCCATCTGGGGCAGGACGACCTTCCCGTGACCGTCGCGCGAGAGATACTCGGCGACGACATCGTCATCGGACGGTCCACCCACTCCGCCGCCGAGGCTTCCGCCGCGGCCGTGGAAGAGGGCGTCGACTACTTCTGCTGCGGCCCGACGTGGCCCACGCCCACCAAGCCCGGCCGCCCGGCCCCCGGCCTGCCGCTGCTCGACCACGCGGCGGCGCTGGAGACCACGCGGCCCTGGTTCGCCATCGGCGGCATCGACCTCGCCACCCTCGACCAGGTCATGGCCCACGGGGCGAGCCGGGTGGTGGTGGTGCGGGCCATCACCGAGGCCGACGACCCAGGGGCGGCCGCGGCGGAGTTCGCCAAACGGCTCTCCTCCGGCTGAACCTCCAGGCGCCCGTCCGGCCATCCGGGCGGGCGTCTGTCACATGGTGCGCGAGGTGGCGGCGACGGCGAGCTCCTCCAGCGCCGTACGCGCCTCCGGCGTCACCGGGGCCGCCTCCAGCGCCGTCAGCGCCTTGCCCAGATACTCGCCGATCAGCTCCTCGCACTCCTGCAGCGCCCCGGTGTCCCGGATGATCCGCCGCAGCGTCTCCACCCCGCTCTCGTCCAGCGCGGGATCGCCGAGCAGCCGCCGCACCGTCGCCGCGTCCTCGGCGGAGGCCGCCGCCAGGGTGCGGGCCACCAGCATCGTGCGCTTGCCCTCGCGCAGGTCGTCGCCCGCCGGCTTGCCGGTCTGCGCCGGGTCGCCGAACACGCCCAGGATGTCGTCACGCAGCTGGAACGCGATCCCCACCCGCTGCCCGTAGCCGGTGCACAGCTCGTCCATCCACGGCTCCAGCCTGCGGCCGGCCAGCGCCAGCCCGAGCCGGAGCGGATGCTCCACCGAGTACTTGCCGCTCTTGTACAGCGCCACCCGCAGCGCCGACTCGAACGTGTTCTCGCCGTGCGCCTGCTCCAGCAGGTCGAGGTACTGGCCGCACATCAGCTCGGTGCGCATGTGGTCGTGCAGCGGCTGGGCCGCCTCCAGCGCCTCGCGCGGCAGGCCGCTGGCCCGCCACATGTCCGCCGACCAGATGAGCAGCAGGTTGCCCAGCAGGATCGCCGCGCCCTCGCCGAACTGCGCGGACGAGCCGTGCCAGCCGGACTTCTCGTGCATCGCCTGGAAACGGCGGTGCGCGGAGGGCATGCCGCGGCGCAGGTCGCTCTTGTCCATCACGTCGTCGTGCACCAGGGCACTGGCCTGCAGCAGCTCCAACGAGGCGGCGGCGGTGAAGATGCCGGGCTCGTCCGTGCCCCCGGCGCCGCGCCAGCCCCAGTAGCAGAACGCGGGCCGCAGCCGTTTGCCGCCCGCGAGCAACTCGTCCGCGGCGGTGCGAAGGGGCCGGAACTCCGGCTCGCCGCCCGACGGCAGCTGTCGTTCGACGAACTCTCCGAGAGCCTGTTCCACGTGCGTGCGCAGGGTGCCCATGCCGGCGGCGTCGTTGGTCATGTATTGAGACTAATGGTCGGATCTCGGGTTGGGATCTCCGCGGCCGCCACTTGCCTCGGCATACCGCGAGAACGTACCTGTACCCTTGCCCCATGGCGCTTGGTCGACCTTCCATCCGGCCCGATCGGGTTCCCACCGTCCGCGAGCTGCTCGCCTCCGGTGGGCGTTCGTTCTCGTTCGAGTTCTTCCCGCCGAAGACCGACGAGGGCGCGCGGCAGCTCTGGCGGGCGATCAGGGAGCTGGAGTCGCTGCGGCCCACGTTCGTCTCGGTGACGTACGGCGCGGGCGGCTCCACGCGTGACCGCACGGTCGACATCGTCGAGCGGATCGCCCACGACACCACGCTCACTCCCGTGGCCCACTTCACCGCGGTCAACCACTCCGTGCGCGAGCTGCGCCACCTCGTGGGCCGTTTCGCCGACGCCGGGGTGCGCAACATCCTGGCCGTGCGCGGCGACCCGCCCGGCGACCCGATGGCCGAGTGGGTGCCCCACCCCGAAGGCGTGCTCTACGCCGAGGAGCTGGTGCGGCTGATCAGGCAGGCGGGCGACTTCTGCGTGGGCGTGGCCGCCTTCCCCTACAAGCACCCGCGCTCGCCGTCCATCGAGTCCGACACCGAATACTTCGTGCGTAAGTGCGAGGCGGGCGCCGACTACGCGATCACGCAGATGTTCTTCGAGGCCGACGACTACCTGCGGCTGCGCGACCGGGTGGCGGCCAGGGGCTGCGAGACGCCGATCATCCCGTGCGTCATGCCGGTCACCCAGATGAGCACGATCGCGCGCTCGGAGCAGCTGTCGGGGGCGCCGTTCCCGGCCGGGCTGGCGGCCCGCTTCGAGGAGGTCAAGGACGACCCGGCGGCGGTGCGGCGGCTCGGCATCGACCACGGCGCCGAGATGTGCCAGCGGCTGCTCGACGAGGGCGCGCCGGGCATCCACTTCATCACGTTCAACCGGTCGAGCGCCTCACGAGAGGTCTTCCAGAGGCTGGAGCGCGTGCCGCTGTCGGCCTGAGCCTTGGGGTGCTCGTCACCCGCCCGCAGGGGGACCGGGCGGGTGACGAGCAGGGAGCGTAGCCTCTCGGTAAAGGAGCGGTCACTTTCTGTCATGGATGGTGCCCTCGGTCACGCCCGCCAAACCCAGCGGTCACATGTCGCTCAGGAAACCCTCAAGACAGCGGCAGCGGGCGGCCCGCGATCACGTACTCCTCGTGGCCGCCCGGGAAGACGAACTTGGTCAGCAGGTCCGTGAAGCCCATGCTGGCGTAGAGGTGGCGGGCGGCCGTGGGCTGGTCGTGCGTCGACAGCACGGCCGAGCGCTCGGGGCGGCCCGCGCACAGCGTGCGGATCATCGCGCGGCCGATGCCCTTGCCCTGGTAGTCGGGGTGGACGTGGATCTCGGCCAGCTCGAACGCGTACCCCATCCAGGCGTCGGCGGCCTCCCGGCCCATCTTGTCGGCCAGCCCGCGGTAGACCACGTCGTGCCACCACTGGCCCGACTCGCCTCTGAAGCCGTACGCGAAGCCGACGACCTTGGGCTCCGGGGCCGGCAGGCCGGGGCCGGGGGGCGACTCGCGCAATTCCGCGAAATAGCACTGGAAACGGGGGTATGTCCCGTGATTGCGCATGATGCTCATCCGGCCGGCGATCTGCTCGACCGGCGGCCTCATCGCCGCCGTGTAAATGCCGATCACCGTTTCCAGCCGCTCGGCGAACTCCTCAGGGCCGGCACCGCGAAACTCGATCACGCGTCGCACACTACTCGACGTCGACCGGCGTTCCCCCGGTGATGCGCACGAGCTCGTCGAACGTGGTGGGGAACACCGTCAGCGGATGGCCGCCCGCCGCCCAGACCACGTCGTGCTTGCTCAGCCAGTTGTCCACCAGGGTGCGCACGGGCGCGGGATGCCCGACCGGGGCGACGCCGCCGATGGGCTGCCCGGTGGCGGCGCGGACGAACTCCGGCGTCGCGCGGCGTACCCGCTGGACGCCCGCCGTGCGGGCGATCAGCTCGACGTCCACGCGGTGGGCGCCGCTGGTGAGCACGAGCAGCGGCTCGCCGTCGGCGTCGAAGATCAGGCTGTTGGCGATGGCGCCGACCTCGCATCCGAGCTGGGCCGCCGCGGTCGCGGCCGTGGGCGCCTTCTCCGGCAGCACGACGATCTCGCCGCCCGCTCCGCGTTCGCGCAGCGCGGACTCCACGAGGACGGCGTTCGCCGGCAACTTCTCAGACATGGGGACACTCTAAAGGGATTGCCGACGCCTTACCGGTTCATGGTGAGTGATGTAAGGTCATTTGATCTGTTCGTGATGGATGGTGGTGCACATGGTGGCTCGACGGCTGCCCCGGGTGGCCGCACTCCTGACGGCGGGCCTGCTCGCCGTCACCGCCTGCGGGGCGCAGGCCGGGCAAGGTCCCGAGCCTTCCCCCGCCGCGATGCGGCTCGGCCCCGCCGCGCCGGCAGCGCCGGTCGCGGCTTCTGGTGGCCTCGGCGCCGCCGCCGGGCGCGACACGCCTTCCCTCACCGTGCCGCCCGTCACCGCGCCGCGCAAGACGCTCCGGCTCGGCGCCGAGGGGAAAACCGTCACCTGGCTGCAGAAACGCCTCACCGAGCTGGGCTACCGTCCCGGCAAGGCCGACGGCCAGTACGGCCCCACCACGCTCGCGGCCGTGTGGGCGTTCCAGAAGGTCAACGGCATCAAGCCGACCAGCACCATCGCCCGACGCACGTGGGAGGCCCTGGAGACCCCCAAGACGCCGCGGGTCCTCGCGCCGCGCGGCCGGGAGACCCGCGCCGAGGTCGACCTCACCCGCCAGATCCTGGTCCTGTACGTCGGCGGCGAGGTGGAGCTGATCAGTCACATCTCCTCCGGCAGCGGCATCCCGTACTGCGAGACCGCTACCTGGCAGGGCAGCGAGCAGGAGTTCTGCGGCTCGGCCACCACCCCCACCGGCAACTACCGCACGACGTGGCGGGTGAGCGGCTGGCACCGCTCCTACCTCGGCGAGCTGTACAACCCGATCTTCTTCAACGGCGGCATCGCCTTCCACGGCGCGTTGTCGGTCCCGCTCCACCCCGCCTCGCACGGCTGCGTACGTCTGCCGATGAACGTCGCCGAGGAGCTCCCCGGCAAGCTCGGCAAGGGCGTCCCGGTCCACGTCAGGGGCAGGTTCCGCGGCGCCTGACTCAGGGGTGGGCGCCGTCCCAGCGCTCGCGCGCGTCCGCCATGGCGTCCTTGTGCTCGCGTGACCAGTCGGCCAGCCGCGCGACGGCCTCGGCCAGGCTGCGGCCCATCGGCGTCAGCCGGTACTCCACCTGAGGCGGGATCGTCGCGTACGCCGTGCGCTCGGCCAGTCCGTCCCGGCACAGCCGCTGGGTGGTCACCGTCAGCATGCGCTGGGAGATGCCCGGGATCGCCCGCTGCAGCTCCCTGAACCGGCGTACCCCCTTGGCCAGTTCCACGATCACCAGCACGGTCCACTTGTCGCCGATGCGGTCGAGGACGTCGCGGATGCCGCAATCGTCGTCACCGCACGGGCCCTCGGCCTGGGGGGTTACCTCCGTGTGCGCGACTGACATGAAAGTGCCTCCTTATGGCGGGTGCCGCACCGCGACCATGCTTGGGGTCGTTCAAGCGGAAGAACCACATTAGGGGTGACTCATGATCGTCGTTACGGGTGTGTCCGGGGCGCTGGGCGGTGCGATCCTCGGCGGTCTGCGCGCGATGAGCGGGGTGGAGGTGAGCGGCGCCAGCCGTTCGGGTGACGGCACGGCGACGCGGCAGGCCGACTTCGACCGCCCGGAGACCCTGGCGCGGGCGTTCGCCGGCGCGGGCGTGCTGGTGTTCGTCTCGGCGGGCTACGCCGAGGACGACGTCGTGCTGGCCCGCCACGGCGCGGTGGTACGGGCGGCGGCGGAGGCGGGCGTGCGGCACGTGATCTACGCCAGCCTGGCCGGATCCGGAGAGCGGCTCACCATCGCGCTCGCGCACCGGTGGACCGAGGCGCGGCTGGCCGAGGCCCCCTTCCACGTCACCGTGCTGCGCAACGCCCTGTACGCCGAAGTGGCCGCGGGCATGGCGCTCGCCGGGGCCGGGCAGGCGGCCGCGACCGGGGTGTTCGCGGCGCCGCTGGGGGAGGGGCGGATGCGGGTGGTGGCGCGGGAGGACCTGGCCGCCGTGGCCGTGCGCGTCGCGGCCGAGGCATGGCACGACCTGGACACCGGCGCGCCGCGGCGGCACGCGGGCCGGACGTACGAGCTGGAGGGGCGGGTCGCGGTCGGCGGGCACGATCTGGCCGAGGTACTCACCGGGGCGGTCGGGAGGCCGGTGGCGTACCGGCCGATGCCCCTGGGGGAGATCCGGCCGATGCTCGCGGGGATGGAGCCGTACCAGGCGGGGCACACGGTCTCGATGTACTCCAACGTGGCCGCCGGTCTGCCGGCCGCGCCTCACAGCGACCTGCCCGCGTTCGTGGACTCCCGGCGTCCGGTGCTGGACGTCATCGCGGCCGCCGTGAGGGCGGGCGTCCGCTGACGTCTCAGGCGCGGGACGCGGCCGCCCGCCGGCCCTGGGCGGCCGCCAGCGGCAGGCCCACGGCCTGGGCGAGCCCGGCGGCCGGCAGGAGGAAGGCCGTGGCCGAATGCCAGGCGGGCAGGCCCGCGGCGAAGTCGGGCACGTCGTACAGGCGCGCCAGCAGCGTCACGGGGTCGACCAGCGCGACGACGAAGCCCAGGACGTACGGGACGATCAGGGCGCCCGAGAGCACCAGGAGGAACGAGCGGCCCCGGCCGTGGCGCCGCAGCAGGAGGCCGATCACCACGTAGGCCAGCGCCACCACGCCCACGAGCAGGGCCGTCCACCAGGTCACCCGCCAGGCGTCCAGACCCAGCGACGTCATCCCGTCGGCGTCGATCCGGCCGCCCTCCCAGCCGGGGCCCGAGATCTGCGCCCGCACCGCCGCCCGGACGGCCACGAGCCCGGCGCCCGCGTACGCCGCCGCCAGGACCGGTCCGAGGGCCAGCAGGACGAGACCGGCCGGCCGGCCGCGACCGCTCCCCGCCATCCGCTCTCCTTCCGCCCGCCTGCCTGCGGCATGGTCACGACACATGCTGCCATGATCGGCGGCGGAGGATCACCCCGCCGGGGTCTTCGCGTCGTCGAGGGAGCGCACACCGGACAGAGCGACCTCGGCCGCGCGGCGGCCGGTCTCGTAGATCTCCTGCAGCGAACGCTCCTCGTCCAGGTTGGCCACGATCGCCGCCTTGACCGCGCCGGCCATCGCCCCCACCGCGGCCGCCGCGTCCACCGGCGTCAACCGCTCGGGGAACGCCTCGTGCAGCGCCTTGGCGAGTCGCAGCTGGTCGTCGAACAACACCTGCAGCGCACGTGCCTGCAGCGCCGGCTCCCCGAGGACGAGCCGCAGCCGCAACCGAGCGTCCTCGAACGTGATGTTCTCCTCGGAGGTCGCCCAGCGCAGGCTCTCGTCGACGAGCCGCAGCAGCAGGCCGGCCACCGTGTCGCCGGGCTGCCGGCCCGCCAGGACGGCCACGGCCCGGTCGAGCCGCTCCGCGGAGTCGTGGAAGACGACGTCCTCCTTGCTGGCGAAGTAGCTGAAGAACGTCCGCGTCGAGACGTCGGCCGCCGCCGCGATCTCCGCGAGCGTCGTCTCCTCGAAGCCCTTCTCGCTGAACAACCTGAGGGCCGCCTCGATCAGCGCCTGGCGCGTGCGCTGCTTCTTGCGCTCCCGAAGTCCAACCATGCCGGAACTATACTGCACGGCCTTATCTTTTTCATCCATTGAAATTTTGCAATCATTGAGGTTTTGTAGAGAGGGGCGAGGAAAGGAGCCGAACATGTCCCATCTGTCCCTGTCCATCACCCGTCAGCGGCCACTCGACCCGCCTGACGAAGTCTCCGGCCTGCGACAACGGGGCGCGATGCACCGCATGACGTTCGCCGACGGCCACCTCGGCTGGCTGGTGACGGGGTACACGGCGGCCCGCGCGGTGCTGGCGCACCCGCACTTCAGCAACCGGCCCGATCTCATGCACCCGCTCCTGCCGAACCGGATGCAGCTGGCCGAGCGGGGGAAGTTCCCGGTGCCGCGCGGCTTCTTCCTGCGCATGGACCCGCCCGACCACACCCGCTACCGCAGGCTGCTGACCGGGCAGTTCACCGTGCGCCGGATGAAGACGCTGGAGCCCAGGATCGCGGAGATCGCCGACGCCTGCCTGGACGAGATGGAGGCCGCCGGCGGGCCGCTCGACCTCGTCGAGTCGTTCGCGCTGCCCATCCCGTCGCTGGTGATCTGCGAGCTGCTCGGGGTGCCGTACGAGGACCGCGCGCAGTTCCAGGCCGACTCCGAGATCCTGATCAACCTGGAGACCGAGGCCGAGGAGGCGCTGGCCGCGGTGGGCCGCATCTCCGCCTACCTGTACGGGCTCATCCGGCGCAAGCGCGAGGAGCCCGCCGACGACCTGCTCAGCGGGCTCGTCGAAGGCGGCGAACTCGACGACGAGGAGCTCACCGGGGTCGGCTTCCTGTTGCTGGTGGCCGGGCACGAGACGACCGCCAACATGCTGGGGCTCGGGACGTACGCGCTGCTCACCAACCCCGACCAGTTCGCCGCCATGCGCGACGACCCGTCGGTGGTGGACAACGGCGTCGAGGAGCTGCTGCGCTACCTCAGCATCATCCACCTCGGCCCGGTGCGCACGGCGCTGGAGGACGTCGAGATCGAGGGCGCGCTGATCAAGGCCGGTGAGACGGTCGCCGTCCATCTGCCGGTCGCCAACCGCGACCCCGAACGTTTCCCCGGCGGGGAGCGCCTCGACGTCGCCAGGCCCGCCGGCGGGCACCTGAGCTTCGGCCACGGCATCCACCAGTGTCTCGGCCAGCAGCTCGCCCGCGCCGAGATGCGCATCGCCTACCCCGCGCTGCTGCGCCGCCTGCCTGGCCTACGCTTGGCCGTATCACCGGAGGAGGTGCCGATGCGGTCCGACATGAGCATTTACGGAGTGCACCGCCTCCCTGTCACCTGGTAGGTCGCCATGAAGATCAAGGCAGATACATCGGTGTGCATCGGCGCGGGGATGTGCGCGCTGACGGCCCCGGAGGTGTTCGACCAGAGTGAGGAGGACGGCACGGTGGTGCTCCTGCAGGAGTCGCCACCCGAGACCTTGGAGGACGCCTCCCGTCGCGCCGTCACTCTGTGTCCCTCGGGGGCCCTCTCGCTGGAATGAGCCCACGGGGACCGCTCCGGAGCACCGCATCCGGAGTCGTCGCCCCACCGTCGAACACACCAACAGGAGGGGTCGCCTTTCCCAGGCGGCGCCTCCTGAAGATCACGCGGCTCCCCGCCGCGTTGTGACTCCGGCCGCCTCTCCGGAATGGTCTCCGGCAGTATCCGGAGGGCGGCCGCTCCTGTGACCGGGCCCACCACTCGCCGTCGTCCAGAAGCCGCTCGCCGCCTGACACCGCCGTCCACGACGCGCGCCTGACCGCCGACGGCGCCGTCCCCTCGTGCGAGTCGACGTGCCACCAAGCCATTCCGTACGCCAGGCATCCCGGCCAGGCGTTCAGGCGCCCGGCCCCATCGCGCTCGTCCGAGGCGTTGGTTGCGTACGTCCTCTCCGTTCGTGTGCGGGGGCGTCTTGTCGGTCGGTACGGCATGAAGCGGGCGTTTCTGTTCATGGTCATCGAACCTGTGTTCGTGGAACTGGTTGACACCGCGCGTGATCGAAATTATGTTCGACCTAGTGACGGTGAGGCTCGCGGCTCAGCGTCACCAGGACCTGGTCGCGGGCCGTTCGCTTCCCCAGCGACACCCGCGGCCAGGCTCCACGGGCGAAGGGCATGTCCTCGTCGTCGGCGGAGACGAACGGGCGTGTCCTGGCCGGACGGGGAGAGGGGAAGCTCCTCGTCCGGCCGGCCCGGCGGAAATGTCGGTGGCGTCTGCGATTGTTGGCTTAACCGGCGGAGACGCCGGCCAGCCGCCCACGACTCCAAGGAGGCGCGCAAGATGGCACCACGGCCTAGAGAGACGCCCGGGCCCCGGCTGTCGCCTGCGGTTCGGGCACATCTGACCGATTCACGTTCCTGCCTGGCGGATGCGACCGGCGCTCGCACCCCGGCATCCCGATATGTGGCCGCCCACCTGGCGGCTCTGCGTGCGGCCGCGGCGCTGCTGGCCGCACGTCCCCGTCCGCTGGAGGGCCGCCGGCGTCGGCTGCGCAGCGCGTGGGAGTTGCTCCCCGAGGCCGAGCCGAGCCTGGCCGAGTGGGCCGCCTACTTCTCGACGACCGCCGCCAAGCGCGCGGCCGCCGAGGCGGGCATGGTCCGCCGTATCAGCGCCGCCGAGGCCGACGAGATCCTGGCCGAGGCGGAGACGTTCGTGACGACCATCGAAGGCATCCTGGGCGTCCCCTCACAGCCACAGCTCCCGGCGAACATCCCCCTCGCAGGCTGACCTCGCCGGGAGCCCCCACCCCTCGCCGCAACAGCCCGGACCACCCCGAGACCCCGGACGGCCCGTACGAGAGCCCGGCTGACCGCACGCCCCGGACAAGCCGACGCCTGGGCGCACGCCCGGCAGCAGACGACGGTGCGGCACGCGACGACGGCCCGGCACGGATGAACGCCCGGCACGGGACACGCGGCACACGATGAACGCGCGACAGGCAACGAACGAGCGTGCACGCGACGAATCCAACGACTCGCTGAACGCCTCCAAACCCCACTTGGACGAGTGCCCCAGAACCGGAACGCCTCTAAGACGGTCACCCCAGACTCCCGACACCCTTGCGGCGATCGAGGTGGGCGCGACCGGGGCCAGGGGCAGCAGGGCCAGGACGATGGGTGGCGTCCCCCGTCCACTACCCGCAGAAAGCGCTGAGGTCCGCGCATCCTTGAGACCGACCTGATTGTGGCGGGCGATGCTGGCTGCGACGCCCCCCGACTCTCACTGCCCTCCGACTCTCAGTGCCCCCTGTGCACGATGCTCTCGCGCGCCTGAACGGGTTGCCACGGCAGTCAAATGGGTGGTCGGCTCACTGCGGCGCATCCGGGCTGTTTCCCCGCCTGTGCCGCTGCTCGCCGCTTTGCGTCGAGGTCCTTGGGGAGCCAGGTGGCGCCCTTGCGGGCGCGGCGGTTCAGGAGGAGGACAATCCCTTAGGCGGGGGTTGCCGGAGGGGTTCCTCTACTCCATGGGGAGACTGGCTCAGCGTGGGGTGGTCGGCCTGATTCGCCGCGTCGGAAGTTACTCGCCGTCTTGCGTCGATGGTGAGGAGCGCACGGTGTCCGCCACCGCCAGGACCCGGGCTGGCTATGTCAGTCGTCTGACACCGTTTGTCGGTCTCGTTCGACCGCTGAGGCGCTGATCCGGTGGACGGACTCGCCGGAGTACGACAGGCGCAGGCTGAACAGGGCGCAGGTCACCAGCTCGCCGCGAAGTCGGACGACGACCTCGCCGAAGTCGACCTCCGCCTCACGCCCAGGCAGATGGGTCTGCGGGATGAACGTGTTCGCCGGCTCCCGACCGGCTTCGATGCAGATCTCACGCCGTCGGGTGGCGACGTAGTCGCGCACCATCCCGTACGACACGACCCCGGCAGCGTCGTGCTCGTCCAGCAGCCGATCGAAGATTCTCTTCGCGGTGTGCCGCTGCTTCCTCGGTGCGTCGAGGTCGTCTCGCAGCCAGCCGTCGATGACATCCCGGTAACGGTCAAGCCGGGCCCCTCTCTTCGGTGGTGGCTTCGGCTGTTTGGGCCACGCCGACTCCAACGCGGCAGCGACGGTGCGGTACCCGACACCGTGCTTGCGCTGCGGAGCGCGCTTGGACAACCCCGCCTTGGCGTCGCGTCGGATCGCGGCGTATAGGTCGACGCGTGAGGTGGGTGCGCGAGCCATGATGCTCAGACCCGACTCAGTGGCAGATCAGTTCGTCCCTTGGCGGACGTCCGTCCCGTGCTCGGCGAACGCCTTGAAGTCCTCCATGTGCTGCTGCGACTGCTTGCGGAAAGAGCCAGGCATCACAAGCCCCACCAGCCGCATCAGCAATCCGTCGAACCGGAATTCGCTCTCGCTCTCCCACAGCGTGGTGTCCGGACCGGCTGCGATCAGCCGGTCGCGCTGGGCCTGCCACATGCCCTCGCCGGCGATCTCGCGGTCGTAGTGCACGACGACAGAACTGGGGATGGCGTGCAGGTCTTCAGGTTCCAGGCGCGTGATGGTCTCGGTGGCCTCCATTCTCTGCTTCCCCATGTGAAACACGACTCGCGAGGTGGTGCCGAGCCGGCCGTGCGCTCCGTCCACCGGCTCGTGCAGTACCAGGCCCCGCAGCCACTTCGGCATGTGCGCCGGGTCCGCGAGCATCTGGAGCACCTTCTCCCGCGGCAGGGCGATCTCGATCGAGGTGGTGTACTTCATCAAGCGTTCCCTCCGGGGGCGTAGAACACGGTGGTGGCCTTGACGGCGGCCGCCACGTGATCCGGATCGCCACCGGCGGCCAGGTGAGCTTCGCCCCATGCCGCAGCGCTGCGCCGCACGACCTCGCGCCCCGTGGGCGAGGTCTGGAACTCCTCGTGATCGAGGGTCTCGCCGTCTGCCAGGAACCGGGCCAGGGTGAGGAGATGCAGGTCCCAGCCCACACCGCCGGCACCGGGGCCGTAGGTCGGGAACATGGGCTCCCCGACGGCCGCTGCATGGACCAGTTCAAGCTCGGTGTCCCCGGCAGGGCCTGGGGACAGGCGCACCTCGACCTCGCTCGTGCCCGGCCACTCGTCGGCGTCCGGCCCGAAGAGCCAGGACACCCGCAGCAGACGCGGCGGCTCGCACCGGAGGATCTCCCCGTGCTCACCGCCGTCCAACTCGAACGACCCGCCGAGCCGCAGGTCTCCGGTGACCGACTTCAACCAACGGCCCAGCCGCTCAGGGTCGGTGATGGCGTTCCACACGTCGTCGACCGGTGCGTCGTAGCGACGCCGCAACTCCATCGTGTACGCGTCGCCGGCGGGCAGGGTCGCCGTTCCCATCGTCCGGCGCGCAGCGGCCAGTTCGTCCAGCACGTCCTTCACGTCATGTTCCTTTCACTGGCGGATCGGCCTTGCCGACGTCGGTGCCGTGTCGGGGCTGCTGGCCAGCACGGGACCGGGATGCACGCCTGCCTCGGGCCAACTCAGTGCCCAGGGCATCGAGCCGCTGATCCCAGAACCCGCGAAACCGGTCCAACCACACGTCAACCTCGCTTAGCGACGTCGGGTCGACGGCATAGAACCGGCGAGCCCCCTCGGCCCGGACCGACGCGAACCCGTTCTCACGCAGAACGCGAAGATGCTGGGAAACAGCCGGCTGGGACAGAGCGAACTCAGCCCGGATCACGTCCGTGATCGCCCCAGAGGTCTGCTCACCCTCGGCGAGCAGCTCCAGAATGCGCCGGCGCACCGGGTCGCCGAGAATGTCGAACGCGTGCACGAACCAGCAACATACCAGGTTGGACTTATATAAGCCAGGGCTGGTACTGCCGCGTTGCCCCCGGTGTCGACGCACATCGACACCCGGCACGCCCCATCGATGCTGGTGTCGAACGAGAGCGACATCCGTGTGTCAGGTGAGACCGACGTAGCCACCCGGGCCGGCCGCGGCCTTTCGCGATGGGTGGTTTGAGTAGGTGCCAGGGCATCGGCGTTCTCTTCCCTGGGTGCGTTCTTCTCCCGCAAAAAGGGACGTCAGTCCACGGCGGCGGTGAAGGGGCGCTGTGGTGAGGAGGGCATATGGGCGTGGGCCCGCCGGAGTTAGGCGGGCCCACGGTTCGAATGGGGTGACCAGACGTCGGGAGACGATCGGCGCCGGTGAGACCCCGGTCATGGGCGAGGTCGACGTGTCCCCGGAGCGGCCTTGCCCGGGGCCGGTCTTGCCTGGCGCGGCGGTTTCGGAGTTCCGGGTGCGTGGCTGGCTCCGGGCCGGCCGGGGACAGGGGCTCGGGTGAGGGGCCTTGCGGTGCCGTACGGTGAGCTCCTGAACGGCCGGTGACCGGGGAAGCAGACGGCTCAGGTCGGCGGGGTCAGAAGGAGTCGACCGCGCGCCGGGCCTCGGCGTCGAGGACGCCCCAGCTGATCAGCTCCTCCGTCAGCTCGCTGGGCGACTTGTCGTAGATCACCGCCAGGGAGCGCAGGTCCTCCTGGCGGATCGACAGCACCTTGCCGTTGTAGTCACCCCGCTGGCTCTGGATCGTGGCGGCGTAGCGGGCAAGCGCGCCGGCCTTCTCCTTCGGCAGCGTGGCCAGGCGCTCCAGGTCGATCACAAGCTTGGGCGTCGGCCCGAGCGGGCTGGGGGCGGCTCCGCCCGGCAGCAGCTCGGAAACGGGCACCCCGTAGAAGTCGGCAAGTTCGGCAAGCTTCTGCACGGTCACGGCCCGGTCGCCGCGCTCGTAGGAGCCCACGACCACGGCCTTCCACCTGCCACGCGACTTCTCTTCGACTCCATGCAGGGACAGGCCCTGCTGGGTGCGGATGGCGCGGAGTCTTGCACCCAGCGACTTTGCGTACTCAGACGGCATCGTGTGGCCCCCCGGCTCTCGTATGTATCGCTCTCAGTAGATTGTGCTCCCTTGCGGCGAATGCCCGCGCCACCGGGGGGTCTGGTGCCGGGTTCGGCACCATCGGTAGCCATGGCCCTGGGTTTACCCCAGAACGCCGCTGGGAGTGGTTACGGACAGTGACGGTAAAGGCGCGGACGCCCAAGGTCAAGCTGATTGGAAAAAAGATGCCGAATCCGGTCCGGTAGGGAACGCCGCAAACGCCCCGCATGTCCCAGACGTAACAGTGCTTCGGCATGGTTTGACGGGGGAATCCGCCCATGTCAGGGCTGTCGTGTCAAGATCATGACCGGGCACGTGGCCGCCTTGATGATCTTGATCGAGGTGTCTCCGAGGAACACCCGCCTGAGTGGCCCCGTGTCACTGGAAGCGCATATGATCATCTCGCCGCGCAGCCAGGTGGTCGTGCCGAGCGCCTGGGCCACGTTGCGCCCTTCGAGCACCTCGACGTCGATCGAGGCGCGTCCGCGTGCCGCGGCGCGCAGGTCCGCGGCGGCCTGGTGGCGCAGGCGTACGAGCATGTCCTCCTCGATCCTCCTGCGGCGGCCGGGGCTGACCACCAGCGTGACCAGCCGCAGCGGCACGTCGAGCGCGGCGGCCGTGCGGGCCGCGTCCTTGACCGCCGCGTCGCAGCCGGGCCCCCGGCGGTAGGCCACGGTCAGGCGCTCGAACGCGGCCGGCGGGTCGTCGCCGAAGCCGCGCGGCGCGAGCAGGACCGGAACGCAGGAGGCATGCAGCAGCTGGTCGGCGGTGCTGCCCAGCGCGATGCGCCCCCTGGCCCCGCCCGGCGCCGAGCCGATCACCACCACGTCGGCGCCGTGCCTGCGCGCCAGCTCCACGAGCCCTCTGCCGCTGCCCCGGTAGGGGTGGGTGACGTACTCGGCGTCCTCACCGGCCAGCTCGCGGGCCTGGTCGAGCATCGCCGCGGCCTGCTCGCGCAGGTACGCCCGCCAGGCGCTCTCCTCGGCCTTGGACGGCCCGGGCGCCGACCAGGCGGGCGGCTGCACGGTCGCGACCGTCAGGCGGGCGCCCACGCGTCGCCTGAGCAGCAGCGCCAGGCACAGGCCGTCGCGCCCCCGCGGCCCGGCGACGTATCCGGCCAGCACGGTGTCGAGCTTCATTCAGCGCACCTCGGCATTCAGCCGCGAATGGCCATAGCCGTACAGGAAGTA
This sequence comes from Nonomuraea aridisoli, assembly GCF_003236395.1. Taxonomy (GTDB): domain Bacteria; phylum Actinomycetota; class Actinomycetes; order Streptosporangiales; family Streptosporangiaceae; genus Nonomuraea; species Nonomuraea aridisoli. The sequence goes on along the minus strand of NZ_POUD01000016.1, from coordinate 31,026 downwards.
GCAGACCAGGCCGACGAGCATCCACAGCGCGAACGCCAGCCAGGTCACCCCGGCCAGCCCCGCCATCACCACGACGCACATGATCGCGCCCAGCACCGGCGTGGCCGGGAAGAACGGCGTGCGGAAGCTGCGCGGCAGCTCGGGGCTGCGGTAACGCAGCACCAGCACGCCGACGTTGACGATGGCGAAGGCGAACAGGGTGCCGATGCTGGTCGCCTCGGCGAGCTGCCCGAGCGGCACCAGCCCGGCCAGCACGGAGATGAACGCCGCCACGATGAGCGTGTTGGCGACCGGCACCTGGCGGCGGGGGCTGACCCGCTGGAAGACGCGGGGGATGAGCCCGTCGCGGGACATCGCGAACAGGATGCGGGTCTGGCCGTAGATGACGGTGAGCACGACGCTGGCGATGGCGACGACCGCGCCGAACGACACGATCAGCCCCGGCCAGGTGGCGCCCATGGCCAGGTCGGCGACGTACGACAGGCTCGCCTCGGTGCCCTCCGGGTCGAAGTCCGTCCACGGCATCGCCCCGACGGCGGCCAGTGCCACCAGCACGTACACGGCCGTCACGATGGCCAGCGACAGGACGATGGCGAGCGGCAGGTCCCGCTTGGGGTTCCTGGCCTCCTCGCCGGCCGTCGAGGCGGCGTCGAAGCCGATGTAGGAGAAGAAGACCTGCGAGGCCGCCGCCGTGATGCCGGCCACCCCCATCGGGGCGAACGGCGCGAGGTTGCCCGACCGGAACGCCGTGAACGCCACCACGCAGAAGAACAGCAGCACCGCGATCTTGATCAGCACGAAGAACGCGTTCGCCGTGGCGCTCTCGGAGGCCCCGCGCAGCAGCAGCCAGGTGGCCAGCAGCACGATGACGATGGCGGTGACGTTGACCACGCCGCCGTCCTGGCCGGGGGAGCGGGTGATCGCGTCGGGCAGCACGACGCCGGCCAGCGAGCTCAGGAACGCGTTGAGGTACTCGCCCCAGCCCACGGCCACGGCCGCGACGGAGACGGCGTACTCCAGCATCAGGCACCAGCCGCAGACCCAGGCGACGAGCTCGCCCAGCGTCGCGTACGCGTAGGAGTAGGACGAGCCGGACACCGGGATCGTCCCGGCCAGCTCGGCGTACGACAGCGCCGACAGCAGCGCGGTGAACGCCGCCAGCACGAACGCCAGCACCACCGCCGGCCCGGCCTTCGGCACCGCCTGCCCGAGGATGACGAAGATGCCCGTGCCGAGCGTCGCGCCGACGCTGAACAGCGTCAGCTGCCACAGGGACATCGTGCGGCGCAGATCGCCGCCCTCGCCATGACCGCCCTCGGCCACGATGCGCTCGGTCGGCTTGGTCCGCAGCAGCCGCTCGACCGGCGTCAATCCGCACCCCCTACAGCGTGCTCGTCAGGGGCCACCTGCCGTTGGGCGTGATGATCGTCCCGGCGGTGCCGGCGAGGATGTTCTCGGCCTCGTCCAGCCGCCCGATGGCGGCCATGTCGCCGGTGGTCTCCACGAACCGGCAGGCCGCCTCCACCTTCGGCCCCATCGAGCCGTCGGGGAAGTCGAGCGCGCGCAGCTCGTGCGGCGTGGTGTGGCCGATCTCCGTCTGCTGCGGCGTGCCGAAGCCGCGCATCACGCGCGGCACGTCGGTCAGGCTGAGGAACGCGTCGCACTCCAGGCTCTCGGCCAGCATCGCCGCGGTGAGGTCCTTGTCCACGACGGCCTCCACGCCGGACAACCGCCCGCTCTCGTCGCGCACGACCGGGATGCCGCCGCCGCCCGCGCACACCACGATCACGCCCAGGCCGAGCATCCGGCGGATCAGCCGGGTCTCCACGATGCGCTGCGGGGTGGGGGAGGGCATCACGCGCCGCCATTGGCCGCCGTCGGGCCGCACGGTCCAGCCGCGCTCGGCGGCCAGCTTCTCGGCCTCCTCCTGCTCGTAGACCGGGCCGACGAACTTGGTCGGGTTCGCGAAGGCCGGGTCGACCGCCGTCACGAGCGTCTGCGTGACCATGGCGAGGACCTGGCGGCCGGGCAGCGCGTTCTGCAGCGCCTGCTGCATCCAGTAGCCGATCATGCCCTGCGTCTGCGCGCCCAGCACGTCGAACGGGTACGGCCGGCTCAGCGCCGGGTCGGCGGCGCTCTCCAGGGCCAGCATGCCCACCTGGGGGCCGTTGCCGTGGGTGATGACCAGCTCGTGCTCGGCGGCGAGCCTGGCCAGCGACTTGACGGCCGTGCGGACGTTGGCGGCCTGCACGTCGGCGTCGGGGCGTTCGCCGCGCCGCAGGACCGCGTTGCCGCCCAGTGCCACGATGACCCGCATTCAGCCTCCCAGCGTGGCGACCATGATCGCCTTGATCGTGTGGAGCCGGTTCTCGGCCTGGTCGAAGACGATCGAGCGCGGCGACTCGAAGACGCCCTCGGTCACCTCCAGCGCGTCGAGCCCCGTCCGGTCGTAGACCTCGCGCCCGACCCGCGTGCGAGGGTTGTGCAGGGCGGGCAGGCAGTGCATGAACCGCACGCCCGGGTTGCCGGTGGACTCCACCACCAGCTCGTTGACCTGGTACGGCAGCAGCAGCTTGATGCGTTCGTCCCACACCTCGGGCGGCTCGCCCATCGACACCCACACGTCGGTGTAGAGGAAGTCGGCCCCCTTGACGCCCTCGGTGACGTCGTCGGTCAGGGTGATGCGGGCGCCGGTCTCCGCGGCGACCCGCTGGGCGGGCTCGACGACCAGGGCGGGGTCGGGCCACAGCGCCCGCGGGCCGACCATCCGCACGTCCATGCCGAACATCGCCCCCGCGACCAGCAGCGACCGGCCCACGTTGTTGCGCGTGTCGCCCAGGTAGGCGAGCGACAGGTCGTGCAGCGGCCGGCCGGAGTGCTCGCGCATGGTGAGCAGGTCGGCCAGCGTCTGCGTGGGGTGCCACTCGTCGGTCAGGCCGTTCCACACCGGCACGCCGGCCAGCGCCGCGAGCTCCTCGACCCGCGCCTGCGCGCCGCCCCGGTACTGGATGCCGTCGAACATCCGGCCCAGCACCCGCGCGGTGTCGCCGACCGGCTCCTTGTGGCCGAGCTCCGATCCCGCCGCGTCGATGGAGGTCACGTACGCGCCCTCCTCGCGGGCGGCCACCTCGAAGGCGCAGCGGGTGCCGGTGGAAGCCTTCTCGAAGACCAGCGCGATGTGCCGGCCCCGCAGCCGCTGCCGCTCGTCGCCGGCCCGCCGGCCGGCCTTCAGCTCGGCCGACAGGCGCAGCAGGTGGCCGAGCTCGGCGGGCGTGAAGTCGAGCTCCTTGAGAAAGCAGCGGTTACGCAGGTCGACTGTCATGCGGATCAGGTCCCCCTAGACGCCGTCACGTTCGAGCGGGCAGCTCATGCACCGCGGCCCCCCGCGCCCCCGGCCGAGCTCGCTGCCCCTGATCGTGATCACTTCTATGCCGTTGTCGCGCAGGTGGTTGTTGGTCGTGGTGTTGCGCTCGTAGGCGATGACCAGGCCGGGCGCCAGCGCCAGGCCGTTGCAGCCGTCGTCCCACTGCTCGCGTTCGGCGGCGTAGACGTCCTGGGTGGGAGTCAGGACGGTGATGTCCGGCAGGTCGAGGGCGTGCGCGATGGCCTTGTGCATGTCCTGCGGCGGGTGGTCGGTGACCTTGAGCTCCTTGGGGGTGTCGCCCGGCTCGATGGTGTACGACGGCAGCATGCCGAGGCCCGCGTACTTGGTGAACACGCCCACGTCGAGCATGGTCATCACGGTGTCGAGGTGCATGAACGCCCGCGCCTTCGGCATGTCGAGCGCCACGATGCGCTGCGCCGAGCCGGCCCTGAACAACCGCTGGGCGAGCATCTCGACCGCCTGCGGCTGGGTGCGCTCGCTCATGCCGACGAGCACCGCGCCGCGGCCGATGACCAGCACGTCGCCGCCCTCCAGCGTGGCGGGCGCCATCGACCGGCCGGGCAGCCAGCAGTGGTAGCCGCCCTCGCCGGGCCGGTTGAAGCCGCCGGCGAACAACGGGTGGTACATGTAGACGGCCTCCATGTTGACCGTCTCGCGCATGCGGGCCTTCTTGCGCATCGCGTTGATCGACACGCCGTCGTAGATCCAGCAGGACGTGTCACGGGTGAACAGGTGGTTGGGCAGCGGCGGCAGGATGAAGTCGTCGTCGGCCAGCGCGTGGAAGGTCACCGCCTTGGGCTCGCAGCCCATCTCGACGATCTCCCGCTTGGTGATGCCGCCGGTCAGGTAGAGCTGCAGCGTCGCCGCGTCCATCCCGTCGAGGGTGTTGCGGATGTCGTCGATGGCCACCGGGCCGAGCCAGCGCTCGTCCACGACCGAGTCGAGGATGTGCTTGCGCGCCTCGGGGATCTCGACGGTCTCCCTGAGCAGGTCGGCCAGCAGGTGCACGCGCACGCCGTGGTCGGTGAGGACCTTCGCGAACTCCTCGTGCTCCTCGATCGCGCGCTGCACCCACAGCACGTCGTCGAAGAGGAAGGCGTCCTTGGTGGTCGGGGTCAGCCGCTTGAGCGCCAGGTCGGGGGTGTGCAGCAGGACCTGCCGCAGCCGCCCCACCTCGGAATCGACATGAAATGCCATCTCTGCTGTATCCCCCTCGGGGACGCGGCCTCACGCCCGCAGGGCCCGTCCCTCGTACGCGTCCCGGGGAAGCGCCGCCCAGGACGTCCTGTGATCTGCCCCGCCGCGGGCGCGCCGACACCGCGCGGGCGCAGAGGGGGACGGGAAATTACCGGTTCTCGGGCTTGAGCTGGAATCCGCGCCGCGGAGGGTGCGCGCGTTGTGGCTGGTAGCCCCTGGTACTGTGTTTCGCGACCAATCCTTTAAGACCCGTCCCGTGAGGCGGGAAAGGTGGTGAGATTTCGTCATGTCCGATTCGCGGGCCGTTCTCGAGGCCCCGGACATCCACAGGGCGTTGACCCGCATCGCGCACGAGATCCTCGAGCGCACGAAGGGCGCGGGCGACGTCGTCCTCCTCGGCATCCCGACGCGCGGCGCCACCCTGGCGCGCCGGCTCGGCGACCGCATCGAACGCTTCGAAGGCGTCAAGACCCCCGTCGGCTCCATCGACATCACGATGTACCGCGACGACCTGCGGCGCGGGCCCGCCCGGCCGCTCGGCCGCACCGAGCTGCCGCCCGACGGCATCGACGGCAGGGTCGTGGTCCTCGTCGACGACGTGCTCTACTCCGGCCGCACCGTGCGCGCCGCGCTCGACGCGCTCAACGACCTCGGGCGTCCCGCCGCCGTGCAGCTCGCCACGCTGGTCGACCGAGGCCACCGCGAGCTGCCCATCCGCGCCGACTACGTCGGCAAGAACCTCCCGACGGCCAAGAGCGAGAAGGTCAAGGTCTACCTGGAGGAGATCGACGGCCGCGACGCCGTCCTGCTCATGAAGGAGGGCGCCCGGTGAACCGGCACCTGATCTCCGCGGGAGACCTGGCCAAGGACGACGCCCTGCTCATCCTCGACACCGCCGAGGAGCTGGCGCGAGTCTCGGAACGTTCCATCAAGAAGCTGCCCACGCTGCGCGGGCGCACGGTGGTCAACCTGTTCTTCGAGGACTCCACCCGCACGCGCATCTCGTTCGAGGCGGCGGCCAAGCGGCTGTCCGCCGACGTGATCAACTTCTCGGCCAAGGGGTCGAGCGTGTCCAAGGGCGAGTCGCTCAAGGACACCGCGCTCACCCTGGAGGCCATGGGCGCCGACGCGGTCGTCATCCGCCACTCCGCCTCCGGCGCCCCCTACCGCCTGGCCACCTGGGTGCACGGCAGCGTGGTCAACGCCGGCGACGGCACCCACGAGCACCCCACGCAGGCGCTGCTCGACGCCTTCTCCATGCGCCGCCGGCTGGGCGGCCTGGAGGGGCGCAAGGTCACGATCGTCGGCGACGTGCTGCACAGCCGGGTCGCCCGCTCCAACGTGCTGCTGCTGCACACGCTCGGCGCCGAGGTGACGCTGGTGGCCCCGCCCACGCTGCTGCCCGTCTCGGTCGGCAGCTGGCCGTGCGAGGTGTCGTACGACCTCGACGCGGTGCTGCCCAAGTCCGACGCGGTGATGATGCTGCGGGTGCAGAAGGAGCGGATGAACGCCGCGTACTTCCCGAGCGAGCGCGAATACTCCCGCCGCTACGGCCTCGACCGCGACCGGTTCGCGAAGATGCCCGACGACGCGATCGTCATGCACCCGGGGCCGATGAACCGGGGCATGGAGATCGCCGCCGAGGTGGCCGACTCGGCGCGCTCCACGATCGTCGAGCAGGTCGCCAACGGGGTGACCATCCGTATGGCCGTCCTGTACCTGCTGCTCGGGGGAGAGATCGCATGATCATTAGAAATGTCAGGATCCTGGGCGGCGAGCCGGTGGATCTCCGGATCGCGGACGGCGTGATCGCCGAGATCGGGCCGGGGCTCGAGGGGCCGGAGAGCGTCGACGGCGGGGGCGCGATCGCGCTGCCCGGGCTCGTCGACCTCCACACCCACCTGCGCGAGCCCGGCCGCGAGGACGCCGAGACCGTGCAGACCGGCACCCAGTCCGCCGCCCGCGGCGGCTACACCGCCGTGCACGCCATGGCCAACACCTCGCCCGTCGCCGACACCGCCGGCGTGGTCGAGCAGGTGTGGCGGCTCGGCCGGGAGTTCGGCCACTGCGACGTCCACCCGGTCGGCGCCGTCACCGTCGGCCTGGAGGGCAGGCAGCTCGCCGAGCTCGGCGCCATGGCCGACTCCGCCGCCCGCGTGCGCGTCTTCTCCGACGACGGCAAGTGCGTCGACGACGCGGTGCTGATGCGCCGCGCCCTGGAGTACGTCAAGGCGTTCGACGGCGTCGTCGCCCAGCACGCCCAGGAGCCGCGGCTGACCTCCGGCGCCCAGATGAACGAAGGCGTCGTCTCCGGCAGGCTCGGCCTCACCGGCTGGCCGGCCGTGGCCGAGGAGGCGGTCATCGCCCGCGACTGCCTGCTGGCCGCCCACGTCGGCTCCCGGCTGCACGTCTGCCACGTCTCCACGGCGGGCTCGGTCGAGATCCTGCGCTGGGCCAAGTCCAAGGGCTGGAACATCACCGCCGAGGTCACCCCCCACCACCTGCTCCTCACCGACGACCTGGTCGAGGAGTCGCCGGTGGGCGCCTACAACCCGATCTACAAGGTCAACCCGCCGCTGCGCACCCGCGCCGACGTCGAGGCGCTGCGCGCGGCGCTGGCCGACGGCACGATCGACGTCGTGGCCACCGACCACGCCCCCCACCCGGTCGAGGACAAGGAGACCGAGTGGTCGGCCGCGGCGATGGGCATGGTGGGCCTGGAGACCGCGCTCAGCGTCGTCCAGGAGGCCATGGTGGAGACCGGCCTGCTCGACTGGGCGGGCGTGGCCCAGCGCATGTCCGTCGTGCCGGCCCGCATCGGCCGCCTGACCGGGCAGGGGCAGCCGCTCCAGGTGGGCGCCCCCGCCAACATCACGCTTTACGACCCGTCCGTACGCACCAAGGTGGATCCGTCCGCCTTCGCGTCCAAGAGCAGGAACACCCCCTACGAGGGCATGACGCTGCCCGGCCGGGTAGTGGCCACGTTCCTGCGCGGCAGGCCGACCGTTCTCGAAGGGAAGCTGGTTTGAACACAGCGCTGCTGGTCCTGGAAGACGGCCGCGTCTTCCACGGCACCCCGTACGGCGCCGAGGGCGAGACGTTCGGCGAGATGGTCTTCAACACCGGCATGACCGGCTACCAGGAGACCCTCACGGACCCCTCCTACCACCGTCAGATCGTCGCCATGACGGCGCCCCACATCGGCAACACCGGCGTCAACGACGAAGACCCCGAGTCCCGGCGCGTCTGGGTCGCCGGATACGTCGTGCGCGAGCCGTCCCGCATCGTCTCCAACTGGCGGGCCACCCGCTCGCTGGACGACTACCTCAAGGAGCAGGGCGTCGTCGGGATCGCGATCCCCGGCACCCGCGCCCTGACCCGCCACCTGCGCGAGCGCGGCGCCATGCGCGCCGGCATCTTCACCGCGCCGTCCGAGCCGGTCGAGGAGCTGGTCGAGCGCGTACGCCGCTCACCGGGCATGGAAGGAGCCGATCTGGCCGCCGAGGTGGCCACGACCGAGCCCTACGTCGTGCCGGCCATCGGCGGCAGGCGCTACACCGTGGCGGCGGTCGACCTCGGCATCAAGGGCATGACGCCGCAGCGCATGGCCGAGCGCGGCTGCGAGGTGCACGTGCTGCCCGCGACCGCGACGTTCGCCGACATCATGGCGGTGAAGCCCGACGGCGTGTTCTTCTCCAACGGGCCGGGCGACCCGGCCACGGCCGACGTGTCGGCGCTGCGCGAGGTGCTGGGGGCCGGGGTGCCGTTCTTCGGCATCTGCTTCGGCAACCAGCTGTTCGGCCGGGCCCTCGGGCTGTCGACGTACAAGCTGCGCTACGGCCACCGCGGCGTCAACCAGCCGGTCCAGGACGTCCGCACCGGCAAGGTGGAGATCTCCGCCCACAACCACGGGTTCGCCGTGGACGCCCCGCTCGACGGGCCGTTCGAGACGCCCTTCGGGCCGGCCGAGGTCAGCCACGTCAACCTCAACGACCGCTGCGTCGAGGGCCTGCGCCTGCTGGAGCGGCCCGCCTTCAGCGTCCAGTACCACCCCGAGGCCGCGGCCGGGCCGCACGACGCCGCCTACCTGTTCGACGAGTTCTGTGAGGTCATGAGCCGTGCCCAAGCGTGAGGACATCAGGTCCGTCCTGGTCATCGGCTCGGGGCCGATCGTGATCGGTCAGGCCTGCGAGTTCGACTACTCCGGCACCCAGGCGTGCCGCGTGCTGCGCGCCGAGGGGTTCCGCGTCATCCTCGTCAACAGCAACCCGGCGACGATCATGACCGACCCGGAGTTCGCCGACGCCACGTACGTCGAGCCGATCACCCCCGAGTACGTCGAGAAGATCATCGCCAAGGAGCGGCCCGACGCGCTCCTGCCGACGCTGGGCGGGCAGACCGCGCTCAACACCGCGGTCGCCCTGCACGAGTCGGGCGTCCTGGACAAGTACGAGGTCGAGCTGATCGGCGCCGACTTCGACGCCATCCAGGCGGGGGAGAACCGCGAGCGGTTCAAGGAGATCGTCGCCAAGGTCGCCCGCGAGCACGGCCTCAACGCCGAGTCGGCCCGTTCGGTCATCTGCCACACGATGGACGAGTGCCTGGCCGCCGCCGGGGAGCTCGGCTACCCCGTGGTGGTGCGGCCGTCGTTCACCATGGGCGGTGTCGGCTCCGGGTTCGCCCACACCGAGGACGACCTGCGGCGCATCGCCGGCGCCGGGCTCGACGCGTCCCCGACCACCGAGGTGCTCCTGGAGGAGTCGATCCTCGGCTGGAAGGAGTACGAGCTCGAGGTCATGCGTGACAAGGCGGACAACGTCGTCATCGTCTGCTCCATCGAGAACATCGACCCGATGGGCGTCCACACCGGCGACAGCGTCACCGTCGCGCCCGCGCTGACCCTGACCGACCGCGAATACCAGAACATGCGCGACGTCGCCATCGCGGTCATCCGCGAGGTGGGCGTCGACACCGGCGGCTGCAACATCCAGTTCGCGGTCGACCCGCGCACCGGCCGCATGATCGTCATCGAGATGAACCCGCGCGTGTCGCGCTCGTCGGCCCTCGCCTCCAAGGCCACCGGCTTCCCGATCGCGAAGATCGCCGCCAAGCTGGCCGTCGGCTACACGCTCGACGAGATCCCCAACGACATCACCAAGGAGACGCCGGCCTCGTTCGAGCCGACGCTCGACTACATCGTGGTGAAGGTGCCGCGCTTCGCGTTCGAGAAGTTCCGCGGCGCCGACCAGACGCTCACCACCCACATGAAGTCGGTCGGCGAGGCCATGGCCATCGGCCGTTCCTTCCCCGAGGCGCTGCAGAAGGCGCTGCGCTCGCTGGAGAAGAAGGAGTCGTCCTTCACCTGGGCGGGCCCGCTCGCGCCGAAGGAGGAGCTGCTGGAGCGCTGCCGCGTCCCGCACGACGGGCGGCTGCGCACGATGCAGCAGGCCATCAGGGCGGGCGCCACCCCTGAGGAGCTGTACGACGCCACCAGCGTCGACCCGTGGTTCATCGACCAGCTCTTCGGCATCCACGAGGAGGCCGAGACGGTCGCCGCCGCGCCCGAGCTGACCTCGGAGGTGCTCGAACGCGCCAAGCACCTCGGCTTCAGCGACGCGCAGATCGGCGAGATCCGCGGCATCGACGAGGCGAGGGTGCGCGACCTGCGTCACGCCCTCGGGCTGCGGCCGGTCTACAACACCGTCGACACGTGCGCCGCCGAGTTCGCCGCCAGGACGCCGTACCTCTACTCCACCTACGACGTGGAGACCGAGGTGCCGCCCGGCGAGCGCGAGAAGGTGATCATCCTCGGGTCCGGGCCCAACCGCATCGGGCAGGGCATCGAGTTCGACTACGCGTGCGTGCACGCCTCGTTCGAGCTGTCGCGGGCCGGGTTCGAGACCGTCATGGTCAACTGCAACCCCGAGACCGTCTCGACCGACTACGACACCTCCGACCGGCTCTACTTCGAGCCGCTCACGCTGGAGGACGTCCTGGAGGTCGTCCACGCCGAGCAGCAGACGGGCCCGGTCGTGGGCGTGATCGTGCAGCTCGGCGGGCAGACGCCGCTGGGCCTGGCGCAGGCGCTGAAGGACGCGGGCGTGCCCGTGGTCGGCACCTCGCCCGAGTCGATCCACCTGGCCGAGGAGCGCGGCGCGTTCGGGCGGGTGCTGGCCGAGGCCGGTCTGCCCGCGCCCCGCCATGGCACCGCGCTGACCGTGGCCGAGGCCGTGGAGATCGCCGAGGAGATCGGCTACCCCGTGCTGGTGCGCCCCTCCTACGTGCTCGGCGGCGCGGGCATGGCCATCGTCTACGACGAGGACACCCTCACCCGGTACATGTCGGCTCAGGAGGGCGGCCACCCGGTGCTGATCGACAAGTTCCTCGACGAGGCGATCGAGATCGACGTCGACGCCCTCTACGACGGCGAGGAGCTCTACCTCGGCGGCGTCATGGAGCACATCGAGGAGGCCGGCATCCACTCCGGCGACTCGGCCTGCGCCCTGCCGCCGATCACGCTCGGCAGCCACGACATCAAGCGCATCCGCGCCGCCACCGAGGCCATCGCCGCGGGGGTGGGCGTGCGCGGCCTGCTCAACGTCCAGTACGCCATGTCCGCCGGCGTCCTGTACGTGCTGGAGGCCAACCCGCGCGCCAGCCGTACGGTGCCGTTCGTGTCGAAGGCCACGGCGACGCCGCTGGCCAAGGCGGCGGCCCGGGTGATGCTCGGCGCCTCGATCGCCTCGCTGCGCGCGGAGGGCATGCTGCCCGCCACCGGCGACGGCGGCACGCTGCCGATGGAGGCGTCCATCGCGGTCAAGGAGGCCGTGCTGCCGTTCAACCGCTTCCGCGGCGTCGACATCGTGCTCGGGCCCGAGATGCGCTCCACGGGCGAGGTCATGGGCATCGACGAGTTCTTCGGCATCGCCTACGCCAAGTCGCAGGCGGGCGCCTACGGCGAGCTCCCGACGAAGGGACGCGCGTTCGTATCCGTCGCCAACAGGGACAAGCGTGCGATGATCTTCCCTGTGAGGGCGCTGGCCGACCTGGGCTTCGAGATCCTGGCCACCGAGGGCACCGCGGAGGTGCTGCGCCGCAACGGCGTCCATGCCAAGATCGTGCGAAAGCACAGCGAGGGACCGGGGCCCGGAGGTGAGCCAACGAGCGTGCAGTGCATCCTCGACGGCGAGGTCGACCTGATCGTCAACACGCCCTTCGGCGAGTCGGGGCCGCGGCTCGACGGCTACGACATCCGCACGGCCGCCGTGCTGCGCGGCATCCCGTGCATCACCACGGTCGCGGGACTCGCCGCCGCCGCGGCGGGCATCCAGGCGATCGTGCGCGGCGACGTCGGCGTACGGTCGCTGCAGGAACACGCACGGGCACTCCGGGGCTGACCCGGGCACGGGAGGTGAAGACGACTGGCCGGTACACCGGTGCAGGTGACGGGCACGGTGCTGACGACGCGCCGGGTCGACGCCTACCATGCGCTGACGGTGGTGGCGCCCGGCATCGCCGAGCGTTACCGCCCCGGTCATTTCGTCTCGGTGGCGGTCGGCGGGCCCCACACGTCGATGGTGACGCGCCGCGCGCTGTCCATCCACGACGTGAAGTCCGACTACGGCGGCACGGTCGAGCTCGTCTTCACCACGCGCGGCCCCGGCACGGCCTGGCTGGCCGAGCGGCGCGCCCGTGACACGCTCGACCTCGTCGGGCCGCTCGGGCGTCCGTTCCCGCTGCCCCGCGACCCCGCCCACTGCGTGCTGGTCGGCTCCGAGTACGGCTCCGCCGTGCTCTTCCCGCTGGCCGACGCGCTGCTGGCGCGCGGCTGCCGGGTCGACTTCGTGCTCGGCGGGGCCGGGGCGGAGCGGGTGTTCGGGGCGATGCGGGCGCGCCGGATGGCGACGACGACCACGCTGACCACCGAGGACGGCTCGCTCGGCCTGCGCGGCAAGGTCACCGACGCGCTGCCGTCGGTGATCGCCGACACGCGGGCCGACGCCGTCTACGCGTGCGCGCCGATGGAGACGCTGCGGGCGGTGACGGCGGTGGCGATGGAGTTCGACATCCCGGTGCAGGTGGCGGTGGAGGAGTCGATGGCCTGCGGGATCGGCGTCTGCATGACGTGCGTGCTGCCGGTCATCGGCGACGACGGGGCCACCAGGATGGTCCGGGCGTGCGCGGAGGGGCCGGTGTTCCGCGGGGAGCGGGTGCGCTTCGAGGACGTGGGCACGATCCCGTTCGACGCGCTCGGCGCCCCCGGAGGCGGTGTGCGACATGTCGGTTGATATGCGGACATTTCTGGCGCACGTGGAGCTGGCGAACCCGATCACCACGGCCGCCGGCTGCGCCTCCTCCGGCCGGGAGCTCGCGCAGTTCTTCGACCTGCACCGGCTCGGCGCGCTGACCACCCGCTCGATCACCATGGCGCCGCGCGCCGGCCGGCCCACGCCGCGCATGGCCGAGACGCCCTCCGGCATGCTCAACGCCGTCGGGCTGCAGGGGCCGGGCATCGACGCGTTCCTGGAGCGGGAGCTGCCCTGGCTGGCCCAGCGCGGCATCAAGACCATCGTCTCGATCGGCGGCGGCACCGTCGCCGAGTACTCCGAGCTGGCCCGCCGGCTCGCCGACGCGCCCGGGGTCACCGCGCTGGAGGTCAACCTCTCCTGCCCCAACATGGAGGACCGCGGGCGCGTGTTCGCGCGCGAGGGCAGCGCCGCGGCCGAGGTGATCGCCTCCGTGCGCTCGATCATGCGCTACGACGTGCCGGTCGTCGCCAAGCTCGCGCCCGACGTGGCCGACATCGTCGCCGTCGCGCGGGCCTGCGTGGACGCCGGGGCCGACGCGCTGTCCATGATCAACAATCCGCTGGGCATGGCCATCGACACCGAGGCGCTGCGGCCCTCGCTCGCCGCCGTCACCGGCGGCCTGTCGGGGCCGGCCATCCTGCCGCTGGCCGTACGGTGTGTCTGGCAGGTCCACGCCGCCCTCCCCGGGGTGCCGATCATCGGCATCGGCGGCGTCATGACCGGCCGGGACGCCTTCCAGCTCGTCCTCGCGGGCGCCTGCGTGGTGGGCGTGGGCACGGCGCTGTTCCACGACCCGTACGCCTGCCTGCGCATCGAACGCGAGCTGGAGGACCTGCTCCGGGCCCGCGGCTTCCAGCGCCTGGCCGACGCCGTCGGCCTGGCGCACCGCCCGCCGGGGAGCGCGCCCCGGCACCTGTTGGTAGACACCGAGGAGAGCACGCCTTGACTCCCGAATCCCCGGAGCGCACCTGTTGACCCCCGCACCCATCGCCGTCGCTCTCGACGCCCCCGACCTGGAGACCGCCGCCCGGTGGGCCGCCCTGGTCACGCCGCACGTCACCACGGTGAAGGTGGGCCTGGAGCTCTACCTGCGCTACGGCCCCGACGTGATCGCCTCCGTGCGGGGGGCCAGCGGCGTCGCCGTCTTCCTGGACCTGAAGCTGCACGACATCCCCAACACCGTCGCCGGGGCCTCACGGGCCGTGGCGCGGCTGCGGCCGTCCATCCTGACCGTGCACGCCGCCGGTGGGCCCGCCATGATCAGGGCCGCCGTGGAGGCCGCGCCGCACACCCAGATCGCCGCCGTCACCATCCTGACCTCCCTGTCGGAGTCCGACCTCGGCCGCATCGGCATCGCCGGGCCGGCCGACGACGCCGTTCGCCGCCTGGCCGTCCTGTCGGTCGAGGCGGGCGCCACGGCGCTGGTGTGCTCGCCCAACGAGGTGTCGGCGGTGCGGGCCGAGGTGGGCGACGGGATCACGCTCATCACGCCGGGCGTGCGTCCCAAGGGGGCCGACGCGCAGGACCAGATGCGGGTGGCCACCCCGGAGCAGGCCCTGGCCGACGGGGCCGACCTGCTCGTCATCGGCCGCCCCATCACCGCCGCCCCCGACCCGGGCGCCGCCGCCGCGGCCATCGCCGCCTCCCTCCGCCGCGCCTCCTGACCCCGCCGCGGTACACCCCTGTCACCTCCGCCGGCCTCGACCGTCCAAGCAACACGCGGCCGGGAGCCGGCGCACCCACCGACCGGCAGTGACGGGAGAGGCGCCGCCCGCGGCGGCCCGGTCGCCGTCGGGGTCGCGCGCCTACGTGCCGACCGGCGGAGCTCGGGAGGCGCGTCCGTGAGCAACGCCTGGCCGCGGGCGACTCCGGGAGTACGAGATGTACCCGCCGGGCCTGAAGTTTCCCATCAGGAGCGGCGGTCCGCCTTCGGGAGCGCTGCGGCGCTCGGCAGCGTGCGCGAGCACGTGGAGGCGCGCCAGACGCCACGGTGGGCCACGTCCGCACGGGCCCGGCGCATCCCGAGGTGACGGTCCCGCCCAAGATGTGCGCGGTCGGGAGTCGGCGGGCGGCGCGCATTCACTGACCGGGGCCCCCGGGGGGGTGCTGGAGCGTGCTGTACGCGGCGGCCTGGTCGCCGTCCCGACCGAACCCCCAGCCGTGGCGTGCGTTCACCGCCGGAGCTCAAGAGGCACGCCGGCGACTAACGCCGGGGCCGGGGCCGCCCTGGGACGGTACAGATGTACTCGCTGGACCTGAAGTGCCCGTACTGCGAGCGGCGGTTCGCCTGCGGCATGTCGATCGCGATCGAGGCAGTCGCGGGGGCCGTGCTTCTAGATGAGCGCCCGGTACGGCAGTCCGTCGTGGCATGTGGGGCATCCCATCGTTTGGGTGAGGTTTTGCGCAGATGGCGGCGGTCGGCGGGGACGCGGGGTAGGGGGTTCGCGTGCGGATCGAGGACTACGCCCTCATCGGGGACACGCGGTCGGCGGCCCTCGTCGGCCGCGACGGATCGATCGACTGGCTCTGTCTTCCCCGCTTCGACTCGCCCGCCTGCTTCGCCAGGCTCCTCGGCGACGACTCCAACGGGTTCTGGCGGCTGGCCCCCGCCGGGCACGAGACGGCCACCCGACGCGCGTACGCCGGCGACACGCTGATCCTTGAGACCGTGTGGGAGACCTCCACCGGGACCGTCAAGGTCATCGACTTCATGCCTCCCCAGCACGCCAACCCCGACCTGGTCCGGATCGTGGAGGGCGTGTCCGGGACGGTGGACATGTCCGTGAAGATCAGCATCCGGTTCGACTACGGCAGGATCGTGCCGTGGAGCCGCCTCATCGGCGGCCAC
The DNA here is from genome assembly GCF_003236395.1 of Nonomuraea aridisoli. GTDB lineage: Bacteria > Actinomycetota > Actinomycetes > Streptosporangiales > Streptosporangiaceae > Nonomuraea > Nonomuraea aridisoli. The sequence continues at coordinate 15,287 of NZ_POUD01000016.1, read as the reverse complement.
CTCCACGCCATCGGCGGTCCCGACTCGGTCTGGATCCACACGCCCGTCCTCCTGAACGGCGACGGCCACGGGCATCACGGGACGTTCACGATCGCCGCGGGGGAACGCCGGGCGTTCGTGTTCGCATGGCAGCCCTCGCACCTGCCGGAACCCGACCCCATGGATCCCGTCGACCAGCTCGGCAAGACCCGGCGGTTCTGGGAGGAGTGGGTCTCCCACAGCCGGGCCGCGGGGCCATGGCGCGACGCCGTGGTCCGCTCCCTCATCACGCTCAAGGCGCTCACCTACAGCCCGACCGGTGGCATCGTGGCGGCGCCCACCACGTCGCTGCCCGAGGTCATCGGCGGCGTACGCAACTGGGACTACCGGTACTGCTGGCTGCGCGACGCCGCCATGACCCTCGACGCCCTGTCCAGGGCCGGATACGTCGGGGAGGCCGCCACCTGGCTGGAGTGGCTGCTGCGCGCCATAGCGGGCCGCCCCGAGGACCTCCAGGTCATGTACGGGGTGGCAGGCGAGCGGCGCCTCCCCGAGCAGACGCTGAACTGGCTCTCCGGCTACGAGGACTCCCGGCCGGTGCGGATCGGCAACGACGCCGTCAGCCAGCTCCAGCTCGACGTCTACGGCCAGGTTCTGCGCTGCATGTACCAGGCGCGCAAGCACGGGATGCCGGCGCCCGACGCCTATGCCTGGGCCACGGTCTCCAAGCTGATGGACTTCCTCGAGCGCGGCTGGGACCAGCCCGACGAGGGCCTGTGGGAGGTCCGCGGCCGGCGGCGGCATTTCGTCCATTCCAAGGTCATGGTGTGGGCGGCGGCCGACAGTGTGGTGCGCGCCGTCGAGGAGTTCGGCCGGCCCGGTCCCGTCGAGCGCTGGCGCTCCTTGCGGGAGCGGATCCACGCCGAGGTCTGCGAGAAGGGCTTCGACGCCGAGCGCGGCACGTTCACCCAGTCGTACGGCTCGCGCGAGCTCGACGCGGCGCTGCTCATCATCCCGATCGTCGGCTTCCTGCCGCCGGACGACCCGCGGGTCGCCGGCACGGTCGAGGCGATCCAGCGCGAGCTGACGGCGGACGGCCTCCTGCTGCGCTATCCGACCTCCGGGCACAACGACATCGACGGGCTCCCCGGCGCCGAGGGAGTCTTCCTCGCCGGCAGCTTCTGGCTGGCCGAGGTGCTCGCCCTCCTCGGCCGCAAGGACGAGGCCACGGAGCTGTTCGAGCGGCTGCTGGGCCTCACCAACGACGTGGGCCTGCTCGCCGAGGAGTACGACCCGGTCATGGAACGTCAGCTCGGCAACTTCCCGCAGGCGTTCACGCACGTCCACCTGATCCATACGGCCCAGGCGCTCAGCTGACCCGCGACCGTCACGAACCGTGACGCGGGAAGCCGGGACGGCGGGACTTCCGGGGCGCCGCGAGGGCGCCGCGACGGCATCAGGACGCCATCAGGACGGCATCAGGACGGCATCGCGACGGCGCCGTGGAGGCGGCGCCGCGGAGACCCGGAAGAGGCCCGCGCACAAGATCATAAGGCATGCGTGAGGCATGTCGAACGCGATCTTCGTTTGGGTTTCGGCCCAGGTCTGGACGGGGTTTCGGACATCGGGCGGCGCTGCCGGCGCGATCATCACCGCACTTCGCGACCCTGGCGCGAGCCGGCGCGCGAAGGGGGAAGTGAGGGCGATTTGATCAGCACTAGGTGATTTTACGATCACGCACAGTGATGAAGTGGATTTTGTCGCGAGAGAAACCGCTCTTGACGTTGCTTAGGGGGCGATGACCAGCTAGTTTCCCTTCCCGTCCGAGTACATCGACAGAAATTCGAGGTGACCCGGCGTGGCTCTTCCTCCCCTGACCCCCGAGCAGCGCGCCGCAGCCCTGGAGAAGGCTGCAAAGGCCCGTAAAGAGCGTGCCGAGGTCAAGAACCGGCTCAAGCATGGCGCGGTTTCTCTGGCTGAGGTGCTCAAGGATGGGCAGACCGACGACGTCATCGGCAAGATGAAGGTGTCGGCTTTGTTGGAATCGCTCCCCGGCGTCGGCAAGGTCCGCGCCAAGCAGCTCATGGAGCGGCTCGCGATCGCCGAGTCCCGCCGCGTGCGGGGTCTCGGCGCGAACCAGAGGGCCGCCCTCGAGCGCGAGTTCGGTGGCAACGAGAGCTAGTCTCTGTTCCACACGAAAGCGCAGGTTCAACGGGGGGTAGGAAGTGACCGAGAGGTCCTGGTCCGGCGACGTCAGTGCCTATGAGGCGCTCGGATCGGGAGCGGAGGACGACTTCCTGCCCTTGAGCGAGCGGCGGCTGACGGTCCTGTCAGGGCCGTCAGGCGTCGGCAAGTCCACGGTCGTCGCCGAGCTCCGGCGGGCACACCCCGAGGTGTGGCTGTCGGTCTCGGTGACCACCAGGAGACCCCGGCCCGGCGAGGTCAACGGGGTCCACTACTTCTTCGTCGACGGCGAGGAGTTCGACCGGCTGGTCGAGGCCGGCGAACTGCTGGAGTGGGCGGAGTTCGCGGGCAACCGCTACGGCACCCCGCGCGAGCCGGTGCTGAAGAAGCTCGCCGAAGGCGTCCCGACGCTGCTCGAGATCGACCTCGAGGGCGCCAGGCAGGTGCGCAGGAGCATGCCCGAGGCGCTGCTGGTGTTCCTGGCCCCTCCGAGCTGGGAGGAGCTGGAGAAGCGGCTGCGCGGGCGCGGCACCGAGCCCGAGGAGGTCATCGCGCGCCGGCTGGAGGCCGGGCGGATCGAGATGGCCGCCGAGGGCGAATTCGACCTCACCCTGGTCAACACGAGTGTCCAAGACGTGTGCCACCGGCTGATAGCCTTGATGACTGACCCTCAGGGGGTCACGACAACCACCAACCGAGAGGTCTGACAATCGTGGCAGGCACCACCCCGGCCGCGGAGGGCATCACCAACCCGCCGATCGACGCGCTGCTCGACATCGTCGACAGCAAATACTCCCTGGTGATCATGGGTGCCAAGCGCGCCCGCCAGATCAACGCCTACTACTCCCAGCTCGGCGAGGGCCTGCTGGAATACGTCGGGCCGCTGGTCGAGACGCACGCTCAGGAGAAGCCGCTGTCCATCGCGCTGCGCGAGGTCTCCGAGGGGCTGCTCAACGCCGAGCCCATCGAAGGCGCGGTCTGACCCCTTCGATGAAGGTCGTCCTGGGGGTCAGCGGCGGCATCGCCGCGTACAAGGCGTGTGAGCTGCTGCGTCTGTTCACCGAGTCCGGGCACGAGGTGCGGGTCGTCCCGACCCGCGAGGCCCTCAAGTTCGTGGGCGCGCCCACCTGGGCCGCGCTGTCGGGCAACCCGGTCTCGGCCGAGGTCTGGGACGACGTTCACGAGGTCCCCCATGTGCGGATCGGCAAGGGGGCCGACCTCGTCGTCGTGGCGCCCGCGACCGCCGACGTGCTGGCCAGGGCGGCCCACGGGCTGGCCGGCGACCTGCTGACCAACACCCTGCTGACGGCCACGTGCCCGGTGGTGTTCGCGCCCGCGATGCACACCGAGATGTGGCAGCACCCCGCGACCCGGGCCAACGTCGCGACGTTGCGCGAGCGCGGCGCCGTCGTCATCGACCCCGCCGTGGGGCGGCTCACCGGCGCCGACACCGGCCCCGGGCGGCTGCCCGACCCGGCCGAGATCTTCCAGGTCTGCCTGCGCGTGTTGCGCGGCCGTCCGCTCGACCTCGCCGGGCGCAAGATCGTCATCTCCGCCGGCGGCACGCGCGAGGCGATCGACCCGGTGCGCTTCATCGGCAACCGCTCCTCGGGCCTGCAGGGCTACGCCCTGGCCCGTACGGCCGTCGCCCGGGGCGCCGAGGTGACGCTCGTGGCGGCCAACACGACGCTGCCCGACCCCGCCGGCGCCAAGGTCGTCCGGGTGGAGTCGACGGCCGAGCTGCGTGAGGCGGTGCTCGAGGCCTCGGCGGGCGCCGACGCGGTGGTCATGGCCGCCGCGGTGGCCGACTTCCGGCCCGCGACACGCCAGGACTCCAAGATCAAGAAAACCGACGGCGAGCCCGAGCCCATCCTGCTGACGAAGAACCCCGACATCCTCGCCGAGCTGGGCGAGCGCCGCCGCGCCGCCCGGGACGCGCAGGCCGGCGCCGAGGCGCCCGGCGTGATCGTGGGTTTCGCGGCCGAGACCGACGACGTGCTCGCCAACGGCCAGGCCAAGCTCGCCCGCAAGGGCTGCGACCTGCTCGTGGTCAACCAGGTGGGGGAGGGGCTGGCGTTCGGCACCCCCGACAACGCCGCCACCGTGCTGGTGGCCGGCGGAGAGCCGGTCGAGGTGCCGTTCGGGCCCAAGGAGGATCTGGCCGACGTCGTGTGGGACCTGGTGGCCGCCCGCATTTCCTGACACGTTCAATCCCGATAAACGGACACGCCGCTCATTCGGTGTGCAATCCGTTTATAAGCAGTTACTCGATCACCTGTTGCGACACCCCCGTACGCCTGCGGATACTTGGGGCAAAGGGGGATGGAATGCCGGTGGGTTCTGCTGTCAGAGATCGTTGTAGGACGTTGCTCGGCGACCAAGGGGAGATCCACTATGTCTTCCCCGCCTTCTCCGCGGGGCCGGCGGGCTCGGGGAACTTCCTCATCGTCGTCACCGCCTCGGCCATATCCGTGCTCGCCACCCGGACGCTGCGCACCGACCGGCCGGTGTCGGTGGTCGCAGAGTTCCCGCGACACACCCGGCTGGGCCCGATCCGTCCCGGGCCGGTGATCGAGCTCGGCTCCCGGGTGTTCGAGTTCGACGAGGAGTACGCCTCCGTGGTCTCGGCCGCCGACGCGGAGATCTTCGCGCCGGAGAGTCTCCCGCCCGATCCGCTGCCCGAACTGTGATAGGAGACAGTAGGTGGACGGTTTCGCGACTCGGTGCCCGGTAGGGCTAGACTTCGGCCAGGCCCGGGCACGTCCATCCGCCCCGGGCCTGACATCCGTCAGCAGCCGCTGCATGAGGAGCCACTGAGTTGTCACGTCGCCTGTTCACCTCCGAGTCGGTCACAGAGGGCCACCCGGACAAGATCGCCGACCAGATCAGTGACGCGATTCTCGACGCCATGCTCAAGGACGACCCGAGGAGCCGGGTCGCGGTCGAGACGCTGATCACCACCGGCCAGGTCCACGTCGCAGGCGAGGTCACGACCGAGACCTACGTCGACATCCCCGGCGTCATCCGGGAGAAGATCCTGGAGATCGGCTACGACGCCTCCCACAAGGGCTTCGACGGCGCCTCGTGCGGCGTGTCGGTGTCCATCGGAGCGCAGTCGCCCGACATCGCCCAGGGCGTCGACAACGCCTACGAGCACCGCGTCGACGGCGACGACGACGAACTCGACCGCCAGGGCGCCGGCGACCAGGGCCTCATGTTCGGCTACGCCTGCCGCGAGACCCCCGAGCTGATGCCGCTGCCGATCACGCTGGCCCACCGGCTCGCCCAGCGCCTGTCCGAGGTGCGCAAGACCGGCACGGTGCCCTACCTCCGTCCCGACGGCAAGACCCAGGTGACGATCGAGTACGACGGCGACACGCCGATCCGGCTCGACACCGTGGTCGTCTCCACGCAGCACGCGGCGGAGATCGACCTCAAGGAGATGCTGACGCCCGACATCAAGGAGCACGTGGTCGACCCGGTGCTAGCCGACCTCGACCTGCAGACCGAGGGTTACCGCCTGCTGGTCAACCCGACCGGCCGCTTCGAGATCGGCGGCCCCATGGGCGACGCCGGCCTCACCGGCCGCAAGATCATCATCGACACCTACGGCGGCATGGCCCGCCACGGCGGCGGCGCCTTCTCGGGCAAGGACCCGTCCAAGGTCGACCGCTCGGCCGCCTACGCCATGCGCTGGGTCGCCAAGAACGTCGTGGCCGCAGGTCTCGCCGACCGGTGCGAGGTGCAGGTCGCGTACGCCATCGGCAAGGCCGAGCCGGTGGGCCTGTTCGTCGAGTGCTTCGGCACCGAGAAGCTGCCCGTGGAGAAGATCCAGGAGGCCGTGCTCCAGGTGTTCGACCTGCGTCCGGCCGCCATCATCCGCGACCTCGACCTGCTGCGCCCGATCTACTCCGAGACCGCCGCCTACGGCCACTTCGGCCGCGAGAACTTCTCCTGGGAGTCCACCGACCGCGCCGAGGCCCTGCGCAACGCCGCCGGTCTCTGACCGTCCGGCTCCCGGCCGACCTCGGGAGCCCTACCTTGGGACCCTGCCTCGGGGCCCTGCCTCGGGAGCCCTGCCCGACCGGTGCCGCTTCGTCATGACGCGGCACCGGTCCGTGTGCTTTCCGCAGGTGGTCCCGGTGCGCGGTGGACGTCGCGGGTGGCGGGGTCTGGTAGACGTTAGGCGTGACCCACTCCTCCGACGACGCCCTCCTGCCGCTCGAAGCCGTGCGGCCCCCGGTGTCGGCGAAGGACACCAGAGGGGCCCCCGTGGCCGCGCCCGAGCGGCCCGTGGCCAGGGTCGTGGTCGACAGCCCGCTCCCGCACCTCGACCGGCCCTTCGACTACCTGGTGCCCGCCACCCTGCACGAGACCGCCGAGCCCGGGGTGCGGGTGCGGGTGCGGTTCGCGGGCAAGCTCGTCGACGGGTTCCTGCTCGAACGCGTCGGCGCGAGCGACCACGAGGGCCGGCTGACCCCGCTGGAACGCGTGGTCTCCCCGGAGCGGGTGCTCACCCCGGAGATCGCCGGCCTGGCCAGGGCGGTCGCCGACCGGTACGCGGGCACGCTCACCGACGTGCTGCGCGTGGCGATCCCGCCGCGCCACGCCAAGGCCGAAGCCGAACCGGCCCAAGCCTCCCAACCCTCACGAGCGACCGAGCCGTCTTCCCCGGCGCCCGACGCGTCTTCATCGGCGGCCGAACCCTCACGAGAAGCCGAGCCGTCTTCTCCGGCCCCCGAACCCTCACGAGCGGCCGAGGCGTCGCGTGAGGGCGCGCGGGAGGGTTCGCACGGTGCCGGGGGGAGCGCGTGGGACGCGTATCCGGCCGGGCGTTCGTTCCTGAAGGCGTTGCGCGACGGGCGCGCCCCGCGGGCCGTGTGGTCGGCGTTGCCCGGGGCCAGGGGGTGGGCGCCGGAGCTGGCGGAGGCGGTGCTGGCCACCCTCGACGGCGGCAGGGGAGCGGTCGTCGTGGTGCCCGACGGCAAGGACGTCGCGCTGGCCGACGCCGCGTTCGCCCGGATCCTCGGCCCCGGGAGGCACGTCGCGCTCACCGCCGACCTCGGCCCGGCCGAGCGGTACCGGCGGTGGCTGAAGGTGCTGAGAGGCCACGTACGCGCCGTCGTCGGCACCCGTACCGCCATGTTCGCCCCCGTCGCCGATCTCGGCCTGGTGGCCGTCTGGGACGACGGCGACGACCTGCACGCCGAGCGGCTGGCCCCCTACCCGCACGCCCGCGAGGTGCTCGGGCTGCGCGCCCACCGGGCCGGTGCGGCCATGCTGATCGGCGGCTACGCGCGCACCGCCGAGGCCACCCAGCTCGTCGCGACCGGCTGGGCCCGGCCGATCGTGGCCGCCCGTACGACGATCAGGAGTCTCGCCCCCCGTGTACGCCCCGCGGGAGAGGACGCCGAGCTGGCCAAGGACCAGGCCGCGCGGCAGGCCCGGCTGCCCAGCCTCGCGTGGCGGGCGCTGCGCCACGGACTGGAGCGCGGCCCGGTGCTGGTGCAGGTGCCGAGGCGCGGTTACCTGCCCGCCCTGGCCTGCCGCCACTGCCGTACGCCCGCCCGCTGCGTCCTGCCCCCGACCAGGCGCGTCCAGCCCCCGGACGCCGGCGCGGCGATGGCGGGGGCGATCCCGCTGGGCGGCGCGGTGGAGCGGGCGGACGTACGGGGAAAGACGCCCAGCGGGCCGGTCGGCATGCCGCCGGGGTGGCCGGAGGCGCCGGCCGGGACGCAGGAGGGCCGCGCGGTGCCGCATGCGGGTGAGGGGGAGCCGCGCTGCCACGGGCCCCTCGCGCTCAGAGCCGGCCACACGGCCCCCTACTGCCGCTGGTGCGGCCGGGTGGACGCGGCGTGGCGCTGCCCGTCGTGCGGCAGCCCGCGGATGCGCGCCGTGGTCACCGGCGCCCGCCGCACCGCCGAGGAGCTCGGCCGGGCCTTCCCGTCCGTGCCGGTCCGCACCTCGGGGCGCGACGGCGTGCTCGCGACCGTTCCCGACGCCCGCGCGCTCGTCGTCGCCACGCCGGGAGCCGAGCCGGTGGCCGAGTGCGGCTACGCGGCGGCCGTGCTGCTCGACGGGTGGGCCCTGCTCGGCCGGGCCGACCTGCGGGCGGGCGAGGAGGCGGTGCGCCGGTGGATGAACGCCGCCGCCCTCCTGCGGCCGGCCGCCGAGCTGGTGGTGCTCGGCGACGCCGGGCTGCCCGCCGTACAGGCTCTGATCAGGTGGGACCCGGTCGGTCACGCCGAGCGCGAGCTCGGCGACCGCGCCGAGCTGGGGTTCCCGCCCGCCGTGCGGATGGCCACGCTCACCGGCGCGCCCGCCGCGGTCCGGCAGATGCTCGACGAGGTACGCCTCCCGCCCGATGCCCAGGTGCTCGGTCCCGTCCCGCTGGACGACTCCGGGCAGGAGCGCGCCATGATCCGGGTACGCCGGTCCGGCGGCGCCGCCCTGGCCGCCGCGCTCAAAGGTGCCAGCGGGGTGCGTGCGGCGCGTAAGACGCCTGATGTCGTGAGGGTGAGTGTCGACCCTCTCGACCTGATTTAGACGCTTTCCCCGATTCGCTCATCCGTTGGCCAGCCGTTAGCGTGCCTCTGTGTCGATCGAATGGGTGAACCAAGCCATCGACGACCTGCGTGCTTGGGGGCGCACGCGGGGCGTCGAGGTTGACGCGGACGAGGTCCGCCTGCTCTGCGACTACGCCAGCGACTACCTGAACGTCAACGAACTGGGTGACTTCACCCCGGAAACCTTTGACGAGCTGCTGCTGTCCATCTACCCGCGCAAGGTCATCGCGCCGCCCGAGAGCGCGCCCGAGACCGTCGCCGCGGCCCGCACACTCGTCGACTACCTCCGCGAGGCCGGCAAGGTGAGCCCGCCGGCCGCCGCGGGCATGCACGAGCGGCTCGACGACATCGCGCCCCGCATGGTCGAGGCCCTCGCCGACCCGGCGAACTTCGGCATGGCCAAGAGCCTGTTCAGCTCGATCGGCCCCGAGTCGCTCGAGCAGTCGGTCGCCATCCCCGCCGGGGAGCTGCCCGACCTCGGCGAGGCACCCTGCGACTGCCCGGGCTGCACGCCGCTGCCGGCCGTGCGCCTGGCCGGGCCGGAGGAGCTGCGCGCGGCGCTCGCGAGCGTGCCGATGCTGGCCGAGGAGCCGCTGCCGGCCGGCGGTGACCCGCTGAACGCCTGGTCCGAGCGCGTGGCCCGGATGCTCGACCACGACACCGGCGGCGCGGTCACCGGCTCGCCCGAGATCGACGAGGGCCTCTACGACCTGTTCGACATGCTCTACCGCCTCCAGGTGCGGGTGCCCGTCACCGTGATCGGCGACTATCTCGACGAGATCTCCGGCGACACCCCCGCCGACCTGCCCGCCGTGCTCGACCGGCTGGCCTGGAGCGGCATGGTCGACACCGACGGCGACACCGCCGAGCTCACCCCGCACGCCCTCTGGGCGCTGCGCGAACACTACCTGGCCCTCGGCGTGGACGCCCCGCTGGCCCCCGACCTGGCCGAGGCCGACGCCCACGAGCTCATCGAAGGGCTGCTCGAAGGCGTGCCGACCGAGCTGGCCGAGGCCGACATCGCCCGCTGGCTGGCCGGTCGCGACCCCGGCGAGGCCGCCGCCGAGCTGCTCGCCGCCGCCTCGGGCGCGCCCGCCGTGGCCCGCGGCATCGCCATCACCATCGTCGACCGGCTCGGCCCCGAGGCCGAGGCCCAGGTGCGGGCGTTCCTCGACGACGAGGAGCTGCGTCCGCACGTCATCCACTGGCTGGCCGCGAGGAGGCTGCCCGCGCCGGCGCTCACCCAGGAGGAGCTGCTGTGGGTCAGCGTCGACATGCTCGCCCTGGCCATGCCCGCGGCCGAGGAGGATCCGGAGATCTTCGCGGAGAACATGGCGGCCTCCGGCCCACCCGCCCACGTGATCGAGGAGATGTGGCGGGTCGACCATCCCGACGTGGTCGAGGTCCTCGAGCTCCTCGGGCGCTCCATCACCGACGGCACGGTCGCCAAGGCCGCGCGCAAGGCGGCGTTCAAAGCCCGCTCCCGAGCCATCCGTTGAGTACGCTCCCGTGACCGCTGTGCAGTAAGTTTCGTGGGTGGCAAACAACGTCTTCGACCTCGCCGAGCTGCGCAAGCTGATCGATGAGCAGGCCGTCGTGCCTCCGCGGCCCCCTGAGGAGACCCGCGCGGAGCGGGAGGCGCTGACGTTCCCGCCGGTCCCGCTGGCGCCCGACGCCGAGCTGGCCCGGGCGGTGCCCGAGGTGCCGCTGGTGGCCGACGCCATCCGGCTCACCGGCTGGACGGGCACCCGCGCCGTCACGCCCGACGGTCACCTGACCGAGGCCGACGCCGCGGCCGCCGCCGCGGAGCTCGGCGTGCCCGCCTCCCGGCTGCGCCTGATCTGGATCGTCGCCGTCAACACCGGCCTGCTGCAGATCATCGGCGGGCGCGCGTCGCGGGGGCCGCTGTCGATGCGGCTCACCGTCGAGGCCACGCTGGAGTTCTGGGACGGCGTCGTGATGGACGTCCTCGACCGCGCCGACGACGGCCTGACCGGCTCGGCAGTGGTCGACGGCCACCTCGCCGAGATGCTCGCCACGATCTACTCCGTACGTTCGGGCGTCGCCACCGCCAACCTCGCCCGCGGCATCCTGCAGTCCCACGAGGTGGCCTGCGCGCCCGGGCCGGCCGAGCTGCGCAAGCTGGCCGCCGCGCTGCCGGCCGAGCTGCTGGAGGCGCTGTCGCTGCTGACGTACTGCGGGCTGGTCGAGCAGACGGCGGCGGGGCGCACCGCGCTCACCCCGCTCGGGGTGTGGGCCATCCGCCGCGACCTGCTGCGCGAGGGCCACGACGCGCCGACCACCGCCGAGGTCGAGGTGTTCGCCGACCTGTCGGCGGCCGAGCTGGTGGCGGCCCTGGTCAACGGCAGCGCCACGCAGAGCGCCGTCGCCGGGTGGCTGGAGCGCCGCTCGCCCGAGTCCGCCGCCCGCGAGCTCATCGAGATCGCCGCCTCCGGCACCGCCGGCCAGCGCGGCGCGGTCGGCGCCATCCTGGAGGAGCTGGGCCCGGAGGCCGAGGCGCCCGTCCGGCAGGCGCTCGACCACCCGCTCATGCGCCGTTACGCCGCCTCCTGGCTGCACATCCGCGACCTCGACGCGCCGACGCTCGGCCCCGACGACCACACCTGGATCGCGGTCGACTCCCTCGCGGCCCTCATGCACATGTCGGGGCCCGCCGCCGGCCGCATCGACACGCCCGAGCCGGGCGAAGACCTGATCCGGCTGGTCGGCGAGATGCCCGCGGTCGGCCACCCCGACACGATCGCCGTGCTCGACATGCTCGCCTCCGCCCACGACGACCAGGCCGTGGTGAAGGCGGCGCGCAAGGCCGCGCTGAAGGCCCGTACGCTCGCGCACGCGCGCTCGCAGGGCGCGGGCCGGTAGACGGTCCATACCTGCACTAAACTGGGCGGCTGATCCACGCTCGACGAACGGAGTGAACCCCTTGGCGATCCAGTCGATCCGGCTGTTCGGAGATCCGGTGCTGCGTACCCCGGCGGCCCCGGTCGTCGACTTCGACAAGGAGCTCCGCAAGCTGGTCAAAGACCTCACCGACACGATGATGGACGCGCCGGGCGCGGGCCTGGCGGCCCCGCAGATCGGCGTCGGGCTGCGGGTGTTCACCTACTACGTCGACGAGCAGCTCGGCCACCTGATCAACCCCGACCTCGACCTGTCGCCGGAGATCGACGAGGAGGGCGAGGAGGGCTGCCTGTCCTTCCCCGGCCTGGCGTTCCCGACGCCGCGCGCCGTCCGCGCCGTGGCCAAGGGCTTCAACGTGTACGGCGAGCCCATCACGCTGGAGGGCACCGACCTGATGGCGCGCTGCTTCCAGCACGAGACCGACCACCTCGACGGCATCCTGTTCATCGACCGCATGGACCCGAAGCAGCGCAAGCTCGCCATGAAGGCCGTGCGCGAGGCGGAGTGGAGCGGCCTGTCCGCCCCGGTGATCAAGGCCTCGCCCCACCCGACCGGCGGAAAGGCGCTGTAAGAGCATGCGTCTGGTCTTCGCGGGCACACCCGAGACGGCGCTGCCGTCCCTGCGCACCCTGATCGACTCGCCCCGCCACGAGGTCGTGGCCGTGATCACCCGTCCTGACGCCCAGTCGGGGCGTGGCCGCAAGGTCCACCCGTCGCCGGTGGCGGCGCTCGCCGAGGAGGCGGGCATCGAGGTGCTCCGCCCGCAGAAGGCCGGCGACCCCGCCTTCCTCGACCAGCTGCGGGCGCTGGAGCCCGACTGCTGCCCGGTGGTCGCGTACGGCGCGCTGCTGCCGCAGTCGGCGCTCGACGTGCCCCGGCACGGCTGGATCAACCTGCACTTCTCCGTGCTGCCCGCCTGGCGCGGGGCCGCTCCCGTGCAGCACGCGATCCTGCACGGCGACGAGATCACCGGTGCGACCACGTTCCAGATCGTCAAGGAGCTGGACGCCGGGCCCGTCTACGGCGTCGTGACCGAGGAGATCCGCGCCACCGACACGAGCGGCACGCTGCTGGAGCGGCTGTCGGTCTCGGGGGCGGGGCTGCTCGCCGCCACCCTCGACGGCGTCGAGGACGGCACCCTGGAGGCCAGGCCGCAGCCCGCCGACGGGGTCACCATCGCGCCCAAGATCAACGTGGACGACGCCCGGATCGACTGGGCGAAGCCCGCCATGCACGTCGACCGGCTCGTCCGGGCCTGCACCCCCAACCCCGGCGCCTGGACGGAGTTCCGCGGCCGGCGGGTGAAGGTGGGGCCGGTCCGCGTGGTCCCCGGCGAGCGGCTCGCGCCCGGCCGGATCGCAGCGACCAAGACGACGGTGCTGGTCGGCACGGCCACCCACGCGGTGGAGCTGGGCGAGGTGCAGCCACAGGGCAAGCGGCTGATGGGCGCGGGGGAGTGGGCCCGCGGAGTCCGTCCCGAGGGTGAAGAGGTCTTCGGGTGACGGGTCGTGCCTTCTGGAGCGCGGAGGGCGGCGCCGAAGCCGGTCACGTACACGATGCCCGGCGGCCTGCCGTCCAGGCCGTAGGCGAAGGTTCGAGGGCATGACGAGCAGGGGCCAGGGATCCGGGAACGGCGACGACCGCCCACGGCGTCCTCAGGGAGCCGGCGGCGGTTCCGGACGGCGCCAAGGGACCGGGCGGTCCTCAGGCGGCGATGGGCGTGCGCGGCGGCCGGCGCGTGATCCGGCGCGCAACGCGGCGTTCGACGTCCTGCGCGCCGTGGGAGAGCGGGACGCCTACGCCAACCTGCTGCTGCCTCGGCTGTTGCGCGACCGGGGCGTCAAGGGGCGCGACGCCGCGCTGGCCACCGAGCTCACCTACGGCACGCTGCGCGGGCTGGGCACGTACGACGCCGTCATCGAGATGTGCAGCGACCGTGAGCCCGACCCCGACGTGCTCGACGCGTTGCGGCTCGGCGCCCATCAGTTGCTGCGCATGCGCGTCCCGCCGCACGCGGCCGTCGGCACCACCGTCGACCTCGTACGCCTGCGCGTCGGCCCGGGCGCGGCGAAGTTCGTCAACGCGGTGCTGCGCAAGATCGGCTCCAGGACGCTCGACGAGTGGTTGCCGATCATCGCACCCGACGCCGCCGACGACCCGGTCGGTCACCTCGCCGTCGCCCACGGTCACCCCCGGTGGATCGTCTCGGCGTTCCGCGACGCGCTGGGGTCGTCCGAGGAGCTGGCCGAGCTCCTGGAGGCTGACAACGCCCGGCCGCTGGTGACCTTGGTGGCGCGTCCCGGGCGCAGCTCCGTGGAGGAGCTGGAGGCGGCCGGCGCCATGCCAGGCCGCTATTCCCCCTACGCCGCCTACCTGCGCGAGGGTGACCCCGGGCAGGTCAAGGCCGTGGCGGAGACACGCGCCGCCGTGCAGGACGAGGCCAGCCAGCTCGTCGCGCTCGCCCTGACCCGCGTGCCGATCGACGGCGACGGGGACGGCGAGTTGTGGCTCGACATGTGCGCGGGCCCCGGCGGCAAGGCCGGGCTCCTCGACGCGATCGCCACCCACGGCGACCTCGCGCGCCCCTTGGACGACGCCGGCGCGCCGGGCGAGGAGGGCGCGCCGGAGGCGTTCCCCGGCGGGGCCCGGGTGCTGGCGTCCGACGCGCAGCATCACCGGGCGCGGCTGGTGTGGGAGACCACCCGGGACGCGGCTGTGATCACCGCTGACGGCACCGAGCCGGCGTGGCGGCCGGGCGTGTTCGACCGGGTCATGCTCGACGCGCCCTGCACCGGGCTCGGCGCGCTGCGGCGGCGGCCGGAGGCCCGCTGGCGGCGCGATCCGGCCGGCATCGCCGACCTGGGCAAGCTGCAGCGCGGCCTGCTCGGCACGGCCCTCGACGCCGTACGGCCCGGCGGTGTCGTGGCGTACGTCACCTGCTCGCCGCACCTGGCCGAGACCCGGGTGGTCATCGGTGACGTGCTGGCGCGCCGCGACGACGTCGAGCAGCTCGACGCCCGCGCCTACCTGCCCGAGGTCGGCGCGCTCGGCGACGGGCCGCACGCCCAGTTCTGGCCGCACCGCCACGGCACCGACGCCATGTTCCTGGCCCTCCTCCGCAGGCTTCCCTGACCCGCTCCTCGCCCGGCGCGCACGATGTGCCGCTCCGGGCGTGATTGGGCGGCGGAGTTCGTGGGCGTGTCGTTTCGCGGTGATCTGGCACGGTGTGGTCCGATCGACGGCGTGACATTCGTGGATGAGGTGCGCGAGGCGGAGCTCGGGGCGATCGTCTGGCTTCAGGGGTGGCCCGACGCGGTCCGGCCCGTGCTGGAGCTGGTGTCGGTGTTCGGGGCGGACGCGTTCTTCCTGCTCTGCCTGCCGGTGCTCTACTGGTGCGTCAATCCGGCGTTCGCGTTGCGGCTCGGGCTCACCGTGCTGCTGGCGGCGGCGGTGAACGCGATCGCCAAGCTGGCCTTCCACCAGCCTCGGCCGTACTGGATCGACGGCAGGGTGCGGGCGCTGTCGGTCGAGGACTCCTTCGGGATGCCGTCGGGACACGCGCAGACGGGCACGGCCGCGCTCGGACGGGTCGCGAGCGAGGTGGGGCGGCCGTGCCCGTCTGCGCGTGTCCCGACG